>JANMHX010000178.1:0-26449 GCA_031375485.1 Gemmatimonadota bacterium | reverse complement strand
CCCACACCACCGCGGATCCGGGGGGCACGATGATCGAGACCACGAACAACAATCCGCGGCGGCCCGAGTTCACCCACGAGCAAATGGCCCAGGCCTTCGACCGGGTCAGGGATCCTCACGATTGGAGGGGTCCGATTCGGGCCGAGATCCCAATCGAGATGCAGGCCGTGGTGGCCGCGGCGGTGATGTGCTTCACCGCCACCGACCCGGTCTTCGAGCCGGTTGGCCGCCCCGACCTGCTCCTGGCGACGGCGCCCGGTTACCTCCGGGGACCCTGGGCCGTCCCCACCGGGCCGGTTCGGTCTAGTGGCGCCCGAGGGTGAAGTTCAGTCCGGCGGCGATCTGGACCGCCGACCCATTCCCCGCCGTGACCCGGAACTCGCCGAACGGATGGACTCGGCCCTTCAGAGACTCGGCCCCGGCGAACAGATTGACGCCCGCCTTGGTGCTGTGCACGACACTGACACTGCTTCGGGCGATGTTGAGTCCGCTGCCGACATAGAGCCAATTGACGGATTCATTGACGATCCGATACTTGAGATCGGCGTTGAGATTCCAAAACGAACCGACATCGACCAAGAAATAATCGAACGACGGATAGAACTCGAGATGGCGGGCAATCGGCGCGCCGAACTGGACCCCGATACCGAACTCTTTGAGATCGAACTGATACGACGCGCGGGGACCGAAGTGGAACCGGTCGGTCTGCGCCTGCGCGGTCCCCGCGAACGCGGACGCGACGACGGCGACGGTCGCTAGGGTCGAGATTCGAAATAGCATCGTGACTCCCCTGAAGGATGGCTGAAGATCGCGAAAGCTGGGGGCCTGACCTGCCATCCACCATCGGTCGTCCGGACTAGTCCCCAAACCCACCCTCCGATGGATTCTACGGTGCCTGGCCCCGCCGTACACTTGGTGGTGAAGGGGCGAGCGCCCTTTCCTCACTGACACGGAGATTGTGTGGGCCGACAATATCGATTCATTGCCACCCTTGCCACCATCGGCCTCTTGGTCCTGACGGCGTGTCCCGGAGCCAAGCCGATCCGAGAGCTCCTGGATGACCCATCCCGATTCGACGGGAAGACCGTTCGCATCGCGGGCGAGGTCAAGGAATCGATCGGTGCCCTCGGAATCGGCGTGTACCAGATCAACGACGGAACCGGCACCCTCACCGTGGTGAGCAAAAGCGGGAACGGCACCCCTCGAGTCGGCGCCCAGGTTGGCGTTGAGGGCGAGTTTCGGTCGGCGTTCACGCTCGGCTCCCTGACGGGGGCCGTAATAATCGAGCAGAAACGGAGAAGCCCATGAGACAGCTCAGATTCGCGGCACTGGCGATGGCCGGCCTCCTGGCCGCTTGCGGCAAGGGCGGACCCCAGTCGGCGGCTGACAGCACCCGCAGTATTGACCTGGTCCGGAGCGACAGCGCCTACCAGCTCAACGACCGCCCGGCGCCCGCACCGGTACCCGCACCGCCGCCCGCGCCGCCCCGGAGCCGGACCCTCACCCTGGGATCCGGCGCCTCGATCGAAGCGACCACCGACCGCACCATTTCGTCCCGGAACGACAAGGCGGGCGAAAGCTTCACCGCCACCGTGTCCAGCGACGTCAAGGACAGTCGAGGCCGGGTCGTGATTCCCGCGGGCTCGACCGTCAACCTGACCATCACCGAACTCCAACCCGCCAATGACAAGGGCAAGGCCGACGGCCGAATCACGGTCTTGGTCAGTTCCGTGATGGTTGGGGGCCAGACCTATCCCGTCTCGGCCAGTATCACCTCGATGGCGCACACCCTCAAGGGGCGGGGGGTCGGCGCCGCCGAGGTCGAAAAGACCGCGGCCGGCGCCGTTCTCGGCGGCATCGCCGGCCGGGTCATCGGCGGCAACAAGAAGGGTACCATCATCGGGGCCGTCGTCGGTGGCGCGGCCGGCGCCGCGATTGCGGTTCAAACCGCCAACCGTGACGTCGTCGTCGTCGCGGGCACCGTGATGGCCATCACGCTGGATGAATCCGTGACCGTCACCGCCCGGTAGCGGACCTCACAACGGTCGTCTCAACAGGAGGAGTTCCATGGATATCGTCACTCTGCTCGTGGTTGGTTTGGTTGCCGGATTGCTGGCGAGCTTGGCCGTCGGCGGCGTCGGTTACGGGATTCTTGGCGACATCGCCATCGGCATCATCGGCGCCTTTCTCGGCAGCTGGCTCTTTGGAGCCCTCCATATTCAGGTTCCGATTGGCGGTCTGGGCGGGACCATCTTCGTCGCGTTCATCGGCGCGGTCGTGCTGCTTCTGCTCCTCCGAGTGCTGCGGCGGGGGCGAGTCACCAGCCCTTGAGCTCCCCGGCGATCGACTTTCACCAGTTGTTCGATGCGGCGCCGGATGCCATGGTCGTGGTTGATCGCCATGGCCTGGTGACCGCATTGAATCTCGAAGCCGAACGGATCTTTGGCTGGACGGAGCACCGTTTGGTCGGCGAACCGATGAGCCAGTTCGTCCCGGACCGCTTCCACCTCCTGCTCGACTCCGACGCCGCGAGCACCGCGCCAGGCGGAACGGTCCGGTGCTTTGCCCGGCGCCGGGATGGAAGCGAATGTCCCGTGGAACTTGCCCGCCGCCCCTTGGGGACCGGCGACGAGGGGCAATCGCTGCTGACCCTCCGCGACCTCACCAAGTGGCGCCGGCCCTTCCAGAATCGATCCTGGAACGACGACCAGGCCCGCGCCACCCTGGAATCGATCGGCGATGCCGTGATCACCACGGACTTGGCCGGGATCGTGACCTATCTCAACCCGGTGGCCGAACATCTCACCGGGTGGGATCCCGAGCAAGCGATGGGGCAATCCCTGGATACGATCCTCCCCCTCGTGTCCGAGGCCACTCGCACCCCGATCCCGAATGCCGCGGTTCGCTGCCTCGAGGAAGGACGCTCGATCGACTTGGAGGACGGCGTGCTGCTGCTCCGCCGGGACGGCACCGAGGTCCCAATCGGAGATTCCGCGGCGCCGCTACGGGACCGGAACGGAAGCAAGGTGGGCGTCGTCATCGTGATCCAGAATGAACGGGAAAAACGGCGAGTGAGTCGCCGGCTCTCCTACGAAGCCACCCATGACGGGCTGACCGGACTGATCAACCGCCGGGAGTTCGAACGCCGCTTGACGCGAGTGGTCAAAGAGCTGGCCACCGGGGCGGAACATGGGCTGATGTGTCTCGACCTCGACCGATTCAAGCGGGTCAACGACACCGGCGGGCACGATGCCGGCGATACCCTGCTTCGGCGGTTGAGCGGCCTCTTGACCCGCAAAATGCGGAAGCGCGACACCGTGGCCCGCCTCGGCGGCGACGAGTTCGGGATCCTCCTCGAGCACTGCCCTCCGGTCGAGGCGGAGCGCATCGCCGAAGGAGTTCGTTCGGCCGTCGAGCAGTTCGGGTTCGAATGGGGGGCCGGGACTCCGGGCTCGATCAGTGCCAGCATCGGCCTGGTCTCGATCACCCGCGAAACCGGCAGCGTCGCGGCGGTATTGCGAGCCGCCGATACGGCCTGCTATCTGGCCAAGGAAACCGGGGGTAATCGGGTCGCGCTGCACCGTAGTTCAGTCGCCGGCCTGTGAGGGATCCCCGCCCAAGGCCCCGGCACCGCGCCGGGGCCTCGTCGGGAGGACGGACTACTCCGCCTCAGACACCGACCCGCGGCTGAGGCCGGTCACTGTTGGCGAAGTCACCGGTTGCTTCGGCGGTCGACGCGATGTGCTCCGCCCCGGTCCGCTCCAACACCTCCTTGGCGCGCTCGGTCCACTTGCTGTCGTCGGCGTGAACCGAAAGCAGCACGCCACCGTTCTTGACCAGGCCCTCGTACCGCTTGGCCTCGTACTCCGGAATCCCAGCTCCGATGGCCGCACCCGCGATGCCGCCCACGGCGCCGCCGACCCCTACGCCGCCTAACAGCGCCATCAGCGGCCCGGCGGCAAGGAACGGCCCGACGCCAGGAATTGCGAGTACCCCGATCCCCGCCAGCCAGCCGAGGGCCCCGCCCAGCACGGCGCCGGAGGCGGCACCGGTCGCGGTGCCCTCGGGGGCCTTCGTGCTCTTCTCGACGCCGAGGTCCTTGGTTCCCTCGTTGTGGGCCATCAGGATCGAGATGTCCTCGGGCCGGAAGCCATCATTTTGGAGCTGGGTCACCGCGAATTCAACTTGGGTACGGTTCGGATAAATCCCAAAAACGGCAGTGTTCGACATCATTCCTCCTTGGAGGGGATCGGGTCAGACGACCGGGAGTCTCGCCGCGAAGTCTACCGGGCGGTCTGGCACCGACAATCACTCGTTCGGGTGAGCGGCTGGACTAGTCCTCTCCGGCTCGCTCCCTGGCGTCGATCATTCGTTCAACCAGGTCGATATCGACCGGCTTGACCAAGTGGGCGTCGAAGCCGGCGGACAACGACCGGGCTCGGTCGGTGGCCTGTCCGAATCCCGTCAGGGCCACGAGGAACACCGCGTTTCCAAGCGCTTCCCGCACCTTCCGAGCGACCTCATATCCGTCCATTCCACCAAGGCCGATGTCGATGATCGCGACCGGAGGCCGCTCGGCGAGGATCAGGGCCAGTCCGGTGATCCCGTCCGCTGCGTCAGACACGGTGTGCCCGTTCCGCTCGAGCAGACCGTGAAACGCCTCGCGCAACAACTCGTTGTCCTCGACCAGGACAATCCGCCGCGGCGTGACGCGGGAGCTCCGCTGAGACGGTCGGGCGGCGACCGCGCCAACCACGGGCGGCTCGACCTGATCCAGGTAGCGCGCCAAATCGTCCACCGAGCGCCCGGTTGCCGTGGGGTCACCGCTTCTGGCCGTCAACTCGAGGCTGGCGCCGATGTCACTAATGGCCGGGAATCCAAAACTCGCCCCGGCGCCCTTCATGTTGTGGCCGAGCCGGGCAACAGCCGCGAAGTCACCCCGGGTCACGGCGTCCCTCATCGTCTGGACATCCGCTTCCCGATCCCGGAGAAACGCGGGGACCAACGCCGCCAAGGTCCGGGAGGCGCCCATACCGAGCACCTCGGGCTGGATCCCCGCCTTCGTCCCAAATGGCACGGGCAGAGTCGCGGCCCGAATAGCGTGCAGCAGCGCCGCTTGGGTGATTGGTTTCGTCAGATAGGCGGTACACCCCGCCGCGAGACAGAGTTCTCGATCGCCTCGCAAGGCCGAGGCGGTCAGGGCAATGATCGGGGTCGGAGACCGGCCGTGAGCTTGTTCCCAGACTCGAATCGCTCTCGTCGCGGTCAGTCCATCCATGACAGGCATTTGCCGGTCCATCAGGACTAAATCGTAGTGGCGGGCCGCAAACATGGAGCAGGCCACCGCCCCGGTCTCGGCGATCTCGACCCGATACGGGCTGTCCGCCAAGTACGCCAGGACAATCGTCCGGTTGTCGTCGGAGTCCTCCGCCAGGAGAATTCGGAGCGCCGGCACGGGCCTGCGGGGACCCCCGTTTTCAGCCTCCACCGGCGGCCGCAAGTCCGGCCGGTTCCAGGCTTCGAAGGGCACCACGATCGAGAACACGCTCCCCCGGTTGTTGCTCTCGGCCCAGATCTGTCCGCCCATGAGTTCCACCAGCCGCTTCGAAATCGTCAGGCCGAGCCCGGAGCCGCCAAACCGGCGGGTGGTGGAGGAGTCGGCTTGGGTGAATCGCTCAAACACCCGGCCCAATTTCTCCGGCGGAATCCCGATCCCGGTATCGGTCACCGTAAACCGCAACGCCGTCGGGACCGCGGAATCGGGGTCCCGGGAAACCCGGAGGGACACTTCGCCCGCCGCCGTGAACTTGACCGCGTTGCCAACGACGTTGAGGAGCACTTGCTGGAGCCGGGTCGGATCGCCCACGAGGTCGGTGGGAACGTCCGGGGCCACCTCGCACGCCAACGCCAGCCCCTTGGGCTCGGCGCCGACCGCCACCACCTCCATCACTTTGTCCAGCAACTCACTCAACGAGAACCCGGTATGCTCCAGCTCGAGTTGGGACGCCTCCACCTTGGACAGATCGAGGATGTCGTTGATGAGGTTGAGCAAGTTCTCACCGGCCCGGCGAAAGATCCGGACGTACTTGTCCTGCTCGGGCGAGAGCGGGGTCTTCGACAGCAGATCCGCGACCCCCATCATCGCGTTCATCGGCGTCCGGATCTCGTGACTCATGCTGGCCAAGAAGTCTGATTTGGTCCGGCTCGCGCTCTGGGCGGCGGCGGTAGCCAGTCTCAAGGCCTCTTCCACCCGTTTGGATTCCGTCACGTCGCGCGCGGCGGCAAAGACTCCCTGAAGGCTCCGACCTCGGTCGTAGAACGTGGTGGCGTTATAGGACACCATGGTCGTGGTCCCGTCCCGGGCTCGGACGGTCAATTCATAGTTGGTGACCTTTTTGTCCGAGAGCACCAGCCTGATCCCCGCCTCGGCTCGTTCCGGATCGGTAAAGGAGTCCTTGAACGGCGCCCCGATGAGCTCGTCCCGGGTACAACCGGTGAGGATCTCCATTTGCCGGTTGACGTCGGTGATGATGCCGGCCGGGTCGGTGGTCATCAGGGCGTCGACGTTGGATTCGATCAGCGACCGGGTGTAAAACTGCTGGTCGCGGAGGCGCTGGTCGAGTTTTCCTCGCTCGGCATCGACGAGTTTTCGGGCGGTGTTGTCGGTGCCGATCAACAAGTAGCCGATAATCTGCTCGTGTTCGTCACGAAGCGCCGTGACCGACACCGCGGCCGGAAGGCGGCTGCCGTCTTTCCGGATATAGGTCAACTCATAGATATCCTCGATCCCCCGCGCGGCCTTGAACACCAAGGCCTCAAAGCCGGGTGCAATCGAGGTCTCGAACTCGACGCTCAGCGCCGTCGCCCGGGCGGTCACTTCGCCAGAGTCCGACACGTCGGCCGGTGTCATCCGGTTGATGACCTCAGCGGCCGTGTAGCCCAGCATCCGCTCGGCTCCCACGTTGAAAATCTGAATCACGCCCTTCGCGTCGGTCGCGATGCTCGAGAAGGTCGCGCTTTCGTAGATCGCCCGTTGGAGCGCTCCGGCTCTCCGCAACGCGGCTTCCGCCCGCTTCCGGGCGGTGAGGTCGCGGAGAATAGCTGTGAAGTACCGCTGGCCGCCCAGCATCATGTCGCTGACCGCCATCCCGATCGGGACCCCGCTGCCATCCTGGCGCCGCCCCGCGACCTCGCGCCCGAGACCGCTGGCCCGGGCGGCATCGTCCGGCTTGTAATATTCGAGCGAGCCACGGATCGAGTCTTGATCGAGTTCGGGTACTAGCAGGCTGAACCGGTGTCCAACGAGTTCCGCGGCGGGGTAACCGAACATCCGCTCGGCGGCCGGGTTCACGGTCTTGACCAGGCCGCCGTCGGCGTGGATGGTGACAATGGCATCCGCGACCGTGTTGAGCACCGTTTGGACCAGCGCGGTACTGTCGCGGAGCGCCTGCCCCGCAGCATATTCCGCCGTGACATCCCGAAACACCAGCACGGCGCCCGCCACCTGGCCGTCGCGATTGCGAATCGGCGCGCAACTATCGGCAATGTCTCGCTCCGTCCCATCCCGGCCGATCAGCACCGTGTGATTGGCGAGGCCCTGGACCGTCCCATGGGCCAGCGTTTCAATGACCGGGACCGCCGCCGGCTTCCCGGTATCCTTGTAGACGATCTGAAAGACCTCACCGACCGGCCGCCCCAGAGCGTCGGCCTCCACCCACCCGGTCAGCCGTTGGGCCACCCGATTGAGGAGGGTCACTCTCGCTTCGCTGTCGGTGGCCAGGACGCCGTCCCCAATGGAGTTGAGCGTCACCGCGAGCTTGTTTTCATTTTCGGCGATCTTGAGGCTCGCCTGCTGCAGGCTGGTATTCGTTTCTTCTTGGATCGCGAGCAACCGGCTGGTTTCGAGATGCGCCTCGGCCCCCAGGCGCTGGGCCGACCGTTGGTGGAGCAGCGAGCTAAAGACGATCGCCCACAGCAGGGCAAACAGGCCGACAGCAACGATGACGACAAACAGGCGGCGGAGGCCGGCTTTGAACTCCGCGTCGGCCCGGGCGACGGTGGCGTTCTCGGTGGCGACAAAGCCCCGAATCTCAGCCCTGATGGCATCCATCAACCGTTTCCCATCGCCGCTCCGCACCAACGCCTCTGCGCCGTCCACGTCGAGGTTCCGGCGGAGCTGAACGACGTTCTCCATATGGGCGAGGGCGCCGGCCACCAAGGGGGACAGGGCATTCAGGTGTCGGCGTGAGGCGCTGTCAACGTTCCGTCGGGCCAAGGCCGACAGGACGGCCGGCACGCTATCGCGCAGGGCTAAATACGGGGCCAGAAACTCGACATTGCCGGTCACCACATAGCCCCGCTCGCTGGTCTCGGCCTCGACCATGGCGGACATCAGGTCCTGGCCCTTGCCGATGGCCCTGAACGCGTCGTACCGGTTTTGGGCGACGTCTTCCACGTCGGCGACGAACCAGAACAGACCGGCCACCGCCGACAGCACGACAAGAATTGCCGCGATGAGAAAGGCCACCAGTTTCGGGGTTGGTTTCATGGAGGGTCGATCGGGTTTGGGGATGAGGCGGACGTCACGCTGCACTAACCAGCCGGTCGCCGGAACGGTCTTGCCGGCTTGGCGAGCTTTCGGGCCAGCAAGACCTTGGCGCTGGCCTCGGCGGCCGCGTGGATCCGATCGAACAACCACCTCGCCGCTTCCCGGGCTTCATCGACCGCGGGAGTCGGCACGACCTTCCCAGGACCTTTCACGCTTTCTTCCGCCCGCCGGACACGATCAACACCGCTCCGGCCACCATGGCCACGGCACCGGCCCACGGAGGAATCGACTGCCGCTCATCGGCGGTAATCTTGATGTCGCCCACTTTGAGTACATCATGCTTCTTGGTGAAACTCGCCCCCTGGAGGAGGACGTAGGCGCCGAGACCGAAGATGACGATGCCAGCGATAATGGATGCACGCATGGGCTCTCCCCTGAAGGCAGACTTACATGATCAATGTCGACGGGGCCATCCCGAGCGACAATCAACCAAAGGACTGGACTTGATCTCAACCGAAAGGACTAGGTCGGGTTGCGTCGCCGTCCGCGAACGAATTGCCACGCCATCGCCCCGACCGCCAAGGCCAAGAGGAGGTGGATGGCGGCTCCGGCCAGGTGGAGGACACCAAACCCGAGAACCCAGGCAACGAGCAGGACGACCGCCACGGTAAGCAGCATTGGCTTTGTTCCTCTAGGTGAAATTCTCAACTCGCCAACGGTACCTGGAATGGCGCTGGGCCGAAATCGATCATTGGACCAATGAGAGGTCTAGATCCATCGACACTCAATCCAAAATCACCCGTTCGGTTGATATCCGGCTCCTGCCGCCGAGCCTATCCTCCTTCTGTTCGTCGCCGATCCGGCACGCCGTTTCCGTCCATCAGCACAGGTGGTGACCATGTTCGCCCTCCCCCGACTCGCGACTCGATTCGCCTGGATGTTCCCGTTCGCCGCGCTGCTCGCTTCGGCCTGCGAACACAACCCGGCGGCGCCGGGTGTGCTGGCCACCCTGACGGTCACTCGAAACCCCGACACCTTGGCGGTCGGGACCACCCGCCAGTTTACGGCGATCGGCAAGGACGCGAATGGAACCCCGGTCGGCGTCAACGCGACGTGGTCGGTGACCGCCGGCGGCGGAACGATCAGCGCGTCGGGCCTGTTTGCGGCCGGCACCGCCCCCGGAACCTTTGCGAATACGATCACCGCCACGATCGGCAGTATTTCAGCCAAGGCAACCGTCACCGTGCTCGCGGGCCCGGTGGCGACCATCACGGTGACGCCGACGACCCAGACCCTGGCGGTCGGAGCAACCCAGCTGTTCACGGCCGTCCTCAAAGACGGGTTCGGCAACGTCCTCGCCGTGGCCCCGAATTGGGGCGTGGCGGCGGGAGGCGGCAGCATCAACAGCGCCGGCCTCTTCACCGCGGGCCCGGTGGCCGGGACGTTCCTCAATACCGTGGTCGCCAGCGTTGGCGGCGTGACCGCCACCGCGACGGTGACCGTCACCGCGGGACCGCTCGCAACCATCACGGTGACGCCCGGCACGACGACCCTCGCCACCAACGCCACCCAACAGTTCACGGCGGCGGGCCAAGACGCCACCGGCAATCCGGTCTCGATCGCACCGACCTGGTCGGTCGCAGCGGGCGGCGGCACCATCAGTAGCTCAGGCCTGTTTACCGCGGGCACCACGGCCGGCTCGTTCCCCAACACGGTCGTGGCCACCATGGGCAGCATCGCCGGGACGGCCTCGGTTACCGTGGCCGCCGGCGCCCCGGCAACGATCACCGTCGCCCCGACGACCCAATCTCTCGTGGTCGGCGCGACCCAACAGTTCACCGCCGTGGTCAGGGACTTGGCCGGCAACATCCTCTCGACGGCTCCGACGTGGTCGGTGGCCACGGGTGGCGGCACGATCACCAGCACCGGCCTGTTTACCGCGGGCACCGTGGCCGGAACCTTTGCCGGTACCGTCCGAGCCGTCATCGGCAGTATTTCGGGCGCCGCGTCCGTCACGGTCACCGCGGGGCCGCTCCTGACCGTCATCGTCACCCCGACCGTCGGGAGCCTCGCCATCGGTGCCACCCAGCAGTTCACCGCCGCGGGCCGGGACGCCAATGGCAATCCCATCACCATCACGCCGACCTGGTCGGTCGTCGCGAGCGGCGGGACCATCAACGGCTCGGGCCTGTTTACCGCGGGCCCGACGGCCGGCACCTTCGTCAATACGGTCAAGGCCTGCAGCACGGCGCTCTGCGCCCCCGGCAGCGTGGCCGGCTTTGCGTCTGTCACGGTCAACTCCGGGACGCTCGCAACCCTCACGGTTACCCCGAACCCTGTTGCCTTGGGCACCGGCGCGAGCCAGACGTTCACGGCGGTGGGCCGCGATGGCAGTGGCAATGTGCTGGCGATCCTCCCGACGCCGGTCTGGTCGGTGGTCGCCGGGTACGCCGCCGGTACCATCAACGCCTCCGGCACCTACACCGCTCCGGCGGCGGCCGGTATCGGCTTCGATTCGGTCCGAGCCACCATCGGGGCCATTGCCGGCTCCGCTAGGGTCAACGTGAGCACCTCGGGCGCGTTGGTGTCGATTGCCGTCACGCCCAACCCCTCGATGGTGGTGCCCGGTGGCACCAGCCAAATGACCGCGACCGGCTTTGACGGCACGGGCCTCGTCGTCCCAACCCCGGGATTGGTTTGGACGGTCGTACCGGCCGTTGGGGGCGGGACCATCAGCGGCTCGGGCCTCTTCACCGCGGGCGCGGTGGCCGGGACGTATCTCAATGCGATCAAGGCAACTAGTGGCGCCGTGTCAGGTTTTGCCACCGTGACTGTGAGCGCCGCACCGCCGGCCGGTCCTTCGCTTGGGACCGCCGCGACCCACGGGTTGCTGGCCGGCACCGCGTTCACGTGTGTCACGGGCGGCACCATCAACGCCGATGCCAGCGTCTGGCCCGGGAGCGCCTTTACCGGCTTCCCGCCCTGCGTGATTACCGGCGCCACCCACGCCGCCGATGGGTTCGCCCAGGCGGCCCAGGGTGATCTCACCACCGCGTTCCTGGCGCTCGCCGCCATGCCCTGCGGCACCACCATTACCGCCAACCTGGGCGGCACGACGTTGGCCGAAGGCGTCTACTGCTCCACCTCGTCGGTCGGGGTGACGGGAACCGTCACCCTCACCGGGACGGCCAACTCGGTGTTCGTAATCCGGGCCGCCTCCACGCTTACCACAGCCGGCAACGTCGTCCTGACCGGCGGCGCCCAGGCGAAGAACGTGTTCTGGTGGGTCGGGAGCTCCGCCACCATCGGGACCGGGAGCCAGTGGCAAGGGAACATCCTGGCCCTCACCTCGATCACGTTGGTGGACAACGCCACCCTGATCGGCCGGGCGTTGGCGCGAAACGGTGCCGTGTCGTTGGGCACCAACAACACCATTACCCTGCCGTAACCGGACGCCGTACCTCTAGAGAGACTGGGAGAATGACCGATGCGTAACCAACTTGTGATGACGGCGTGGGCCTTGGCGACCGGGTTCTTGCCGACGGTGGCGATGGCCCAGCAACAACTGCCGCCGGTCCGCGGCGACGGCAGTTGGGAGCTCAGCTTGGGTGGAGGCATGATGTTCCTGGACGCCTCGCTCCGAGACTTCCTGGCGAGCGGCGCCCCCGAATACCGGTTCGCCAGTAGCGCCACCCCCGGCCGCGGCGTGCCCACGGTGGTGGCGCGACTGGGCCACAACTTTACCCGTCATATCGGGTTCAGTCTCAGCGGCGGAGCCGCCAAGAGCGCCGGCGTCACGTATTTGACCCCCGGCGCGTCCCTCACGTTCACTGGGAACCTGAACGCGAAAACCAGTCCGTTCCTCCTGGTGGGGACGGAATTCACCCGGATCAGCGGGCGGAACAGCCGAGTCACCCATTCGACCTGGGGCCTCCACGCCGGCCTGGGCGTCCGCAGCATGGTCAGCGACAACCTCGCGCTCCGGCTCGAGGGTCAACTTCGGTTCGAGGGCTTCGACGAGGTCCCGATGACGAAGCACTCGGTGGTCAACCCGGTCGTGACCCTCGGTCTCTCCTACTTCGTGGGAGGCCGGCGGCCGGTGGCTGCCCAGGAAATGGCGCCGGCGCCGGTGTGCCCGGTCTGCCAACGTCAGGCGATCCGGGTCGATACGGTGCGGGTGAATGTCCCGTACGCGACTCCCGGGCCGACGGTTTTCGTGATGCGCGACACCCTGGTACTCCAGGGGGTCAATTTTGGGTTCGACGAGTCGGTACTGACGCCCGAGTCGCTGGAGATTTTGGATCGGGTGGCCCGGGCGCTCCTCGAGCCGCAGTGGGCAACCGTTCGCTTCGAGGTTGCCGGCCATACCAGTTCGATCGCGACGGAAGCTTACAACCAGGCCCTGTCAGAGCGCCGGGCCGAGGCGGTGCGGGCATACCTCATGTCACGGGGAGTCGAGAATGGTCGGATCACCGCGCGGGGCTACGGCGAAACCCAGCCGCTGGTTCCCAACAACACCGAAGGAGACGCGTGGCAGAACCGGCGAGTTGAACTCAGGCGGATCCGCTAACCGGCCCGGGGCTGGCTCGATCACGGGTGCCGGAAGCATGACTGAACGCGGCCACCTCGAGGCGGCTCCGAAGCGCCAGCTTTTCCAGGATGTTGTGCACGTGGCTCTTGACCGTGTAGACCGCGATGTTGAGCCGAGCGGCGATTTCCTTGTTGGCCAAGCCCTCGGACAAGAGGCCAATGACCTCGTTCTCCCGGCTGGTCAGGCGGACCGCCTTCATGGCCATCGGCTTGTTGTCGACCGCCACGTTCCGGACGATTTGGTTGAAGAGCGAGGTGGTCAGCGCCGCCGGGAGGACCTCGCCCCCGGCGGCCACGGTCCGAATGGTGGTAAAGAACTCCTCGAACGACGCGTCCTTCATCAGAAAGCCGGACGCGCCCGCGCGAACGTAGTCGGCCACATCCTCTTGAAGGGGCAGGAGACCCATGACGATCACTTTGGCGGTCGGCACCTCCCGGCGGACCGTGGCGGTGAGGGCCAAACTGTCGTGATCGGCCAGCCCGAAGTCGAGGAGGACCACATTGGGCTTGGCCGCCCGCACCTGCCGGAGAGCCTCTTCGACATCCGCCGCGGCCGCCAAGACTTTGAAGCCCGGTTGGCGGTGGATCATGGCCGTGATGCCCTCGCGGAGCAGCCGGTTGTCGTCGATGAGCACCAAGGCGATCGGGGCCGCCACCACGGCGGCTGGACGAGGGACGAGCGGTGGTTTCCGGGGCGCTTTCGGCTTGCGTTTCGGGGGTTTACGCACTGGGGGCCTCCCCTCACGGATGCGGCGTGTGGTCCTGTTAGGCAGCAAACGGGATACCGACGCTCGGATATGCGGGAAGATATCTCGCAGCGCTATACAGCGCAACAGCCAAGGAGTTCGATATGAGCAAGGTGCTGCGCGGCCTCGCCGCCGGCTGGGGAGCGAAGAAACTGGGAGGTGGGTGTCTGAGTACCGTGCTCATTTTCCTGCTGCTGTGGTGGCTGCTGGGGAATTTCGACCTGTTCCGGTAACTCCTAACGGCCGATCGAGGTGTATCTTCCGGCGCCTCCCATTCCCAGACGCTGGATGCCGTGATCAGCGTACTCTCGCCCGAAAGCTTCTCGATGGTACGACTTCGGATCCACCAGATCATGAAGGCCCGCCACATCACGGCCTATGCCCTCAGCAAAGGCACCACCCTGAGCTATCCCACCGCGTACCGGCTCTCCCGCGCCGGAGGCGAGTTCGGCCGGTTGCATACCGAGACCCTCGACGCCCTCTGCCGATTCTTCGACCTCCAGCCCGGGAAACTGCTCCAATGGGTTCCGTGAGCCTCCCGCCAACCTCGAGTTGGAGGATCGGATAGACCGGGCGGTGCCGTAATGTCGCCGCGCTGGATTCCCCGCCTCTCCGGCCGTTCACCCGATCCACGCGATGAAATTCTCGTCGGCCCGATCCGGGGCGAACTGCTTGGCGCCGACCACCTCGGCGATCGGGCCCGGGCCGTGGCGGCCGCCCAGCGGGCGTCGCCGGTCGGCGCCGGCGGGCGGGGTACGCCGCTCCTCGAACGGCTCGACAGCACCCGGCGGCTCCTCGACCAGGCTCACGCCCGCTTGACTGATGTCGCCGCTTCGGGCGGCGACATCAGTCCCGCCGGGGACTGGCTCCTCGACAATTTCCACGTCATCGAGGAACACATCCTCGAGGTCCGCGCCAGCTTGCCCCCGGGCTACTACCGGGAATTGCCGGAACTCCTCACCGGGCCGTTGGCCGGCTATCCCCGAGTCTACGAAGTGGCGATCACCCTGATCGCCCACACCGAAGCCCGGATCGACCTCGACAACGTCACCCGGTTCGTTGGGGAGTTTCAGCGGATTGCCTCCTTCTCGATGGGTGAGTTGTGGGCCGTCCCGGCGATGCTCCGCCTCGGGTTGATCGAGAGCGTCCGGCGGATGGCCCTCCGCACCGTCCAGCGATTGGATGACCTCGGGCAGGCCGATCAGTGGGCCGAGCGATTCCGGACGGCCGCGGAGGCGGAGGGCAACGAGCTCGGGCCGGTCCTCGGGGAGTTCGTCGGGCGCCATCCCCCGCTCACCTCGACCTTCGTCAACCGCCTGCTTCAACTGCTGAACACGGCCTCCGCGGGATTTCCCGGCCTCGAACGGCTCGAACAGTGGCTGGCCCAGGATGGGCTCACCGCCGACACCGCGGCCGCCCAATCGATCCAGCGGCTGGCCCTGACTCAGCTGATGATGACGAACAGCATCACCAGTCTCCGGGCCGTGGCCCGGCTCGATTGGCGGACCTTCGTCGAAGGGCAAAGCCGAACCGAGGCCGTGCTCCGAACCGATCCCTCGGGATTCTACCCGAGAATGACGTTCGCCACCCGGGACTGGTACCGTCACGTCGTGGAACGGATCGCCAAGCGAAGCCGCTCGGCCGAAGAGGCGGTGGCCCGAGCGGCTATCGACTTGGCCCGAGCGCAGTCGGGCGCCGGCGAGCGGCGTTCCCACGTCGGGTACTTCCTGGTCCACGAGGGCTTGGCGGCGCTCGAGGAGGCGGTCGGGTATCGGCCGACCCTGCTGGAGACCATCGATCGCCGGATCCGGGGCCATCCCAATGTCGCATTTGTCGGCGGCATTCTCGCGGGCACCGCACTCGCCCTCGCCTTGCTGCTGTGGCTGATCGACGGCTTGGGGCCGACGGAATGGCTCGCGGTCTTTGTGGTGGCGTTCCTACCGGCAAACGACATCGCCGTGAACATCGTGAATCAGTTCATCACCGCCACGCTGCCGCCCCGGATGGTCCCGAAGCTCGACCTGCTCCGCAATGGCGTGCCGGCCGAGTTCCGAACCGCCGTGGTGATCCCGATCCTGTTCGAAAGCGTCGAGGCGGTCCGGGAGGCGCTCGAAACCCTCGAGGTCCGGTTTCTGGCGAACCGGGAAGCCCATCTTCACTTTGCGATCCTGAGCGACTTCACCGACTCCGCCACCGAAATCGCCCCCGGCGACGACCGGATCGTGGCCGCGGCCGAGGACGGGGTTCGCGCCCTGAACGCCCGTTACGCGGCCGAAACCGAAGACGCGTTCTACCTCTTCCATCGGCCGAGGCGATGGAACGCCCGGCAGGGTGTGTGGATGGGTTGGGAGCGGAAACGGGGCAAGCTGGCGGAGTTCAACCGATTCGTGCGAGGGGGCGCGCCGGGTGCGTTCTCCGTCGTGGTCGGGAACGTCAAGCCCCTTCGCGAACTCCGCTATGTCATCACCCTCGACGCCGACACCGTGCTGCCGCCGGACGCGGCGCCCGACTTGGTCGGGGCCATCGCGCATCCGCTCAACCGGGCGGAATACGATCCGACCCGGAGCCGGGTCGTCCGCGGCTATGGCATTCTCCAGCCTCGGGTCGGGGTCTCCCTGCCGAGCGCCTACCGGTCCCACTTCTCGGCCATCTTCTCCGGCATTCCCGGGGTCGACCCCTACACGACCGCGGTCTCGGATGTCTATCAGGATCTCTACGGCGAGGGGAGCTTCACCGGCAAGGGGATCTACGAGATCGATGCCTTCGAGCAGGCCACCCATGGCCGTTTCCCCGAAAACCGGCTGCTGTCGCACGACCTGATCGAAGGCAACTATGCCCGAACCGGTCTGGTCACCGACGTCAATATCTACGATGACTATCCCGCCGGCTACCTGACCTACACCCGGCGGAAGCACCGATGGATGCGAGGTGACTGGCAACTCCTCCAGTGGTTGACGCCGGTGGTGCCGGGACCCGATGGACCCGAGCCGAACCGGCTCTCCATCCTCTCGCGCTGGAAGATCCTCGACAATCTCCGGCGGAGCACCGTGGAGCTCGGGCAGTTCGGGTTCCTCGCGGCGGGATTGACCATCCTGCCCGGCTCGCCGCTGCGATGGGTGCTCCTCGGCCTCGGCGCGATGGCCGCGCCCTGGATCATGGCCCTGCTGGTGGCGATCGCCCGGTTCCCCCTCGAGAAATCGTGGCGCGCCTACCTGGGCGCCGTCGGGCTCGACGCGATCCGGAGCATCGGGCAACTCGCGCTCGGGATCGTCTTTCTTCCCCACCAAGCGTGGGTGTCGGCCGACGCGATCGTTCGGACCCTGTGGCGGCTGTTTGTCTCCCACCGCCGGCTGCTGGAGTGGCAGAGTGCGTCGGCAGCGGAGCGAGTCACCGGAGGCGGCCCGCTCGCGTTCTGGCGTGCGATGGCGCCGGCGGTCGCCGTGGTCGCCGTCGTGGGTGCCGGGGTTGGCTATCGCCTGGCCGGCGCTGACCAACCGGCCTTCGATTGGCCGCTCGCGGCCGCCGCCATTCCGCTCCTCGCCGCCTGGATCCTCTCGCCCCTCATCGCCTACCGGCTTGGCTTCCCGGCCATCCAGCCGGACCGGCGCCTGCCGACCACCGGTCGCCGGCAGGCGCTGCGTTATGCGCTGCTCCATTGGCGGTTCTTCGAGCGGTTCGTCGGACCCGACACCCATTGGCTCGCCCCCGACAACTTCCAGGACGATCCCGACGCCGTCATCGCGATGCGCACCTCGCCCACCAACGTCGGGCTCCAGCTGCTCTCGACCGTCAGCGCCGTCGATCTGGGATTCCTGCCCCTGGAGGAGGCCACCGTCCGCCTGGAGCGGATCTTCGCGACCCTCGCGCGGCTGCCGCGGTTTCGGGGGCATTTCTACAACTGGTACGACCTGCGCGACCTCTCGGTGCTGGAGCCGGCGTATGTCTCGACGGTGGACAGCGGGAATCTGGCCGGGCACCTGATCGCTCTCCGCCAAGCGTGCCTCGGGTTGGCCCACGCGCCGCCGGCCCCAGGCCTCGTGGCCCGGGCGATCGCCGCCGCGCTCGACATCGCCACCCACCGCCTCGGTACGCTCGCGGCCCCGCTCCGATGGCTGGAGCCGGCTCGTCGCGAGCTGGCCGCCGCGGCGAAGGAACTCGGGCGGGCGCGAACCAAGGTCCTGGCGGCCGGCGACGGCTCGGGCGAATCCGCCGCGCTCGCCGGCCTCGCGGCGCCGCTCCGCCACGAGCTGGCGCGGATCGAGTCGACCGGGCGGCCCGGGCCGGACACCGCATCCGCAACCGAGTGGATCGACTGGAGTATTCGGGCGTCCGAGCTGAGTTATCAATCCGCTGACCCGTCCGGACTGGCGGCCCGGCTCACCGCGATCGCTGAACGGGCGTATGGCTATGCGATGGAGATGGAGTTCGGCTTCCTGCTCGACCCGGAGCAGAAACTCCTGGCCATCGGCTATGCCCAAGCCAGCCACTCCCTCGATCCCTCCTCGTATGACCTCCTCGCGTCCGAGGCCCGGCTCGCCAGTTTTGTCGCCATCGCGAAAAACGACCTCCCGGTGGCACATTGGTTCCGGCTCGGCCGGACCTTGACCTATGCGGCGGGCGCTCCGGCGATGGTGTCATGGAGCGGGAGCATGTTCGAATACCTGATGCCGGCCCTGGTGATGCAGTCGTTCCCGTTCACCCTCTTGGATCAGACCTATCGCGGGGCGGTTCGGCGCCAGATTGCCTATGGGGCCGAACGCCGGGTGCCCTGGGGCATCAGCGAGAGCGCGTACAACGGGCGCGACCGGCATTTCACCTATCAGTACCGGGCGTTTGGGGTACCCGACCTCGCCCTCAAACGGGGGCTCGGGCGCGACCTCGTGGTCGCCCCGTATGCCTCGGCGCTCGCGGCGCTGGTGGCCCCCGAGCGGGCGCTTCGGAACCTGACCGCGATCGAGCGACTCTCGGCACTCGGGGAGTTTGGTTTCTTCGACGCGATCGACTACACCAGGCGGGCTCCCGGAGCCGGCCATGCGATCGTCCAGAACTTCATGGCGCACCACATCGGGATGAGCCTGGTGGCGCTCACCAACGTGCTGACCAACCGGGTCTGGCAACAGCGGTTTCACACCGACCCCTTGGTCCGTTCGGTGGAGTTGCTGCTCCACGAACGAATCCCGCGCCGGCTGGTGCTTCGCGATACCCGCGGCACCGCGGCCGATGAAGTGCGCGCCGACCCGGTCACCGACGGCCCCGCCGTTAGGGAAATCCACGCGACCGACACCCCCGAACCGCGGGTTGCCCTCCTGGGCCGGCCGCCGTTCACGCTGATGGTGACCCACTGCGGCGGCGGATACAGCCGGTTTCAGGACCTGGCGATCGCCCGGTGGCGGGACGATGGCACCACCGACGCCACCGGTCAGTTCTGCTATCTCAAAGACCTCCACCACGGGCGGGTGTGGTCGGCCGCCCACCAGCCGGTCTGCGCCCCGCCCGACCGGTACCTGGCGACCCTCGCGATCGATCGGGTCACCTTCCTTCGGGTCGACGGCGATCTCGAAACCCGGACCGAGATCGCCGTCGTACCCGAAGAGGCGGCCCAGGTACGAAGGGTCACGGTCACCAACAATGGGACCCATCCTCGCGAAGTCGAGCTGACCAGCTACGGCGAGATCGTGCTCGCTCCGCACGACGCAGACCGGGCCCACCCCGCGTTCGGCAATCTCTTCGTCGAAACCGAGTGGCACGAGTGGTGTACCGCTATCACCGCCGTCCGGCGCCCTCGCTCCCCGGCCGACCCGGCGCTCTGGTGCGTCCACGTCGTCGATACCGGGAAGGAACGGGTCGGCCGGGTGTCCTGCGAGACCGACCGAGCCCGGTTCCAGGGCCGAGGCCGTTCGGTGCGCGATCCGGTGGCGCTGGAGACGGACGGTGACCTCTCGGGCACGACGGGTGCGGTCCTCGATCCGATCTTCGCCCTCCGAACCCGGGTGCGGATCGACCCCGGCCAGTCGGCGTCGGTGGCCTTCACCACCTTGATCGCCACCAGCCGCGAGCGGGCGTTCGAGATGGCGGGCCGCTACCACGACTCCCACGCGGCGCAGCGCGCCCTCGACCTGGCCAGCACGTCGAGTCTGGTCGAACTCCGCGAACTGGGCCTCACCCCCGCCGACGCAACCGTGTTTCAGGAGTTGGCCGGCGATCTCTATTTCGGGAACGCCGCCGCCCGGGCCCCCGAGGCCGAGCTCCGCCAGAACCAGGGCTCCCAGCCTCGGCTCTGGGCCCATGGCATCTCCGGCGACTGGCCGATCGTGCTGGCCACGATCAGCGGCACCGAGGGGATCCCGACCCTTCGCCAAGTCCTCGCCGCCCACCGGTACTGGCAGCGCCGGGGCATGACCGTGGATCTCGTCATCCTCAATGCCCATCCGACCACCTACCAAGCCGACCTCGAGGCCGAGATCGCGACGGCCGTCCATGGACTGAATCAGGCCGCCGTCCTCGACCGGCCCGGCGGCGTCTTCCTCCGCCGGCGAGACCTGCTCGGCGCCGCCGATCTCCTGATGATCCGCGCCACGGCCCGCCTCTTGATTGCTTGCGACGGCCGGCCCCTCGGCCGGACCGAGACGTTGAAACCGACGCGAGACGCCGCGACCGCTGACGAGAGCCAGTCCATGATGCGGCCCCGGCGGGCGGAGCGGAGCAGCTTTCCCGTACTCGGCCTCCCGTGGCGGCTCCTGACCGGACTGCTCGCGCCGGACCGGGACACCCGAGAATCTGGGGAATTGCCATCCGACGGACCCGTCACCCGCCATCCGACCGCGCTCAGATCCGACAACGGTTACGGAGGGCTCAACCCCGCCGGCGATTACGAGATTCGGGTCGCCGGCGACCAACTCCCGCCGGCGCCCTGGGTCAACGTGATCGCCAACCAGGCCGGCGGCTTCATCGTGAGCGAGCGCGGTGCCGGGTTCACCTGGGTCGAGAACAGTCACTTCTTCCGGCTGACCCCGTGGCACAACGACCCGATCGGCGACCCGCCCACGGAAGTGCTCTACCTTCGGGACGAGGCAACCGGCGAGATCTGGAGCCCAACGCCCGCCCCGGTCCGGACCAAGGATCCGTATCTCGTTCGCCATGCGCCCGGCACGACCAGTTTCCTCCACGACCACGGGAGTCTTGCCACCGACCTCCGGTTCGGGATGGCGCCGGACCAGGCGGTCAAATGTGCCGTGCTCCGGATCACCAACCGGGGCGCCGCGCCGCGCCACCTAACGCTCACCGCCTACGCCGAATGGACCCTCGGGGTGAGCCGCGAACAGACCCAACACCAGGTGGTGACCAGCTTCGAGCCGGGGTCGAGATCAATCCTGGCCCGGAACTCATTCGACCCGCGCTACGCCGAATGGATCGGCTTCCACACGATCAGCGAGCCGGTCACCAGTCACACCGGCGACCGGCGCGAATTCCTTGGCCGGAACGGCACCTTAGCCGCCCCGGCGGCACTGGTGACCGGGGGTGACCTGAGCGGGGCCACGGGGGCCGGCCTCGACCCCTGCGCCGCGCTCCAGTGTGAGTTTACCCTGGCGCCCGGCGAAGTCCGCGACATCGTGGTCTTGCTGGGCGCGATGCCGGGCTTGGCCGAGGCCCGGCAGGCCATCGAGAATTTTGGCGACCCGGTCCGAGCCACCGCGGCGATCGGCGCCGGCACCGACGCCTGGGACACCCGGTTGTCCCAGATCACGGTCCAGACCCCGGAGCCGCTCTTCGACGCGATCCAGAATCGATGGGCCCTGTATCAAACCCTGGCCTGCCGGATGTGGGCCCGGTCCGGGCTCTACCAGAGCAGCGGCGCTTACGGCTTTCGGGACCAGCTCCAGGACTCGATGGCGCTGGTGTACGCCGAGCCAGGCCTCGCCCGGGACCACATCCTGCGGGCGGCGGCGCGCCAGTTTATCGAAGGCGATGTCCAGCATTGGTGGCATCCGGAAAGCGGGCGCGGCACCCGAACTCGATTCTCCGACGATCTGGTCTGGCTGCCATACGTCGTCGATCACTACGTCCGGGTCACCGGCGACCGTTCGGTACTCGAGGAGATGGTGCCGTTCCTGACCATGCGAGCCCTCCGGCCCGACGAAGAAGAGATCCATGACCTCCCCGAGGTCGCGGCCGAGCGGGCCACCGTCCACGAGCATTGCGTTCGGGCGCTCCGCCGGGCCGCGACCGAAGGCGTCCACGGGCTACCCCTGATCGGCGGGGGAGACTGGAACGACGGGATGAACCGGGTCGGCATCGAAGGGCGGGGCGAGAGCGTCTGGTTGGCCTGGTTCCTGATCACCACGCTCCGAAGTTATGCCCTGCAGGCCGAAGCCCGGGGCGATCAGGTGGTGGCCGATGAATGCCGGGCCAAGGCCGACAAGTACCGGGTGGCGGTCGAAGCCCATGGGTGGGACGGCGAGTGGTACCGGCGGGCCTATTTCGACGACGGCACCCCGTTAGGCTCCCGCGCGAGCGACGAATGCCGGATCGACTCGATCGCCCAGAGCTGGAGTGTCATCTCGGGCGCCGGCGACCCGAGCCGGCAAGCCCAGGCAATGGCGGCGGTCGAGCACCATCTGGTTCGGACCGAGGCGCGGGTGATCCAGTTGCTCGATCCGCCGTTCAACCGGATGCAACAGGATCCAGGCTACATCAAGGGCTACCTTCCGGGTGTCCGCGAAAACGGAGCGCAGTACACCCACGCCTCGCTCTGGGTCGTCCTGGCGACGGCGCTCCGCGGCCACGGCGACCGGGCCTTCGAACTCTTCCAAATGCTGAACCCGTTCACCCACAGCCGGACCCGGGATGCGGTCGATGTATATAAGGTCGAGCCCTACGTGGTCGCGGCCGACGTCTACACCGCGAAGGGCCGGATCGGCCGCGGCGGGTGGACCTGGTACACCGGTTCGGCAAGCTGGCTCTACCGGGTCGGGCTCGAGAACATCCTCGGCCTGAAGAAGCGGGGCGATTCACTCACCTTCGAGCCCGCCGTGCCGGCCGGTTGGCCGGAGTTTTCGGTCGTCTACCGGCACGGGCGGAGCACCTACTCGATCGTCGTCCGCAACCCAGCCCGGGTAAAGTCCGGCACGGCTGAAGTCGTGCTCGACGGGAGACGGATGGACGGGGCCACGATTCCCCTGGTCGACGACGGCGAGCATCATGCGGTGGTCGTCACCGGCCTCGTCCCGGAAACGCACCCGGGCTAGTCCGCCAACAGTCCCTTTGATCGATACTGGACGCCGGTAGAGAGGCCTAGACTTCGAGCCTCAGCCGACACGGAGCAGCCCATGGGAAGGTCCTGGATCACTGGACTCGTAGCGACCGGCCTCCTGGCCGCCTGCAGCAGGGGCACGAGCAGCCCGGCCCCCGGGCTTCCGCCGGCGCCGAGTCGAACCCTCACCCTGGGAACGAACACCGACATCCAGGCCACCACCGAGCGCACCATCTCATCGGGGAGCGACAAGGCCGGCGAACTCTTCACCGCCAGCGTGTTCGCCGACGTCACCGATCGCTGGGGCGAAGTCGTGATGCCGGCGGGTTCAATCGTCAATCTGACGATCACCGAACTCCAGGCGGCCAACGACAAGGACCAGGTGGACGGCCGCATCACGGTCCAAGTCAATTCGGTGACGGTCGGAGACCGGACCTACCCGGTCTCGGCCACCATCACCTCGATGGCTCACACGCTCGAGGGACACGGCGTCGGCGGCGCTGAAGTGAAGAAGACGGCGGCCGGAGCGATCCTCGGCGGCATCGCCGGCCGGGTCATCGGCGGCAACAAGAAAGGCACCATCATTGGCGCCGTGGTCGGCGGCGCGGCGGGTGCCGTGATTGCCGCTCAGACCGCGAATCGCGACGTCGTGGTGGCGGCGGGCACGCCGATGATCCTCACCCTGAATGAGCCGGTCACTGTCGCGGTCCGATAGGCGGGGCGCCCCACCTCGGAGGTAACCCCCTTGCGCCAACGAGGCGCGATTGGGACAATTCTCCGCATGAGCGCCCCGCAGCACCTGCCCTTCGGGGCACCGTTGGAGGCCTACGACCACCAGGCGCACCTCCTCCTCGAGGGGCACCGGGCGGGGTCCGCCGAGGCCATCGAGATCTTACACCAAACCCTGCCCCGGTTTCTCGACCCGGTCGTGACCTGGCTGCCGCGCCCGGTGTCCAACGCCGAGATTCGCGACACTCCCCTCACGATCGACGACACCCGGCTGGCGGTGGCGCGGGGCTACAGTTTCCGCGACTGGGAGGCGCTCACCGCGCTCATCACCGACGCCGCCACCGAAGGCTCGCCGGTCCGTGCTTTCGAATCCGCCGCCGAGGCGGTGATTACCGGAGACCAGGAAGCGCTCGCGTCGTTGCTTCGGCGCGATTCTGGACTGGTCCACGCCCGATCCACGCGAATCACCTGCCATGACCCCGCGGTTCACGGGGCAACGCTCCTGCACTACGCCGCGGCCAATGGGGTTGAGGGGTATCGCCAGCTCTCGCCGCCTAACGCGGTCGCGGTCGCCAGGATGCTGCTGGACGCCGGCGCGGCGCCGGACGCCGTGGCCGGGATGTACGGCGGGCAGTGCACCACCTTGAGCATGCTGGTATCGAGCACGCCGCCGGCCGAGGCGGGCGTCCAGATCCCGCTGATCCATGTCTTGGCGGACTACGGCGCGGATGTGAACGGGGCCGGCGTTGCCACGGCCTGGGTGTCGCCGCTCGTGACGGCCTTGGTATTCGGGTTTCGGGATGCCGCGGAGGCGCTGGTGGCTCGGGGAGCGCGGGTGGTGGAGTTGGAGGCCGCTGCCGGACTCGGCCGGGTCGAGGAATGCGCGGCGATGCTCAGAGCCGCGACCCCGTTGAGCCGCCATCGAGCCTTGGCGCTGGCGGCGCAACTCGGCCACTCCGAGTTGGTCGAAATGCTGTTGGACGCTGGCGAGGACCCCGACCGGCTCAATCCGGACGGATACCACTCCCACGGCACGCCATTACATCACGCCGCACTGGCCGGCCACTTGACGGTCGTCCGGTTGCTCGTGGAACGGGGGGCGCGGCTTGATATCGCCGATGCCCTGTGGCAGGGCACGCCATTGGGCTGGGCCCAACACTCCGGACAGACCGACGTAGCGGAGTACCTCGCCGGCGTCACTCCGAAAAAGTGAAGGTCATTCCGGCTCCGTGCGCGGCCGGAACGACGAGCCGGCGGCCCTCGTCGAATACGGGCACGCCGTTGCCCGCCAGCAGGGCCCGGCTCCGCTCGAGGCTCTCGACCCGGAACGCCATCGCCACCCCGTAACCGCCTAACAATCCGCACCACGGCGGGGCCGCCGCGTTGAACCGGTCCTCGAGCAACACCGGCGCGATGATCTCGACCGATTCCCCGCGCGGAGTGAGAAACGCCACCGCCGACGCCGACGCCCGCACCGGCGGGGCGCCGAACAGGGCCGCGAAGTACTCGGTATCGCCCGCCGGGCTCTCCGACACGTAGGTCAGACCCGTCACCTCGATCGCCCCGTTCGGATGGCGCTGGTAGGCCGGCACGAAGATGGTTTCCGGCTTGTAGTGGTGGGACAGGAAGAGCGTCAGATACCGGCGCCGGGCGTCGCGCCAGACGTAGAAACAGTGGCTGTTGGTCTCGTCGGTGGTGCCGTCCGGCATCGGGATGGCGCGCCGGGCGTTCAGGATCGGGTCGGGCACGAGGCCCAGGGCCTGTACGGCGTCCCGGTCGCGCGGCAGGTCGTCCGAGGTCAGGCTCACGATCGCCATCCCGTCGCCGCATTGGAACCGGGGCATCATCCGGTCGCGAAGGAGCGGCAAGCTCCGATCGAGATCCGCCACGATTTCGTAGTAGGTGTTCCGAAGCTGGAAGATCCGGTTGCAGGAACCGATCTCGGCATGGCGGGCCACCGGCAAGACCTGGAAGCCGAGCCGCTCAAACGCGGCACCGGCCAGGTCGAGGTTTCGAACCGCGTGGGCAAAATGATCGAGGGATCGCATCGAAATGACTTTCAGGCTAATCTAGGGGGAGCCAACCTTCTGGAGTCACCATGCCGATTCTAAGATCGCTCTTTGCGGTCCTGATCCCAAGCGTCCTCGCGGGGCAAACCCTCCCGCGGGTCGTCATCGAAACGACCGTGGGCCGGATCGAGGTCGAGATCGACACCGTCCACGCCCCGGTCTCGGCCAAGAACTTCCTCCGCTACGTCGACGCCAAGTTCTACGACCGGGGCTCGTTTCACCGGACCGTCACCATGGCCAACCAGCCCAACAACGCCGTCAAGATCGAAGTGATCCAGGCCGGCGGGGACACCACCCTCCAGAAACAATTCGGACCGATCCCGCTCGAGCGGACCACGGTCACCGGCCGGAAGCACCTGGCCGGCACGATCTCGATGGCCCGGACCGGCCCCGACACCGCCCGGGATCAATTCTTCCTCTGCGTCACCGATCAGCCCGAGTTGGACTTCGGCGGCAAGCGGAACCCCGACGGGCAGGGCTTCGCCGCCTTCGGCAAAGTGGTGGCCGGCATGGACGT
>JANMHX010000176.1:0-3775 GCA_031375485.1 Gemmatimonadota bacterium | reverse complement strand
CGAAGGGGCTGACGCTCCTCTGGGCAGCCGGCAAGTCCAGCTTCCAGGACTTTCGCCACCTTCACGCCCCGCCTGACGTCCAGGTCGTCGAGTTCCTCGATCCCGTGGCCGACGCCTACTCGGTAGCCGACCTGGTGGTCTGCCGGGCCGGGATGATGACCCTGGCGGAGGTGGCCGCCTGGGGCTTGCCCAGCATCCTGGTTCCGCTTCCGACTGCGGCGGCCGACCATCAGACCAAGAATGCCGCCGCCATGGCCGGGGCCGGGGCCGCCGTGATGCTCCGTCAGGCGGGTCTCGACTCGGCCACCCTCGGGCGGACTATCGTCGAGCTCCTCGCCGACCGGCCCCGCCGGGACCGCCTGGCCGCCGCCGCGAGGCAGCGGGGCCGGCCCGGTGCGGTCGCGGAGATCGTTGCCTCCCTGGAACGGCTACTCGCGTCCTGAATCGGTCTTTTCCAAGCCTAGGCCCTACCTTAGATTAGCCCATCAGGCATGAACCTATTTCTCCAGTCCGATTCGGGTCCACTCCACTTCGTCGGGATCGGCGGGGCGGGGATGAGTGCGCTCGCCCTGGTGGCCCTCCGCCGGGGCTTCCGCGTTACCGGGTCGGACTCCGACATCAGCGGCGTCGGCGACATGATGGCTGGCGGGGCGGAGGTCCGCGCGGACAGCGGGGCTGAACTGATCCAGCGAACCACGACGGTCATCGCGAGCGCCGCCATTCCCGCCGATCACCCCGATCTGGTCCGGGCCCGTCAACTCGGGATTCCGATCGTTCCGCGGAAGGAAGCCCTGGCCGGCCTCATCGGTTCGGCCACCTGCGTAGCCATCGCGGGCACCCACGGAAAAACCACGACCACGGTCATGGCCACCGAGGCGCTCGCGGCCGCGGGCCTCGACCCGACGGGTTTAGCCGGCGGGCGGGTGCCCGATTGGGGTGGCAATGCCCGGATCGGTGGGACCGACCTCTTCGTGGTGGAGGCCGATGAATACGATCAGGCGTTCCTGACGCTTTCGCCAACCATCGCGGTGGTCAACAACGTCGAACCCGACCATCTGGAGTGCTACGGCTCCGTTGACGCGATGGAGGCGGCCTACGTGACCTTCGCGGCCCGGGCCCGCCGCGTCTTGGTCGGGAATGACGGGCCGGGCTCCGATCGGGTGGCTACCCGGCTCCCGGCCGGGGCGGTGTGGCGCTTCGGGCCCGGTGCCCCCGATCTCAGCGTCACCATCCGGCGGCAGGACGCCGGGGGGACGGAGGCGCGGGTGCGATTCCCCGATGGGGTCGAAATCACTCTCGAGCTGACGGTGCCCGGCGGCCACAATCTCCGGAACGCGACGGCGGCGTTAGGCGTGGTCGGGGCGCTCGGGGGCGACCGGCTGCGGGCCGCGGACGCGCTCCGGCGGTTCACCGGCGTCGGACGCCGGTTCGAACGGGTGGGTGAGGCGGGCGGCGTCACCGTCATCGATGATTACGCCCATCATCCGACCGAGCTCGTGGCCACCCTCGCGGCGGCCCGGCAGGCATTTCCAGGCCGGCGGCTGGTGGCTGCGTTTCAGCCCCACCTGTTCAGCCGCACGGCCCTCCACAGTGAAGCGATGGGGGCGGCGCTGGCGGCGGCTGATGTCGCGGTGGTCACCGACATCTATCCGGCCCGCGAAACACCGATCCCCGGCATCACCGGCGCGCTGGTGGCCGACGCTGCCCTGCGCCGCGGGGTACGGGTGATCTACCAGCCGGTCCGGGCGGAGTTGGCTGAGACCGTCCGGTCCGTGCTGGAGCGGGGTGACGTGCTGGTCACGCTGGGGGCGGGCGATATCACCCGGGTGGGGCGGGGCCTGTTGCCGGTGCTGGCCTCCCAATGAGACGTTGGTGGTGGGCGGCCGGCGCGGTGGTGGCGGTGGCAGGGATTTGGTTCCTCGGGCCATCGGTGCTTCGAAAGCTGGAGATCTTCCGGGTGCGGCGGGTCGAGGTCCTTGGCGCCCGGTACCTGAACGCCGCCGAGGTGACCCGGGCCCTGGCGCTCCGCCCGGCGGCGAGCGTCTTCGACGACACCGGGCCGCTGGCGGCCCGCGCCTTGGCGATCCGCGGGGTTCGGTCCGCGGCGGTCCGGACCCGGCTCCCCGGAACCCTCGAAGTCGAGATCGAGGAGTTCGAACCGGTGGCGCTCGCCCCGATCGACGGCAAGTTGACCCTAGTGGATCGACGTGGACGGTCATTACCCTTCGATCCGACGCGGGCCACGACCGACTTGCCGGTGGCCGATGCCGATCCGGCGGTGGCAGCCCTCATCGATCGGGTCCGGGATGCCGACCCTGAGTTTTTTGGAACGATCACCCTAGCCAGCCGGGAGCGAAATGTGATCGTGGTTGAAACGGCCCGCTACCGAGTGTTGTTTCGGGTTGGGGCATCGATCAAAGACATTCAGGCCGCCGGGGTCGTCATGGCGGAAGTCGTTCGCCGCCGGATGGCGGTCACGGAGCTTGACGCTCGGTTCGAAGGCCGGGTTGTCGTGCGGGGGAGGCGGGTATGACCGGGACGTCCCAGCGGCTGGTCGCCGCACTCGACCTGGGGTCAACCCGGGTGATCGCCACCATCGGTGAGGTCACCGGCGACCCCAGGTCTCCCGGGGTTCGGGTCCTGGGCGTGGGTTCCGAACGGACCACCGGGCTCCGGCGGGGCGTCGTGCGCGACATTGAGGAAACCACCCGGGCCATCGTCCGGGCCCTCAAGGACGCCCAACTGATGGCCGGGGTCGAGGTGGGCACGGTGTACGTCGGGATCGCCGGCGAACATGTCGCGGGCCGGCTTTCGCACGGCGTGGTCTCCGTGACCGGGAATGAAATCCGGACCGCCGACGTGGCCCGGGTCAACGAAGTGGCGGCCAACATCGCCTTCAGCCGCGATCATGAGTTGCTCCACGCGGTCCCGCAGGACTACTTGGTCGACCAGCAGGGCGGGATCTCCGATCCGATCGGCATGATCGGGTCCCGGCTCGAGGCCCAGGTGTACCTGGTGACCGTCCTGTCGAGCGCCGTGGTCAATCTCCAGAAGTGCATCGAGAAGGCCGGGTTTAGGGTCGGCGAGTTCGTGCTCGAGCCGTTCGCGGCGGCGTTGGCCGCCCTCAGTCCGGACGAACGGGAGCTCGGCGTGGCCTTGGTCGAACTCGGCGGAGGGTCGACCAACCTCTCGGTGTTCCAGAACGGGAAGATCTGTCACACGGCCTCGTTGATGTTCGCGGGGAATCACGTCACCAACGATATCATCCACGGACTCCAGGTCACCCAACTGGAGGCGGAAAAGCTCAAGGAGCGTTTCGGGGCGGCCTACGAGCCGCTGGTTCCCGACACCGACACGATCGAGTTGCCGGCGGGGCCCGGGCAGGCATCCCGGACAGCCCATCGGCGGGTCCTCGCGCATATCATGCACATGCGGCTGCAGGAGATTCTGGAACTCGCGCTCGACGAATTGAATCGGACCGGATTCCGCCAGCGCCTAGCGGCCGGGGTGGTGCTCTCGGGTGGCGGGGCCCAAGCCGCGGGGATCGTGGAGCTGGCCCGGGACGTCTTCGCGCTCCCGGTCCGGGTGGCGGAACCGGCCAAGGGATTGACCGGCTTGGCCGACCGGATGGCCACGCCCCGGATGACCGTGCCGGCCGGGCTGTTGCTGTATGGCGCCAAACAAGTCTTGCAAAGTGGCGGGTTCGGCAATGTGGCACGCCGGTCACCCGCCGTTGAAAAAATGATCGGCCCCGTCAAACGTTGGTTACAGGATT
>JANMHX010000093.1:0-2545 GCA_031375485.1 Gemmatimonadota bacterium | reverse complement strand
CACTTGGGTGATCAGCTGAAACGTCCGTTCCGCCGAGCGAAAATCGGGTAGATGGAGACCGGTATCGGCGTCGATCACGCCGACCAACGTCACATTCGGAAAGTCGATCCCCTTGGCCACCATCTGGGTCCCAATCAGAATGTCGACCTCGCCTCGCCCCACCCGTTCGAGAATCCGGTGGTGCGACCACTTGGTGCCGGTGGTGTCGAGATCCATCCGGGCGATCCGGGCGCCGGGCACCCGCTCCGCCACCACCTGTTCGACTTGCTGGGTTCCGATCCCCCGGGCCCGCGCCACGGGGTGGCCACACTTGTCGCAACTCGGATCGGGCGAGGCGGTGTAGCCACAGTAGTGACATTTGAGCGCGGCCGGCGAACGATGGACCGTGAGCGAAATGCTGCAGTGCGGGCACATCTTCACCTCGCCGCACGTCGGGCACTGAAGAAACGCGGCGTATCCCCGGCGATTGAGGAGCAGCAACGCCTGTTCACCCCGGGCCACCGTCTGGCGAAGCCCGGCGTCGAGCACCTCACTCCACGGGACACTCCCGATCTCCCGAATCCGGGGAGCCGTCTTCATGTCGATCAACTCGACCGGCGGGAGCGGCCGGGAGCCGACCCGGTCAGGCAACCGGATCATCGTCAGCCGGGCGCCCACCTCGGCCGCACTCTCGAGACTCGGCGTGGCACTGCCGAGAATCAGTTTGGCCCCTTCGAGCCGGCACCGAACCCGGGCCACGTCGCGGGCGTGGTAGCGAGGCGCCTCGCCGTTCTTGTAGGTCGCCTCGTGCTCCTCGTCCACGACCACAAAACCCAGCGGCGAAATCGGCGCGAATACCGCGGAGCGAGGACCGACGGCCACCAACCGCTCCCCCCGCCGTAGCGCCCGCCACGCGTCGGCCCGCTCGCCGTCGGACAAGGCACTGTGGAGCACGGCGACCTTGTCCCCGAACACGCCCCGCACCCGGGCAACCGTCTGGGGCGTCAGGCCGATCTCCGGGACCAGGACAATGGCGCCATGACCCGATTCGACCGCCCGGCGAATCGCCTCGAGGTAGACCAGCGTCTTGCCGCTTCCGGTCACTCCGAACACCAACGCGCCATCGCCGGGGGCCACGGCCTCGATGGCGCTGACCGCCGCGCGTTGTGGCCCGGTCAGCTCCGGCGGAGGCACCGAAATCTCGTGGTCGGCAAACGGATCGCGATACCGTTCCACGTCAACCAGGCGGGCTAAGCCACCGTCGACCAATCCGTCGACGACACTCGAGCTGACCTTGATCCGGTCCCGGATCTGATCCATGCCCAAGGTGCCCTCGGCCTGCTCCAAAGCTTCGTAGAGGGCGCGTTGCTTGGGCTTCCGGGCAAACCGCTCGTCCCGTTCGAGCAGATTGAGGCGGGCGACCAATTCGAGCACCCGGGAGGTGGCCCGGTTGCCATCGGTTGCGGCCGGTTCGACCTCGATCGTAAGTGCGTCGACCCGCTGCAGACGGTCGGCGACTGCCCAGAGCGGTTTCTTGAGCGCCCGCTCCGCCATCCGAATCGAGGCCCGCCCCCCTCGCCGTTCCAGCCACTCCGCCAACGCTCCCGCCGTGCCGCCCCCGACTCGGGCGCCGTGTCGAAGCGAGAGGAACACCTCGGACTCACCCCACAACGAAGCCGGGAGCATGGCTTTGAGCGTGGTCCCAATCGGCGCTCCGTAGTAACCCGCCACCCATTCAGCCGTCTTGAGCAGCGGACCCGCCAAGGCGGGCTCGAGATCGGGAGCCACCAGCACTTCTTTGGCGGCCATGGCGGGCGGGGTATCGTCGATCCCTACGACGATCCCGACCAGTTCGCGGCGCCGGACCGGCACCACGACCCGAGCCCCCGGCACAATCCGGTCGGCCAGGGTTTCGGGAATGGCATAGGTGTACGGCGTCGCCAAGGGGAGCGGTAAGGCGACGTGGGCGAAGCGGGGCGACGACATCGGCGGAATGTAGTCGGGCCCCGACAACCCGCGGATCAGGGCCGGACGGTAATCCCGAGTCCCGGCCCCGTCGGCAGCACGATCTGCCCATTGGCGATGGTGGCGCCGAGGTACGGGTCGTGGGCCAACAAGGCGGCGCCGTCGAGATCGGCGATGTCGACGAGCGGAGTGAACTGCGCCGCGGCGGTAATCCCGATCGAACTCTCGATCATGCAGCCGACCATGACCATCAGGTGGTGCGCCCGCGCGATCGAAATCATCCGGACGGCCTCCCGAAGGCTGCCGGTCTTGGCCAACTTGATATTGATGCCGTCCACCAACCCGACCAGCCGGGGAATGTCCGTTGCGACGAGACAGCTTTCGTCGACGATGACCGGGATCCGCGAGGCGCGGGCCACCGCCGCCAAGCCTTCGAGATCCTGAGCCACCAAGGGCTGCTCCAGCACGGTAACGCCAAACTCCTCGAGCACCGGCAGCATCCGGATGGCGTGCTTGCGGGTCCATCCGCAGTTGGCGTCGACCCGAAGCTCGCGGTCCGTGACCTCTCGGATGGCCCGGAGGATCTCGAGGTCGTTGTCGA
>JANMHX010000002.1:0-59391 GCA_031375485.1 Gemmatimonadota bacterium | reverse complement strand
GACCCGGACCCGCCGCCGACTAACCCCTAACCGTGCATCCATTTCCGCCCCCAGCGCATCCTTAAGCCAACCCCAGAGCGGCCCTCCTTATGCCCGCTCCATCCGACAAGTAGAATGAGGTCATGAATTCACGACAGTTCCCCGGGCTCGGCCTTCTCTTGGTCGCCGCCCTGGCCCCCACCACCGCCCAACCACGGGCGGTGTCCCTGGCCGAGGTCATTGCGCTGCCCAAAAGCACGACCCCAACGTGGTCCAAGCCGAGGCCGAGGCGCCCGGCCCTAGTCTCGTCGGCCTCTTCATCGCGCCCGTCAACCGGGCCGGGATCGAGTACATGGCCACCGGCGGCCTGGCGGCCGTGGTCTATGGCCACCCACGCCTCACCCTGAATGTCGACCTGGTCATCCGGCTCGCCCCTCGCGACAGCGGGACGTTTGCGGGGTTGTGGTCTCCGGATCAAGTCCATTGCCCGGCGATGGAAGTCGTTGCCGAGGAGTGCGACCGATGCGAGCACGGACATTTCAACGTGATCATCACGACACCGCCATGCGGGCCGACGGGTACCTGGCCGGGGCCGACGCCCTCCAGAGTTGGGCGCTGCAACACCGCGTCGTCCGGACCATCGAAGGCGAAGCGGTCCCGTTTGCGCCGGTCGAGTACGTCATCCTCAGAGCTCCGACTCGGCGCGGAGTGGACCTTCGTGGCTCCGAAGGTCGCGAGTGACGCGGGTTGCGACTGGCATCGAACCCGTCATCGACCGGGCGGTTCGACCTTCAGCTCCAGGATCTCGACCACCGGCCCGCGGCTGGAGTCATCGTGTAGTCTGGCCACCAGCGGGGATGTGTCGCCCGGCCAGAGCAGCCCGGTCGCGGTTCCCGATGCCACGACCTGGCCCTTCCGGAAGTCGAGCAGCTCGACCCGGGTGTCCTTTCCCGCCAAGAGCAGCCCCAGATCCACCTGGTTCTTGCCGTCGACACCCCGAATCACCGGGGCCTTGAACGGCATTCGGGTCACGGCGGTGAGGTGCCACACCAACCCGTCCCCTCCCGACAAGATCCCCGAGCTCGCCGGCGGCGTGGGTTCCACCGCCGCATCGCCCAGGTGGCGACTGTCGGCCGGGGGGAACCAGGGGACCGGGCGTCGAACCAGCCGCCGAGCCTCGCCACGGGTGGTGAACTCCTCGATGTCGTAGCGGTCGACCCGACCGGTGAGCACGGTCCCCGACGGGCCTCGGGTGAGCTCGCGTTGGAAGTCCAAGCTGTTTGGATCGATGGCCGGACCGAACGCCGCGATCGGGCGGCCGGCCGGGTCGAGGGCGGTCATCCCGCGTTCAGGTTCCGGTGGGCTGCTCAAGACGATGGTTCCGCCCGGCAACCCAAGGAGTCGGGTGTGCGACACCGTCAGCGGGAACAGCCGGGCGAACCGCAGATCTGGGCCGAGCACCGAGACCCGGTTGAGCCCCGCATCGAGCACGAGGATCGAGTCCCCGACCCAGGCGGACAGTCGCACTGGATTCTGGTACTCGCCCGGGCGGTGAGAGCCTCGAACGGGGCCGCTATTCGGCTGAACGTGTCGAGGCGTTCCAGTGACATGATCAACAACAACGTGACCCCGGCAAGTGCCGGTACCGCCACCCGATATGCGGTCCGGAGCACGCCGGAATGCCAACCACCCAAGGCCATCAGCGCGAGCATCGGAAGAGCGACCGTGGAGCCGTAAACGATCAGATGGTTGTTCTCGGCCCGGCGGGCCAGGAAGAACGCCGCCCCGTCGAAGCAGAGGCTGGCACCTGCCCAGGCGACCAACCACCGCCTCGGCCCTGGCAAGGTGATCCGCCGCCAGGAGGCTACAAGCACAATCAGCCCCGGCGCCAGGGCCCCCAAGTACAGGGGCCATGTTGCCCGCATTCGCTAAGAGTTCAGCGGGTTCGCCGCGCTACAGATTGGAGGGCACGGGAAGTGAACGTCGAGGATGTCACCGGTGGCCAAGTCGTCCCCATTGGCATCCACTCCGACGATTATTAGCGACAGCTCGCCTCCAACCTCGCGCGCGAAGTAGAATCGGATCCCAGCGCAGCCAGGCTGCGCGAGCGCCTCGTCCAATGCCGCGCGGTGGTACATCCCAGCGATGATTGCGCCGGGCGGAGCGGCCGTCCTGTATCTCTTTGTGAGCTCGGCAGCCTGGGCAAGTGGAATCTTGTGATCCCGCGGTGGCGGAAGTGACATTCAGGGGCTCCCTATATCGGTCGGAGGACTGAGTTGAATCGGATACCATACTGAGATAGCCACCTCCGGCACTCCCGGCTAGGGGACCCTATAACATGTTCTAGTTTCATGTGCCCCGGCCGTAGGATCTTAAGGCTGCCTTGAGGTTCCCAGCGCTAGTTTCCGTGGTCGGCAAGACCGGGCACCGCAGCACACCTGACCTCAAGCTAGGCTACGGACAAATGAGCCTTCACCATCGGCCAGAAGCACAACCGGCGAGTTGGCAGCAGTTCACCGAGTCGCAGCGCCAGGCCTTTGAACGCATGGTCGCCTTGCTAAGCGCGGCGACTGGCCGTCTTCAAACGCCTGAGTCGTATCGCGCGAAGCTGTCCCCCGACTCCTGGGTCTTGCCTCGTCACGCAAGCGGGACCGCGTTCCTATCTGGGGCCCGCGGCAGCGGCAAGACTACTGCGCTGGTGACGTTGGTTTCCGCGATGGGGGGCGCCGATGGCATCCGGGCCTTCGAGGGTGACCAGAGCGACCAGCGGCCCCCGGCGGAGCTGATCAAGCGCCTCGGTCTTTTGAGCCGTCAGCTGGTCTGGTTGGAGCCCATCGATATGGAGCCCAGCCCCCGCTTTTTTCATCCGCTTTCGGCCATGCTCGCTCGGGTCGAACAAGCCGTCGGGCGGTCCGCGGGATCATCCGGTCAGGGCCGGAACGCCCTCCAGAAATTGGGCGAACTCCAGAGACACGTAGCGCTCAGCTGGGAGTGGGACCGCCAGATCGAAGGAAGTGAGGGACTCTCGAATTTCGTCCACGACGTTCAAGAGATCGAGCGGTCTCGGCTGAATCTAGCGAGATCTACTTCCGACATCCTAGAGGAGGCCGCCCTGGCAATCGAGGGCCCGGGAGGCATCCACAACCCGCTGTTCGTTCAGCCAATCGACGATTTCGACCTGGCCCCACGCCATTGCCTCCGCCTTCTGAGGTACCTTCGAATGGCATGGGTCCCACGTCTGTTCTTCCTCGTACTGGGCGACCTCCGGGTCGCCGAGGCGGCGGTCCACGTCCAGCTCTCGGGTGACTTGGCCGATCTGTTCGGGCGTGGGAGCGAGAAGTTTCTTTCAGTAGCCCCTCAGCGAGTGGCAGCGATCTCCGGCGAGGTTGCCGCCAATGCCCTGAGAAAGCTGATTGCCCCAAGTCAGCGGGTCGAGTTGCGCCATTCGACGATCAGCGACACCCTGCGGTACCGCCCTTTCAGCGACGGTTGGCAAACAACTCCATCGATCGAGCAGCTCCTCGCGAGAAACATCTTCCCTCTGCGCCTCGTCCTTGAGCCTGGCAAAATGACACTATTGACCTTTCTTGTGCCAGATCGGGCAGGGATCGGAAATGCTCACCGATACCGTGGATCGGATGTCCTGCGAGCTGGACCCCGCCGCCTCGTTGACCTCTGGCACTCGCTTTCGGAAGCCACCGAGATCAAGGCTGACCTTTCTAGTCTGATCGACGTCGTAGCCGGGTATCTCTATGGCATTCTGTCTGAAGATCCGGTCTTGGCTCAGGATCCCGAGCAGCGTACGCTCAAACAGATCAAGAGAACGTCTAGCGACCACTGGGTTCTTGGGACGCCCGGTCTCTATGTGGAGGCGACCTTCGACGGCTGGGCAGAGGTCATTCAGGCCAGAATCCCCTTGCCCGAAGCCGGCGCCGATAGCAAACCTGCTAGCAAGAGGCCGCGGACGAGCGGCGAGGCTAACCGGAGGCCCTTGACGAGGAGCGAGTTGGTGCAATATGAATTGCGAGCCTACCGCCCGGAGGACTGGTCTTTCATTGACTATCGCGATGACCGCAGGTCAGCGCTCGAGGCACGGGTCACCTCCGAAAGCGCATCGGCACTCGTGGTTCTCCACGACCTTCTGGCGTCCGACCCCGACAGGAGCCCGACCGAGAGCCCGTTCCTCGACGAAACGATCGAGTTTGCAGGCTGGGCGCGAACCGTCTGGCACACCCACTCGGAGTTAATCGAGTTCAATTGGCCGGCTCCGTCGTTCCGGACCTTCTGGGCCTACGACCGTTTTTTGGGGTCATGGCAGCGAGCCCTTTCCCAGAACATGCAGCGCCCCCAGCGCAAGCCAGGCCGGACAGACCCAGAGGAGTCACGGGTAGGAGCGACTGTCTTTGCCTGGGTCCCCTCGGGGTTGAGTGGCTTCGTCGAAATCCCGTCCGACGACTTCAACCACATCCTCGCCACTCAGCGGATTGAAGCTGTCTTGAGCTTCAAGGCTCGAATTTCCAACTCAGCTTTCGGCCCGGACTGTGACCGCTGGTGGCTGTCACTCGGGCTCTTGGCGTTTCCGGAGTACCTGCCAAACAAGCCACCAATCCTCACCGAGCTTGGCATTGGCACCCGACACGGCCCTGGTGATACGGAAAGGCTGATCGAGCTTCGCGACCAACGTACCGCAGAACCGGAAGAGTTCTTGACCGGGCTGCTGGATGAATGGAGGGACAGAGGATCACCAATGTCGCATGTTGATCCAAGGAGGCGCTAGAAGTGCACGCCCTTCGTTTTGCCGCCCTCCCGATCCAGCATGTGGTGGCCGAACTCGCGGCGTTCCCGTTTCATCATGAGGCCGGCTTCCAGACATCGTTGGTTGCCCTCGATCCAACAATGGAACAGTCTAGTACCCGTCTTGCATGGCGCGAGGCGGAGCGCTTCCTCACCGATGCGTTCCCTGGCTTCTCGCTCGACGAGACCGTTGCGGTGAGGGATTGGCTGTGGTTTGCGAACGACACGCTCGCTGTGCCGATGCATCGGTACCTTCGGCGCTTGTCGGAATCGTTTCTATCGGTAATCGGGGGCGCTGCCACGCCGAGTTTCGGATTCGAGGACGATCAGGCTAGCCACACTCCAAGTCGGCAAGTCCTTGCCAGGCAGGCGTGGCGGTGGCTGACCTTCGCCCTGCCTCCTGATCTGCTACTGGCCGCTCTACCGGACGCCAACGGGGCAGCAGCGATCACACCGCAGCTAGATCGTCTGCTCAGAGACAAGGGCTTCGCCGAACCTCACCTGCACCTCGGAGCCGGGCTTGGTTTCCCAGACGTGTGGGAATCGATGTTGGACAACATCGGCTCCCGCCAACTGCGCGCTGATACGTTTCGCAGCCCTGGGGCAGCCTTAGCCGACGGGACGGAGATCGGCTCCCGCCTTGTCGTCGCCGCGTGCCTGCGGGCCCTGCTTATGCAGTTTCTGACGACTCGCCGCGAAGCTGACCGCCTCTCCAACTTCACGGCGCTGGCCGTCACCGGCATTGGTGCGGACGCACCCCTCTACGCTAGTGCTCTTTCGGAGGGTGCCTCGGCGTTCGCTGCGGGTCGGTCCGACCATTTCTCTACGGGCTTTGACTTTGTGCTCTGGCAGCGGCTGTATGCCCGCCTAACGGCCACGACCTGCCCTCAGTCAGGACCCCGGGGAGGCAGGACCGGCACCACCTTCGGGGAGCTGAGCGGCACCGTAAGCGGCCACTCGGAGACGTTGTTTCTTCGAGCCGGCCTCCGGTATTTGACCGAAGACGAACTGCGGCCGCCATCGAAAAGGGACTGGTGGTTCGCAGAGTTGTTCTGGCAGTTGGTCCGGCTTCGCGTAGTTGTCTACCGTCACCTCGTTCAACGGCCGCTGATTCCCGGCCTTCAGTGGTTCATTCGGACATACGCACGGCTGAAGCCAGCGGTGGTCGGGATCACTACGAAGCGGCGGATCCTTTCGGCGGCGCGGCTCAGCGGACTGGGACATGGCCTGCGGTCGCTCGAGGTCCGAACCTCGCCAAAAGCGCGCTACCGGCTACTCCGGAGAGAGTGGCAGCAGTTCGACGATGGGCGCAAGGCGCTCGCGGCGGAGGATCCCAGACTGGAATTCGGAGTCGTTCTCCACCTCACAAAGGAGCGAAGCGAAGCCGCACGCCACGGTATCCCACCGGCCAATTGGCGGGGTAGCCACGCCGACCCGAGCGGCCGCGCCAACGCATGCCGATACTCGGCATACTACCTCGAGAGACGGCGGGCAGTGATGGCGACGGTCGATTTCTTACGCCGCCAGCCCGCCGCCCTGGAGATGATTCGCGGCCTCGACGTCTGTACGGACGAGCTAGGCGTCCCAAACTGGGTGCTCTTACCCCTGATCCGTTACGCCCGTGAGGCCGCGGCCGAGATTGCCGTCGCAAGCTATCAAGAGCCGGCCCGACCCTCAGCCCTCCGGACCGCGCCCCATGTCGGCGAGGACTTCGTTCACGTGCTCACCGGTCTCCGGAACGTTGGGGAGGTCCTGGACCATTATGGCCTGTCCGAGGGTGACCGAATCGGTCACGCAATATCGCTGGGCATTGACACGGCGGAGTGGGCCAGACGGGTCCGCCAAGTTCCGATGATGCTGGAGGACCGCCTCTTCGATTTGGTATGGCTTTGGACCTTCTGTGAGCGACGGCCTACGAGTGCCCAGCCATTCTTGGGCCACCGGCTTCTTGCGGAGATCGACCGTCTAAGTGTCCGTTGGCTTGGCGAACCGCGGGTTGACGGACGCGAGGTCGCGATCCTGGCGGCCTCCCTCTTTTCTGAGAGCGATCTTGTCGAAGCTGGCTTCCCGTCCGGAAGGCAGCGGCAGATGGGATCGGACCGCCGGACCGCGCTGTCCGACCGCAGACGAAACCAAGCATGCAGCCAAAGCCGGGTGGCCTTGTTGCGCCGTTTCCTGTGCGACCCGCTGCTATTTGACCGGGGCCGACAGGTAATCTGGGTAGATGTCGAATCTGAGATTGAGACGATCACCGCGGTCCAGCAGGAGTTGCGACGGACGGTCGCCTCCCGCGCTATTACGGTTGAGGTCAACCCATCGTCGAACCTGCTGATCGGGAGGTTCGGCGATCTGGCAGGCCATCCGATGTGGCGCCTCAAGCCGCCTTTGGGCGATGGCCCGCACCCCCTATCCATTTGCATCGGAACGGACGACCCAATTTCGTTCACGTCGGACCTTCGAAACGAATACCAACTCGTGGAAGACTCACTGATGGCCGGCGGCCTTTCCGAGGATCAGGCCCGTCAGTGGATTGACGAGGTTCGCGAGGCCGGCATGCTAAGCCGCTTCACATTCGCCCACGATCGGTTCGTTGGGCACGCTCCAGATCGGGCATGGACGTGGAATGCCACCCCTCCCCCATGATCCCTTTCGAGCCACCTGATGCCCCTCACTTGATGGTCGGAAGGCTCAGCCAAGTCTATGATCTCTTCTAGCTTGCTGGCCGCTGGCACTCCCCTAAGTTGGTAGATACCGCTTTCGGGCAATGCGATGACGACCTCAGGCAGGGTCCATTCGACGGCCGATCCCTCGATCCACCTGACCAACCGGCAAGTGGGAATTCTCAGTCGTTTGTTCGCGGGCATGCCTCCGAAACAGATCGCCACCGAACTGGGCATTTGCCGTGAGACCGTCGACGAACACCTCGATCGGGCGCGGCGGACTCTCGGAACGCATGGTCGAATCCCGCTGATTCGGGCCGCCATCTACCACGGTTTCGTCCAGGCCCCAGCCTCGCGCACGGATGGGCCTACTGGCGATTGACGCCGGATGGATCGAGCCCGCTCGATGACCCCACATCCAACGAGCCGGCAGGAGCGCAGCCCCGTACGCGCCTCAGCGACCAACGTAACTCGTTTGACTGTCGAGCCCACTGGCGCGAATGTTCTGACCCCCGATTGGACGAGACACTCTGCTCACTCTAATATCCAGGGTCGAGGAGAGGGTCACGGAGATGAAGACTCAGCGGAAGGCGGACGGGCGACGGGTTTTTACGCCCGAGTTTAAGCGGGGCCAAATCAACCGGGTGGTCCGGGGCGAGACGACCATCGCCGAGCTGCGCCGGGAGTTGGATGTGGCCCGGCCGCTGTTGCACCGGTGGAAGCAGCTGCTCACGCAGGGCGGGGAGCGCGCGATCGCGGCCGATGAGGATGTCGTGCCGCTCCGCCGGCTCCGGGCGGCCTCGCGACCTGGAACGGGCGCTGGGGCGGCAGACGATGGCGGTGGAGATTCTCCATGCCGCCCAGGACGAAGTCAAAAAAAAGCCGCGTTGGTATGGCGCGTCACCGCGATGACGGGCTGCCCAGTCGCCGTCGTGGGCCGGGTCCTCCGGATTGGGCGGGCGACGGCCATGGGGCACCGTGAGCGGAAACAACCGGGCTAACCGAAGGCCGGGGTCGAGGACCGAGCCGCGGTTGAGCGCGCCGTCGAGCACGAGAATCGAGTCACCGACCCCCGCGGACAGCCGCACCGGATTGTGGTACTGGGTGGAGGACTTCCATAAAGACATGAATCAGGCTTCGGGGGTCAGGTCATGGCCAGCGGAGTTCAAGGATCCATGGAACATCGTGCGAATCCGCGGCAACGACGTACAGCCGCTCATCGCGGCGGACAACTGGCAGCCATGGCACCGGAACAACGTCAGACGGGAGAAGGCCCTCGCGAATAGGGGTACCTGTTGCGTCGCATTCGACGACGCTCCGTCCGCGCTCGGTTTCGATGAGGGCGACTAGCCACCCATCGACGTCGATATCGAGGCGCTGGACAATCGGTTTCGTCCTCGGAATCTGACCGAGGTCGAGATCAACAGGTCCTGCGACTCTCGCGAACTCCTTCGCTTCCTTCTCGGCTTGGCGGCGCTCTTCGCTGGTCACCAAGGCTGGTATGAACGCCGCCACAATAGAATCAAGCGGGGCTGCGCCGCGAAGCGCGAAGCGCTTCGGTGCAAACCTTCTAGTGTCCGCACACCATACGAACCCGCGAGGATCGAACTGGGAATAGCGGCCGCTGGCGTAGGGCACGCGCATAGTCCCGCGGGGAAAAGTGAAACGGGGCACGAGCCCTGCGCCGCATTCCGGCCACGGGACTGTATCAACGGCACCTGACCTGAAGTCAGTCCGACGTAGCGCTAGCGATTCTCCCGTCTCAGTACGAATCAGCTGCTCATCGAAGAGGCTACCGGAAGTATCGATGCCCCCGATCCACGAATAGCCGTGGGATGAGATCCTTAGGGGATAGGTAGCCTCAAGCTGGCCCTGTCCAGCAAAGACCGTTATCCTATTGTTGCCGGGGTCATAGACCCAGAGCTGGTCGCGCCATGCGGCGATGCCGTTGGCCAGTTGGAATTCGCCCGGCCCTTGGCCTCGCCGCCCGATACTCTTTAGGAGTGCGCCACTTGAGTCAAACATATACACCCGTTGCTCGGCTGCATCTAGAACATAAACTCGTCCGCGAACGTCTACGGCGAACCCACGAACGTCTGACATTGGGACTCCCGCTCCTAGGCGCCTGTTGACGATAAGACCGTGCTGCGGGACGACGCCCAACCCACTATGCTGGGAACACCCGCTGACAGCTAGCGCGATGGGAACTATCCAATTGTGGGATCTAGTCATATTGAGTCTTTCGTTGCCACACAGCTGAGTACCGTCAGGCGAAGAAGTTCAGCATCAGTCCGGACATTTGAAGCGTCACCTAATGTTGCTACCGTGACAATGAACGCCTCTTTTTGAGGTGCCGAGCCCAACTCCGACATCGCTGCTCGTCATGTCACACTCTAGTAGTGCCAGTACTTCCCTTTCTCGCTCAGCCAGCGAATCGACCGCAGTTACCTCATCGCTGATACAGTCCAAAGACCCGCCGGCAACTCGCGAATAGAGGTGGGCCTGCCCCGATTTCATGGACACCTAGTTAAGCAGCCAGATGCGGCTGTGACCTTACCCCGGTTTGAAGACACGCCGGACCGAGTGATTCGCCGTGGTGATGGCCGGTGATCCCGACCTTGCTTGGCGTATTCGCTGGGGGTCAGGTGGCCCAGGGAACTATGGGGTCGCTGCTCGTTGTAGTCGGTTCGCCCGGCCGCTAACTGCCGCTGGGCATGATCGAGTGACACGAACTTCTGAGCGTTCAAGTACTCGTCGCGCAGCTTCCCGTTGAATGACTCAAATATGGGAGTTATCCGTCGGTTTGCCAGGCCGCGTGAAATCGAGCGCCACGCCGCGGTAAACTGCCCACGCTTCCAGCGCCTTCGAGACGAATTCCGTGCCATGACCGACGGTGATCGATTGCGGGAACCCCGCGCGCAATGCCACCTCCTCCAGGGCCGCCACGACGTCCCGTCCGCCAAACGAAAGCCGGGCCTCTAGGATCGGACTCTCGCGACTCCACTGATCGGCGACGGTCAACACCCGAAACCCGGTCCGTCGAGGAGTTGCACAAAGTCCATGCTCCAGCGCACCCCCCGGTCCCGCTGGCCTCGGGGCCTTGCCCCGGACCACGGCCGCATGCTTGCGCCGCCGGATCTGCAGTTCTTCCAGGCGGTACAACCGATAGACCCGATTCTTGCCGACCCGCCACCCCTCCCGCCGGAGCAGAGCACGAATGCGCGGGTAGCCAAACCGGGGCCGCGCCGAGGTGAGGTCTCGGAACCGCAGTCGGAGGGCTGGCTGGTCCCTGGCCGTGCTCTTCTGTCCCAGGCCGCTCGTGGGCGGAGTTTCGCTTCCAGACCGAGAACGTGGCTTCGCTGACGCCGAATGCCGACAGGGGTCGCCGACCGCCGTGCCGCTCTCGACCTGCCGCAGGGGCGAACGCGACCTGCTCCTCCGAGAACCGTGACCGCTTCATGGCTGCTGCCTCCTGATGAGGGCCGGACAGCGAATCTACTCTCGTCTTGACGTGCCCAACTTTTCCGGGGGAAGTCACCTGCACCGGCACGGCTTCGCCGGCGTGCGCGGCTGCGCCACTAGCCACGTCCGGCGACCTCGGCCAAGTGCCATCCTGGCGGGAGGCGGGGTCACGAGCGATCTTAAAGGCCGAGGCCACTCTGCGAGGCCTGGTGGGCTTCGGGCGAGAGGGCAGCACCGGTTTTGGGCCCGGCGGGCTCGGGGTCGGTGGCGATGACTGGGACGTCTTCGAGAATCTCAAACCATATCAGCCTCTGAATCAACTCATGATCCAGGTCCAGACCCAGATCGGCCCTCAGTCGTGCAGTGACACTCTCTACCGGGCTCCCGTCGAAATAGGGGAGTGACGCCATGACCTCGATCGGCAACAGTTGTGGATCGGTCCCACTATAGGTCGTTACGAGAAATGACTGCGGGTCACGCGGAAGTACAGTTAGCTGCTTGGCCCGCGGCCTGACAGGCGGATCTACGGCGACCAATACCCCATACGCCTCGATCACGTCTGCCGCGCACATTCGCAACTCCAGGCCGCCGAGCGCCGCAACATCCGTCCAGGACAGCCGTTCTACAAGCCTCCAAGCGGCCTCGTAACAGGCCGCCTCCCGTCCTTTCCACACATGCCACCACTTAGCGGCCCTTCGGGCGGTCTCGCCGGTAAGCTCAGCCGCCAGGCCTCCGCGATCCTCCGACGCAAGATCCGCAGCGAGCTCGCGAATCAAGTCACGCGGGAACTGCAGTTGCTCGAGGCACCATTGGCTCAGCACGCGCTCCGCTGAACCCAGCAGCATTTTCACCGCGCGCCAAAATCTGGCACCAACTGCACCACGTTCATGCTTGCAGAAGTATGTTGCGCATACCGCGTTCCGACTAGCCCATACGCCACACTGCCCGCCATCATCGGAAAGGAAGTGGGGGCACACCCATTCCTCGACCCGCCCGAAGCCATCACCCCGAGCGGCCCGATATTGATTGGCAAACATCGCAGACTGACAAATCCCCAGCGGTGTTGCACCCACGCCCCGCTCGACTCGACCACGCATCGCGTCGACGCCACGCGCGTCGGTTCCGAGCGACAGTGCGCGGCCCACAAGAAAGTTTGGGAACTCGGGTAGGTAGGAACAGCACTTCACTGAAGGACGAAAGGACAACCGCCCCTGGCCCGCCTCAGTTGTCGTTGTGTCACACATGACACACTGGGGGCAATTTGCCCTGCCCTCACGCGGAATCCGTCCGGGAAGGAGTTCCTGCAGCCAGCGGCCGTACAAGGGCGGCAAAGGCTCGTGGACCCCAACTCCCGTGTTGGCCGCCTCAAGTTCGTCGGCGACACCCATCTGGGCACCTCCATGGCAGTTGCCATGCATCCGGCGGTGGGATGACCGCTGTTGGAGGTCCCACGCCCATGTCCGAGCGTGGGACCGCGTACGATTGCAACTCCTTCAACTGCCCCGTCAGGTCTTGCCACACTCCGAAGTGAAACAACTACCTGGCAGTGGTGAGGAGCAGTTGACTTTTGCGTCGGTGTTGAAGCATGTCCCGCTTACCGTACTGCAGGCCTTCTTCGAGCAGCCTTGAGCTGCCGACGTCGTCGCTGTGGCCATCAACCCTCCCGCCACCATTGCAATCGCAGCGATTCCAATCTTGCGAACACCGGCGTTCCCTTGCATGACCCACTCCTTGTTTAGTGGTACCCGGATGACCCAGAAACTCCACGGGGCTGCACCCCTCTTCCCGTCAAGTCTTGCTACACGCAGTACTCTTGCAGCCGCCGACCGTACTACAGTTGTACTTCGCATCTGTCGGTTCGCACTTTGCCAAGTCAACATCGCAAAGCTTCTTGTCGCACGCCTGCCCGACCGCGATCCGGGGCCTGGCACTGAGCCCGCCAATAACACACCCAACGCTCAACGCCCCAAGAAACACCAACCGTCTACGACCGCTCTGATGCGCCATCCATTCCTCCTTTGAGAGTAGTCACCGTTGTTCATTCCTGTCGTGCCAATTGAAGTGCCGGCGTCGGTGCTCCATGCCTCGCCCATTCCAGAATCTCGTAAACGCCGACTTTGCGAGCAAGCATCTGCGGTCTTCCGAGAACGAGCATCAGCGGCTGGCCCTTGGCGCTTTGCTTGGCCACGCTCCGCAGCGCAAGCACGACCTGAGGCGTGCCAAGGGTGCCCCCGAAAAGCACCCATGATAGATCCGCAGCGGGCCAATTCACGACCCCTCCGCCAAGTGCTACCTGACCAAAGCTGCCAATCCGATCAAGGTGCTTCGTACGTGCGCTACGAAGCGGATCGAGATCGATGCCAACCGTCTCCACGTCGAGGCCCGCCAGAGCAGCGCGAGCCCTTATCGAGTCTACGACCGTCTGGACGGCCAGGGGCAGCCTCTTGTCATTACACCACACGCAAGTGCTGCTGCCTACGTAGAAAAGCAGGACCTGGGAAATGGCGGGGCCTGGGGGCCTATCCAGTAGCGAGTCTAGGATTGGGTGACCCGCCCGTAGCGACACACTCGATCGAGCCCCTGCCGCCAGGCGCACAGCACCGAAGCCGAGGGCAAACGCACCGGCAACCCCGCAAAGTTGGAGGGTGAGTCGTCCGGTCACCATGGCAGACTCCTCCACAGCTGCACGTGGGGGAAGGGCTCATCGTAGTAGCCAGCTCCAGTCGAGCCGTCGTTCACGGCGCTGACGACTGGCAGAGTCAACGATCCGAGTTGTTTGCCAGAATGGAGGTCGAGAACGATCGATGTCACGTTGCTGAACTGGGCTTGGGCAATCGCCGCTTCCTTGCTGAGGAAGGCGATCTGCACAAGAAGGCGCGTTGAAGGCAGCACCACTACCGACAGCACGCGATCGACGCCAGCGGCCGGTATGTCTACCGAGTAGCCGGCGGCGGTTTCCGCGATTATCCCCGGCCTGAACTTGGTTAGTCGAGTTATCCAACGGACCCGGCCAGTTGAATCAAAAGAGCGGATCTCACCGATTCCGCCGCTCAGCGCGGCCACGATGGTGTTGCTCTCCGCATGGCAGGCGAGCTTCGCACTGTTCAACTGAAGGTTGATTAGTCGGTTTGGGCTATGGTACGCGGGTGGGAACGCCTGCAGCTGATGCCCATCTCGTAGGTCGTAGACCGTGACGATCGATGGTTGGTCCAGGTTTGGCCCGTTTACATACAGGCGCTGCCCGATCGCACAAAGCGAGCGCGGCGCCCCGTCCACCCGCAGAACGCGAGTGAGTGAAAGGCGCGAGTCATCGTCAGCGAACACCTTTACTGTGCGGTCCAGGCTTCCAACAAGGACACTGCGATCGATCACGCCTAACGCCAGCGGCTCCGAAAACTCTGCCGGCCCAGGTCCGGGTCGCCCCACACTCGTCAAAAGACGGCCGTCGGACGAATACACTCGCAACTGACCCATCCGCCCGTCGAGGGTCAGGAGTCGATCCGTGCCCAGAAATTTCACGTCAACGACTTTACCGAATAGCGAGTCCATAGGTCCAGTCGAATCCCCAATCCGCTGGCCAGCCCCCGCGGGCATCAGGTTCGTCGTGTCGTTCCATGTCAGCGTTGCCTCAGTCGGACCGACTGGGTAGGTCAAGTACTGCCGATCTGGGTGGACAACAACTGGCAAGTCGCCTCGACACCCTGCGGACAACGCAAGACCAGTAATCGCCGGTATCATTCGCAGTAGGTTCATTGCCGTCTTGTCAGGTCGTGGCGTGAGTAATCAATTCAGCCGTCAGGCATAACATTGGGTTCGGACGGCGGGCCGGCAATCCCCCAAAGTTGGGGGTATCCCGAACTCACCCCTGGCCACTCGGCCCTATTGGTGGCGCAACTTCGCCGCTACCGATCACCAAGGTTTTTCCCAGCTTGTTGTCCCGCCCGACTCTTCCCAAATTGGTGCTGCCCCCTTCGGGATATCCAATGACCACCTCCGGCAGGGCCTGTTCCACGATCGACCCCTCCGTCCACCTAACCAAACGACAGGTGGACATTCTCGGTCGCCTCCACGCCGGCATCCTCCCCAAGCAAATTGCCACCGAACTCGGTCTCTCCTACGAGACCGTCGTCGAACACCTCGATCGAGCCGCCCGGACCTTCGGAACCCACGGCCGAATTCCACTCCTCAACGCCGCCATCGAACACGGGTTTCTCCAAGTGCCCCCCCCCGCCTCCTGATCGGCCCGGACCCGCCGCCGACTAACCCCTAGCCGTGCATCCTTTTCCGCCCCCAGCGCATCCTAAAGCCAACCCCAGAGCGGCCCTCCTTATGCCCGCTCCATCCGACAAGTAGAATGAGGTCATGAATTCACGACAGTTCCGCGGGCTCGGCCTCCTCTTGGCCGCTGCCCTGGCCCCCGCCCCCGCCCCCGCCCAGCAACGGGCCGTGTCCCTGGCCGAGGCCATTGCGCTGGCCCAAAAGCACGACCCCAACGTGGTCCAAGCCGAGGGCGACGTCCGCTCCGCCGGAGCCGAAACCCGGGCCCGCTACGGGTCCTTCCTTCCAAGCGTATCGGCCGGAGCCGGCGGCGGGAAAAGCCGGTCGGAATTCCAACGGGTCGACCCCCGCACCGGACAACTGGTCGCCGCCAACAACACCACCACCTCGGTCAATCTCCAACTGAGTGCCGGGATCGATCTCTTCACCGGGTTCCGGCGCGGCGCCGAACTCTCCGCCGCCCGCGCCGAGGGCGACCGGACCCAGGCAGCCCTCGACGCCCGCAAATGGCAAACCGCCTTCAACACCAGCCGCGAATTCTTCAGCGCGCTCCAGAACGGCGAACTGGTCAAGGTTCGGCGCGACGGCATCCGGCGGGCCGAAGAGCAACTCGCCATCGCGGTGGCCCGGCTCCGAACCCGCGGCGCCACGGTGTCCGACTCGCTCCAAGCCGTAGTCGAAGTCTCCCAAGCCCGGCTTCGGCTCCTCACCGAGGAAAGCCAGCTGGCGCAGGCGGAGGCCAATCTGGCCCGGGCCATCGGAGTATCGGGCCGGGTGTCGGCCGTGGACGACTCCAGCATCGCGATCCGGACCATTGCGATCGACACCGCCGCCGTGATGACCGAGGCCCGCGAGCGCTCGCCGGCGGTGATCCAGGCCGAGGCCTCGGTGCGGTCGGCCAAGGCCAGCTTGAGCGCGGCCAAGGCGGTGTACTGGCCCCAAGTCCAACTCAACGGCAGCACCAGCTACGGCGGCAACGACCAAGATCCGCTCGCCAAGTACAAACTGTTCAACAACCGGAACCTCGGCCTCAACGTCTCGATTCCGTTGTTCAACGGGTTCCAGCGCGAGCAACAGGTCCTGAACCGGTCGGTGGCGCTCGACGTGGCCCGGGCCCGATCGACCGATGCGGCCCACGACGTCGAAGCCCAGTTGATCGGCGCGCTCGCCTCGCTCCGGACCGCACAGGAACGGGTCGACGTGGCCCGGAGCAATCTCGACGCCGCCCGGGCCAACGCCCGGGTCCAGCTCGAGCGATACCGGTTAGGCACCATCGAAATCGAACGCCTGGTCCAGGCCCAAGACCGGCTCAGTCAGGCCGAAGAAGGCGCCATCACCGCGCGGTTCGACTACTTGCGATCCAAAGCGCAGATCGAAGCGCTCATCGGGAGGACGCTGTGAACAAACCCACGATCTACGCGCTGGCCTTGGTACTCCTGGCCGGCTGCAAGAAGAAGGATGGCGACGGCGCGGAGGCCGGGGGCACCAGCGCCGCCGATTCGACCGCCAAGGACGCCGCCGCCAGCAACGTGACGCTCCCGGTGGTTGGCCAAGCCGTTCGCGTTGGCGACCTGATCCTCTCGGTGGTGACCACCGCCCAAGTCCGATCCGACGGCGTGGCCATGCTCAAGAGTGAGACCGTCGGCCCGATTTCGGCCGTGAACGTCCGGCCCGGCCAATCGGTAACCCGGGGCCAAGTCTTGGTCACGGTCGACCCCCGCGAACTCGACCTCGCCGTTGACCGGGCCCAAGCCGATCTCGAAGACGCCAAACTCAAGCTGCTCGACAACATCGTCCCCGACTCGATCGTCTCCGGCAAAGCCGTGACCGGCGAACGGCTCCGAAGCGCCGAGATCCGGGCCGGCATGGACCGAGCCCGGGCCGCGCTCGAAGAGGCGAAACTCCGCCGCGAACGCGCCTCGATCACCGCGCCGTTCGATGGCGTAGTGGAAGAAATGAAGGTCTCGGTCGGAGAACGGCTGTCCCAAGGACAGGAGGTGGCCAAGATCGTCGACCTGAAGAATCTCCGGATCGAAGCCTCGGTCCTGGAACACGACCTCGCGTTCATCAAGATCGGCGGCGATGCCACCATCACCGCCGCCGCGTTCCCCGACAAGCCGATCCGGGGCCGGGTGGCCGCCATCCTGCCGCTCGTCGACAGCACCACCCGTGCCGGCCGAGCGGTAATCCGCGCCACCGGCAACGGCGTCCTCCGCCCCGGGATGTACGCCGATGTCCGGCTCGAAGCCACCCGGCTCCCGAACCGCACCATCGTCCCCGCCTCGGCGGTCATCGAACGCGACGGCCGGCCGCTGGTGTTCGTGGTCAAGGGCGGCCGGGCCCAATGGGTCTACATCTTCCCGGGGCGGACCAACGGATTCGAAACCGAAGTCCTGGCCGACAGCTCCACCGGGCAGATTCCGGTGGCCGCCGGAGACACCGTGCTGGTCGAGGGCCACCTGACTCTGACCCATGACGCCCCGGTCCGGCTGGTGGCCAAACAGGAACGCGGCACCCCGTAGTGTCGATCGCCTCTCAGGCGCTGAAGCGCCCTGTCACCACCATTTCGGCCGTGGCGGCCCTGGTGCTGCTTGGGTCGGTATCGTTAGGCAAGCTCCCCGTGTCGTTGCTCCCCGACATCGAGCTCCCGGTCCTGACGATCCGGACCCTGTACCCGGGCGCCGCGGCCGAAGAGGTGTCCCGGTTCATTGCCGAGCCGATCGAAGAGGCGGTGTCGGCCACGCCGGGATTGGTCGACGTGAAGTCGGTGAGCCGAAACGGCGAAGCCACGACCTCACTCAAGTTTTCCTGGGGCACCAGCATGGCGGCGACGGTGCTCCAAGTCCGGGAACGGCTCGACAACGCCCGCGGCGCCCTGCCGGAACGGGCCGAGCGCCCGACCCTGCTCACCAGCGACCCCGGCGAACGGCCCATCGCGGTCCTCGGCCTCACCAGCGACGGCGACCTCCGGAGCATTTCCCGAACCGCCAAGGACGTCCACGCCCGCCGGCTCGAACAGCTGGCCGGGATCTCGAGCGTAGCGGTGGTCGGCGAACCCAAGGACGAAATCCGGGTCGAGGTCGACCCCGACCGGATGCGGGCCTTGGGCCTCACGCCCGACGATATCGCGACCGCGCTCAAATCGGCCAACGCCACCGCGGCCGGCGGTTCGATTCGCCGGGGCCAGTTTCGGTTTTCGCTCCGGGCGCTCACCGAGTTCCAAAGCGTTGCCGAGATCGAAAAGACCCCGGTGGGCCCGGCCAAGAGCGGCATCATGCTGAGCGACATCGGCACCGTAACCCTGGCGGTGGCCGACCCGACCACGGTCACCACCCTGGACAGCCGGCCGGCCGTCGGACTCGTGGTATATAAGGACGCGGGTTCCAATACCGTGGCCGTGACAGCCGAGATCTACAAGACAATCGAGCAGCTCAAGACCGAGTTTCCGACGGTCAAGATCAAGGTCGTGGCGGCCCAGGCCCAATTCGTCACCGACGCCCTCTCCAATCTGATCCAGGAAATCGTCGTGGGCGGCCTGATGTCGCTCGCGGTCATCCTGCTGTTCCTCCGCGATTGGCGGGCGTCGGTGGCCATCGGCCTGATGGTGCCGCTCTCGGTGTTGGTGGCGCTGACCCTGCTCCAGTTGATGGGTGTCACGATCAACATCCTCTCGCTCGGCGGCTTGGCCTTGGGCGTCGGGTTGCTGGTGGACAACGCCATCGTCGTCGCGGAGGCGGCCAACCGGCACATGGACGCCGGGCTCACCCGGTGGGAAGCGGCCCTCCGGGGCACTGATGAAGTGGCCGGACCGCTGACCGCCGGCACGTTGACGACGCTCCTGGTGTTCGGGCCGATCGTGTTCGTGCAAGGACTCGCGGCGGCGCTGTTCCGGGATCTTTCGTTGAGCGTCGTGATGTCGGTCGGGGCGTCGTTGATCTTGGCCCTGACCTTGATGCCGGTCATGATGGCCTGGGGCCGGGTCGGTGAGACGTTGGGGAAGCGGGCACTCGAACCGGCCAGCGACGGACCCTTGATCAGGCTCGGCCACCGGATGGAGGCCTGGTACGAATCGGGGATGCGCTGGTCCTTGGCCCGTCCGGGGCTCTGCGTCCTGATCGCACTCGGCGTGACGGCGGGCACGGTGGTGATCACGTTCCGGCTGCCTCGAGAAATCCTGCCCCGCGTCGACGAAGGCATCGCGGTGGCATACCTCAAACTCCCGGAAGGCACCGCGATCGAGGAAACCGCCCGGCAAGCCAAACGACTCGAGGATGCCGCCAGGACGTTAGGCTCGTCGGGGATCTACAGCCGGATCGGGGTCGCCACCGACGAGGAGGTGCTCGCGGGCGCCGACCCCGGAACCTCCGCCAGTGCCCAGCTGCTGGTGCCGGTGCCGGACGGCAAGGATGCCTCTGTCTTCGCCGAAGCGCTGCGAACCGCGGTGCCCGACCTGGCCCAAGGGAGTCTGGCCATCGACCTTGCCGGCCAGTCGGAGTTCGGCAGCTTGATTGGCCGCGAAGGGCGATTGGTGCGGATCGAAGTGGCCGCGCCCAAGCTCGCCGAGGCGGCCACCTGGGCCAATACGATTCGGAAGAGCCTGGACAGCATCACCGACCTCTCCGACGTCCGCGACGCCTTTGCCAGTACCCAACCCACGGTCGAGGTCACCCTCGATCGGAGTCAGATGGCGCGGCTCGGGATCACATCCGATCAAGTAGCCAGCGCGCTCTCGGGCGGGCTCGGCGGCGTCGCGTCCGGCGATTTCCGGGAAACCGACCGGCGGACGCCCATCAAGGTCCGGTTTGCCGGCGCCTTCAATGAAGATCTCAACACCACCCTGGCCACGACCATCAAGGGCGTTCCGCTCGGACAGCTGGTGACCGTCACCGATATCCGGGCGCCGATCGAGGTGGTCCGGATCAATCAGCGGCCGGTCAGCGTGGTCGAAGCCGTGGCCGAGCGGGGCGGACTGGAACAGGCCGCCAAGACCGTCCAGGCGCGGATCACGGCACTGGCGTTGCCGCCCGGCGTTGAGGTGACCATCGGGGGGGCCCAAGCGGACGAAGCGCGGACGACCCGAGAGCTGGCTCTGGTGGCGGTGCTGTCGGTGGCGTTGGTGTTCTTGGTCCTGGCCGGCGAATTCGCCTCGTTCACGACGCCGTTGCTGGTGATGCTGACGGTACCACTGGCCGGCGCCGGCGGCATTCTGTTCTTGTGGATGACCGGCCAGAGCCTGAACGCCGTCGCGATGATCGGCATCGTCGTCATGATCGGCATGGCTGACAACGAAGCCGTGGTCAAACTCGACGCCATCCAGCGATTCCGGGAGCAGGGCCTCCCGATCGTCGACGCGGTCATTGCCGGCGGCCACCAACGGCTCAAGGCCATTGCGATGACGTCGATCACCACGATTACCGGGGTACTCCCACTGGTCTTTGGCTGGGGCAGCGGCGGCGAGTTGTATCAACCGCTCGCGGCGGGGGTCATCGGCGGGTCGGTGACGGCGTTGTTGGTGACGTTCTTCCTGCTGCCGACGGCGTATGTCTGGGTCGAATCTCGGCGCTCGGCACTCGGCACTCGGCGCTCGGAGGGGAAATGATTAGATGGGCGGCGCGGCGGCCGGCGGTGGTGTGGGCCACGGGGGCGGCGTTGACGTTGGCGGGCGGGGTGGCGTTTACCAAGCTGCCGCTCGCGACGAAGACGCAGGTGGAGTTGCCTCGACTGACCGTGTCCGCCACTTGGTTTGGGTCGTCGCCGGAGCTGGTGGAGACATACCTGACCTCGCCGTTGGAGGAGGCGATTCAGGGGGTCCGGGGGGTCAAGAAGATTTCAAGCGAGTCGGGCGATGGGTCGTCGCGGCTGGAAGTGGAACTCGAGCCGAAAACCGACGTGACGCTGGCCCGGCTCGAGATCCATGAGCGGATCGAGTTGTTGCGCGACCGGCTGCCGCAGGGGGCCCAACCGCCGAGCGTCGAGAACTACACCCCGCAGGAGTTGGATGAACAGCCGCTCCTGACCTACTCGATCGTCGGCCCGTATACGTCGGGCACGCTGACGAAGTTGACGAAGGACCAAGTCTATCCCCGGGTCACGGCGGTTCCGGGCGTGAGCGGCGTCGGGCTCTCGGGCTCGGCGGAGCCCGGCGTGGCGGTGACGTATGATCCGGTCCGGCTTCGGCAACTCGGGATCAACCCCGACCTGATTCGAGCGGCGGTCGCGTCGGCCCGAGTGGTCAAAGCCCTCGGCGAGCAGCAGCGCGGCGCGAGTGTGTTGACCGTGGCGCTCCGGGACCGGCCGAAAGCGCTGGAGGACTTGGGGCAGCTGGTCATTCGGGCGCCGAGCGGCCGAGTCTTTCGGCTCGACGAGCTGGCCACGATCCGGCCGGACGAAGACAACCGGGGTCAATTCGCCCGGATCAACGCGGTGCCTGCCGTTACGATGCAGATCAGCCGGCTGGCCGGCGCCGACGCGATCCAGACCGCCGAGCGAATCAAGGCCACCATGAACGACATCCACCGGCTGCTGCCGCCGGGGATCGTCTTCAAGGTCGAGAGCGATGAGAGCAAGGACCTCAAGAAGCAGCTCAACGACCTGCTCTTGAGGGGTCTGATTGCGTTCGCCGCGGTGATGCTGGTCTTGGCGTTCGCGATGCGGAATCTGACCTCGATCTGGCTCGTGATGGGGAGCGCCGCGGTGTCGATCGCGGGCACCGCGTTGGGTCTTTACCTCCTCAAGATCCCGGCCAATCTCCTGACCCTCGCCGGGTTGGGCATGGGCGTCGGCATCTTGGTGCAGAACGGCCTCGTGGTGGTCGAACGGCTACGCCACGCGCCCGACACCATCGACGGTCGGGCGGAGGCGGGGGCCCGGATCATGCCGGCGGTCATCGGCTCAACGCTCACCACGGCAGTCGTGATGTTTCCCTTCCTGTATCTCCAGGGAAACGCGCGGGCCACGTTCATGCCGTTTGCCGCGGCGTTTCTGTTGGCGCTCGGCTGGTCGGTGGTGAGCTCGGTCGTGATGATCCCCGCCGTCGGCGGCGGCCACGGGATGAGCACCCAGCGCTGGCGCGGGCTTCACCGGGCCTACACCCGCTCGGTCCTCAAACTGCTCCGATGGCGCTGGGCCACGTTGGTCGTCACCACCGCCGGACTCGGCGTCCTGACCTGGGGATTCATCAAGAAGGTGCCGAAGTCGTCCTTCGGCGATTGGTACGGCCAACGGTCGGAACTGTTCGTCAACCTCAACTTTCCGAGGGGCTCCGATCCGGCCAGCGTCGATCGGGCCATTTCGGAGTTCGAGCGGATCGCCGTCGGCCGGGAGGGCGTCGACCGAGTGGAAGCGCGCGGCTTTCCGGGATTCGGCCAGCTTCGGGTCACCTTTACGAAGCCGGCCGGCCTCACCGCCATTCCAACCGCCATGCAAGAGGAGATGACCCAGCGGGCGGTCTTTGTCGGCGGCGCGTCGATCGGGGTGTTCGGCCGAGGCCAGGGGTTCTTCAACGGCGGCGGCGGGAGTTCCGTCAGCTTTCGGGTCAAGATTCTCGGATACTCGTTCTCCGGGGTCGAGCAGCTCGCGCGCGACCTCAAGACCCGGCTCGAGCGGATTCCCCGGGTCCGCGAAGTCAACATCAACGCCGGGAGCTTTTTCCGTTCGGAACGGGCGGTCAATGTCGCCCTGGCCCCCGACCGGGCCGCTTTGGCGCGGGCGGGCGTCACGGCCCAGGCGTTCTCCCAGGCCGTGGCCCGGGAGATCCGGGGCGCGGTGGGCGGCCAGAAGCTCGAGCTCGACGACGAAGAGGTCACCGTCAGCGTCAAAGCCAAAGGGTCTCAGGAACGGAGCCTCGAGGATCTTCGGGCCTCGTTGGTGCCGAATGACGGCAACGCGCCGGTCCGCGTCAGTGACCTCGCGGCCGTCACGGAGCGAGAGGGCTTGAGCCAGATCAACCGGGAGGACCAGCAGTACGTTCGGATCTTGAGCTATGACTTCCGGGGGCCCCAGAAGCTGGCCAATCGGACCCACAAGGCATTCATGGGTTCGATCTCCGTCCCGGCCGGCTACACGGTGGGGGATGACCAGTTTGCCTGGCAGGAAGACGACAGCACCAAGGGGCTCTGGCTGGTCTTCGCCATCGGCGTCGTGCTGGTCCTCTTGTCGGTGGCGTTCGTGTTTGACTCCCAGTGGGCGGCGGCGATGGTGTTCTTGAGCCTGCCGTTGGCCTTAGCAGGCGTGGCCGCGATTTTCTGGGCGACGGGAACCGGATTCAGCCGCGAGGCGGCGGTCGGCGTCATCCTCGTGGTCGGGCTCGCGGTGAATCAGTCGATCTTGCTGGTCGACGCCGCGCTCGAACGCCGCCGCCGGGTCGGGGCATCCGGCCGGGCGTCACGTCGGCTCACCGCCGCCGACATTGTCTATGCCACCCGCGACCGGGCCGGCATGATCGTGTTGGTGACGCTGACCACGATGGCGAGCTTGATCCCGTTGGCCGTCGGCACGGAGCCTGACAGCCTGTTCGGTTCGATTGCCTTGGCCACCGCCGGGGGGACGATTGCCGGAACCCTGGGTGCCATGTTCGTCTTGCCGGTGATGCTCCTCGGCCGCCGGGGAGCCAAGCGCCGGAAGCGGACTCCACCGCCACCGCCGTCCGGCCTCGCGCCGGCTCTACCGGGGTAAGCATGATTCGGATCACCTGCGGGAATCTCGTCTTTGAAGCGCGACTCGAGCGCGAGCGGGCGCCGGCCAGTTGCGCCGCGTTGCTCCGGCTCCTCCCGCTCAGCGGGCATCTGCTGCAGGCCCGATGGAGCGGCGAAGCGGCGTGGATGCCGTTAGGCGATCTCGAGGCGGGTGTCGGCGTCGAGAATGCCACCGCCGAGCCGGCGCCCGGCCAGCTCCTCTTGTATCCGAAAGGCGTCAGCGAAACCGAGATCCTCTTCCCCTACGGGACCACCGTCTTCGCCAGCAAGTTCGGGCGGCTCGAAGGCAACCATGTCCTGACGATCGTCACCGGGCTCGACCTGCTGCCCGAACTCGGACGACGGGTCGTGTGGGAGGGGGCCCAGCCGTTCCGGATCGAGGTCTGAAGCTTCGTACCCCGTTCATCGAGCCTTCACGGTGGTGGGATTTAGTTTCCGGCCATGCCGACACCCCAAATTGCCTTCGAGGCCCGCCTTGCCACCACCCAGGACGACGCGATCGAGCGCGTCACCGCCGCCTTGAAAGCCGAGGGATTTGGGGTCCTCACCCGGATCGACACCCACGACGTGTTCAAGCAGAAACTGGGGATCGAATTCCGCCCCTACACCATTCTGGGAGCCTGCAACCCGACGCTGGCCCACCGCGCCTTGAACCAAAGCGCCACGGTCGGCTTGCTGTTGCCGTGCAACGTGACGGTGGAGGCATCCGGTGAGGGAAGCATGGTTCGGATTGCGAACCCGGAGGCGATGCTCCTCGCCGGAGGAATGGAAAGCGATCCGGCCCTCGTCGAGCTGATGCACGAGGTCCGCGGCCGATTGGAGCGGGTCGCAGCGGCGCTCAACTGACGGCGATTCGATACCTGGATTCGAGCGACCGGAGCAGCGGCCCGGGCGTCGGCGCCGCCCCGGTGGCCCGTTCGACGATGGTTCTGGCGGGCCACCGGCATCCGTGCCGGTGAACCCGGTCCCGGAGCCAACCCAACAATCCCGTAAAATCGCCTTGGGCAAACGCCGGATCGAGCGGCCCGATGTCGAGCTCCGCCTGGGCGAACAACTGGGCCGCGTAGATGTTGCCTAACGTGTAGGTCGGGAAGTAGCCGATCATCCCTTCCGACCAATGGCCGTCCTGCAGGCACCCGTCCGCGTCGTTCTTCGGCGTGACCCCCAGATACTTTCGGTAGGCGTCGTTCCAGGCCCCCGGCAAATCGGCGACCTTGAGATCGCCCGAGAGCATGGCCTGCTCGAGCTCCGAGCGAATGATGATGTGGAGATTGTAACTGATTTCGTCGGCCCGGCCCCGGTTGGAACCGGGAGTGACCCGATTGATCACCGCCACGAACGTTTCGAGCGAAATGTCGTGGAGCGCCTCGTGGAAGATGTTCTTGAGACGGGGGAAGAAGTGCTGCCAGAAACCCAGACTCCGGCCGACGCAATTCTCCCACAGGCGGGACTGCGATTCGTGAAGGCCAAGCGACGGCGCCTCCCCCATCGGCGTGCCGAAATGGGCCACGTCGATGCCCTGATCGTACAAGCCGTGACCGACTTCGTGGAGCAAGACGAACAAACCCATCGCGAGGTTCCGGCGATGGTACCGGACCGCAATCCGAATGTCGCCCGGCCCGATCGCGGTGCAAAACGGATGACTCGCGGTGTCGATCCGGCCCCGTTCGAGATCGAACCCCAGCGCCGCCGCCACCGCCTCGGCAAAGAGCTTCTGGCGGTCGATCGGGAATTCCCTCCGAAGAACATGGGCCGGTACCGACGAGGGCGTCGACAACTCGCCGACCAGCCGGATCAGTTCGGGCTTGAGCCCGGTGAACAACGCGGTCACCTCGCGGGTGGTCATGCCGGGCTCGTAATCTTCGAGCATCGCGTCGTACCGCGACTCCTGGAACCCAACCGCGTCGGCCTCGACCCGGGCCAAAGCGAAGATCCGGTCGAGCCAGGGCGCGAACAGCTTGAAGTCAGCCGCCTCCCGGGCATCCACCCACGCCTGAGAGGCGAGGGTGGCGACCCGGGCACCCTCCTCCACCAGGTCCTTCGGGAGTTTTCGCTCCCGTTCGTACTCCCGGCGGAGCTCCCGGATGTTGACCGCACTCGGCGAGTCGGGATCAGCGACCAGCTCGGTCCCCTCGACCCGATCCAACAACTCGCCGAACCGGGGATCGGAGCCTCGGTCATGGAGCATTCCAGCCAAGAGCGACATCTGCTCCGCCCGATGCTCGACCCCGCCCCGGGGCATGAAGGTCTCTTCATCCCATTCCAACAAATCCGAGCAGGACGCGAGGACAGTTTCCTCTCGGGAGAGACGGACCAATTCGGCGTACGCTTCGGCGGGACGCATCCCTAACTATAGCGCGGTGTGGCCACCGCGGAGAGGCCCGTGATGCTGACACCCGCGGAAGAAGTTGGACTAGCAGGCCTCCGGCTGACCCAACGGGTCCAGCGCGCCCTCGACGGGATTCCGCGCGACGAAACGATCAGCCTCCTCAAGGGCATCCACGACTTGGCCACCGAACGGCACTTGGCCTACCAACGCGACGGGGTCACCGAGACGATCCGGTTGTTCGCGAGGCCCGTCACCCTCCGGCAGGACCAACTCGGCTACATCCACTACGTGACCCAGACCCTGCTGAACGCCTCGAAGCGGATGATCGATCTCTACTTCGGCGATTTGGCGGTGCGGGACATCCTTCGAGTCACGCCGGAGGAAGAACGGTGGCTCCTCGATTGTTGGACCGCCGCGCATCGGGAAGCCAACCCGATCTTCTCGCGGCTCGACGCCGTCGTCGATTTCTCGAGCGCCCGATGGAAGGACACCCTTCAGTTCCTGGAGCCGAACCTGACCGGGGTCGGCGGGGTCCATTTGGCCCCCACCTGCGACCGGGTGCTCGCCGACGTCGTGATCCCGGTCCTCCGGGGCCGGGACCCCAAGATTCGTCTCCAACTCGGGCCCGACATTCGCGAGCTCCTGTTGCAGGATCTCCTCGAACACCTGGAAACCGTGGGCCGCCCCGATGGCCAGATCGTGTTGGTCGACCCGAAATACGAGACCGACGGCCCCGACGAACCTGAGGCCTTGGCCCGCTATTTCCGAGAGCGGCACGGCATCGAGGTCCTCCACGCCGACCCCGCCGAGCTTCGGCTCAAAGACGGCGAAGTGTGGTATGAGGACCACCGAGTCGACGTGGCCTACCGCGACTACGGCATCCTCGACCTCCTCGATTTGGCCGACGAAGGCGTCGATGTCGCCCCGATGCGCCGGCTCTTTGCCGAGAACCGGATGGTGTCGTCGATCGCGGCTGAGCTCGATCAGAAGAGCATCTGGGAGGTGCTCACCGATCTCGAGATTGTCGGGCGTTACTTCAGCCCCGAGGAACGGCTGGTGTTCCGGCGGCATGTGCCCTGGACCCGGATCGTCTCCGACCGGAAGACCCAAGACGCCAACGGCGACCGGATCGAGTTGCTCGACTACGCCCGAAAGAACCGCGCCACCCTGGTGCTCAAGCCGAACCGCTCCTACGGCGGCGACGGCGTCGAAGTCGGAGCCAGTGTCGATCAAGCGACCTGGGATCGGCTCCTCGACACGGCCTTGGCCGATGAGGAGCGATGGGTCATCCAGAACAAGGTGGCTCTTCCGGTCCAGGAGTATCCGGTGCTCGGCCCCGACGGCCAAATCCATCTCGAGCCGTTTTACGTGGTCATGGGTTTCGTGCCGAGCCGCTATGGGGTGGGATTGGTGGCTCGGGCCTCACAACAGCAAGTGGTGAACGTGGCCCAGCACGGCGGGGAATGCGGCGTGATGGTGAGCGCCTCCGCCGTTCATTAAGCGCCCTGCCGAACCCGGACCAGATAGCCCCCGTCGTCGAGGTCGGGGCCGAACGCCTTGATCATTGGCGCTGCCTCGCCCTTGAGGACCGTCTTGACGGCACCTTTGAGGACCGCGCCGTCGGGAGAGTGGCGACCCTTCCCGGTAATGATGTGGATCAACTCGCCGCGTTGTTTCCGATGGGCGCTCGTCACCACGGCCAGGACCCGGAGCCGGGCCTCCTCGCGGCGGAAGCCGTGGAGGTCGATCGTGTCCGCAATCGGGCCGTCGAGCGGGTCGAAGGGGTCGACGAAGCGAGGAGGGGTGCCACGTCGCCGGCTCATCGGGCCACTATGACCCGCTGAGCCACTGGGCGGCGGCGGCCGGGCCCATCGCGGTGACGCCGCCGCCTAACGGGAATCGCTCGACGCCGGGATACACCACCACCGCCTCGGCGACGCCGAGGTCCTCGCAGCCGATCCGGAAGCCGCGGCTCACGGTCGGGGCCGAGGATCGCTTGATCTCGACCGCGAGCCGGCGGCCGTCGGGCCCTTCGGCCACCAAATCGACTTCGGCCCCCCGGGCGGTCCGATAGAACGACAACGACCGGTCGCCGGCCCCCGCGATCAGGGTTTCGAGGACCAGACCCTCCCAGGAACCGCCGACCACCGGATGGCCGAGGAGATCGTCCTGCGACCCGATGCCGAGCAGCGCGTGAACCAGGCCGCTGTCACGGACGTACACCTTGGGACTCTTCACCAAACGCTTCCCGACATTGCCCGACCACGGCGACAGGCGCCGCACCAAGAGCAGGTCAACCATCAGATCGAGGTAGCGAGCCACCGTTTGGCCGCTAACACCCAACCCTGCGGCAAGGCGGGCGGCATTCAACTGCTGGCCCTGGTTGTGGGCCAACATGGTCCAGAACCGGCGGAGGGTTTCCGAAGGCACCCGGGGCTGGAACATCGGAATGTCGCGCTCGAGGTAGGTCCGGATGAACGCCCGCCGCCACGCCAGACTGGCGTCGTCATCCGAGGCCAACAGGCTGTCCGGAAACCCGCCCCGGCGCCAGAGTTTATCGAGGTCGGCCGTGGTGTCCGGCACCTCGCCAATGCCGATCGGGGGGAGCTCGAGCTGACTGATTCGTCCGGCCAGCGACTCGGACGACTGGCGCAGCAAATCCATCGACGCCGAACCCAGGACGAGGAACTGCCCGAACCGTTCCCCGGCTTCCCGGCGACGATCCACCACGCCGCGGAGGATCGGGAACAACTCGGGAACCCGCTGGATTTCGTCGAGGATGATCAGGCTGCCGCGGTGGGCCTCGAAGTACTCGGCCGGGTCAGTGAGCCGGTTCCGGTCGGCGGGGAACTCGAGGTCCAGGTACTGAGTGCGGTCCGGGGCGATCGACCGGGCAACGGCCTTGGCCAGGGTGGTTTTCCCAACCTGGCGGGGGCCAAGGAGAGCAACCACGGGGAACCGCGAGAGCGCGATTCTGGCGGCCGCAACGAAGGCTGGTCGATCAAGCATTGTTGCAAATATACCATGAACTGGCAGAAAAACAACACTAGACTGGACATTACGTCGGTTTTGGGACATTCCATGGCACGACAACAACATTCAGCATCGAGAAGGTGGCCCGGGGCCGCCCAAAGTCCGGCCCAAAATCTGCCGACCTAAGTCGTTGTCGGAAAACACTTTGAACCAGAATAACCGGCTTGATTCCAGGCCCAGGACCCCACTATAATTCTGGTCCAAGGGGCCGCCTCGCCCGGGGCCGTTTTCCAGATCAAATAGGTCGAGTGACCCATGACCGCACCCAACTCGCGCGAGCGTATTCTCCCCCGCCCGATCGAAGACGAGATGAAGCAGAGCTTCATCAACTATTCGATGAGCGTGATCGTCTCGCGGGCCCTCCCCGACGTGCGCGACGGCTTGAAGCCGGTCCATCGCCGGATCTTGAACGCGATGAACGAGCTCGGCCTGGTGCCCGGCCGGCCCTACAAGAAATCCGCCACGGTCGTCGGCGAAGTGTTAGGCAAATACCACCCGCACGGCGACTCGCCGGTGTACGAGGCGATGGTCCGGATGGTCCAGGACTTCTCGCTCCGCTATCCGTTGGTCGACGGCCAGGGCAACTTCGGCTCGGTCGACGGCGATCCGGCGGCGGCCTATCGGTATACCGAAGCCCGGCTGACCCGGGTGGCCGTGACCATGCTCGAGGACATCGACAAGAACACGGTCGATTTCCAGCCCAACTACGACGACCGGTTGATGGAGCCGACCGTCCTGCCCTCCAAGATCCCGAACCTTCTGGTCAACGGGTCGAGCGGCATCGCGGTCGGCATGGCCACCAATATTCCGCCCCACAACCTTCGGGAAATCTGCAAAGCCGTGACCGTGCTGATCGACCAGCCGGATGCCACGGTCCAGGATCTGACCAAGCACGTCAAAGGCCCCGATTTCCCGACCGGCGGCTACATCTACGGCATCCAAGGCATCAAGGAGGCCTACGAGACCGGGCGGGGAAAGATCGTGATGCGGGCCCGGGCCCAGATCGACGAGAAAGAGTCCTCGGGCAAGTCGGCCATCGTCATTACCGAGCTTCCCTACCAGGTCAACAAGGCCACCCTGGCCAAGGCCATCGCCGATTTGGCCATGGAGAAGAAGATCGAGGGCATTTCCGCGGTCCGCGACGAGTCGGACCGTGACGGGATGCGGCTCGTGGTCGAGTTGAAGCGCGATGCGATTCCCCACGTGGTCCTGAACCAACTCTACAAGCACACCACCATGCAGTCGACCTTCGGGGTCATCAACTTGGCCTTGGTCAAAGGCCAGCCCCGGGTCATGAACCTGAAGGAATTGCTCCAGCACTTCATCGCGCACCGCCACGAAATCGTGATCCGGCGGACCCAGTTCGATCTCGATCAAGCGGCGGCCCGGGAGCACATTCTCGAAGGGTTGAAGATCGCGGTCGACAACATCGACGAAGTCGTCGAGATCATCCGGAAGTCGAAGGATGTCGACGAGGCCGACGCCCGGCTCCGGAAACGGTTCAAGCTGTCCGAGAAGCAGAGCGAAGCGATCCTCAACATGCGGCTCGCCAAGCTCACCGGGCTCGAGATCGAGAAGCTCGAAGCCGAACTCAAAGAAGTCCGGGCCATCATCTCGGAGCTCCGGGCGATCCTGGCGTCCCGCGAGAAGCGGATGCAGATCCTCAAAGACGAAATGGACGAAGTCACCAAAGCCTTCGGGGACGACCGGCGGACCGAGATCATTCCGGACCAGAACGAGTTCTCGGTCGAGGACCTGATCGTCGAAGAAGACATGGTGATCACGATCTCCCACACCGGCTACATCAAGCGGACCCCGGTCTCGACCTACCGGCGGCAGCGCCGCGGCGGCAAGGGCCTGCAGGGGGCCACCACCAAAGAAGACGATTGGATCGAGCATCTCTTCATTGCCTCGACCCACGACTACGTGATGTTCTTCTCGAACCAGGGCCAGGTCTACTGGCTCAAGGTCCACGAGATCCCCCAAGGCGGCCGAGCCACCCGCGGGAAGCCGATCATCCAGTGTATCGCGGTGCGTCCCGACGAGCATATCACCGCCCTGGTGCCGGTCCGCGAGTTCGCCGACAACCGCTGGCTCGTGTTCGTGACCCGGAACGGCACCGTGAAGAAGTCGGTGCTGTCCGACTACGGGAATCCGCGGGCCAACGGGATCATCGCCATCAACATCGAGACCGGCGATGAGTTGATCGACGTCCAGCTGACCGACGGCAACAACGACATCGTGCTCGCCACCACCGGCGGGATGAGCATCCGGTTCCACGAAAGCGATGTCCGCGAAATGGGCCGCGCCACCGGCGGCGTCAAGGGCATCGAGCTCGACGCCGACGACCGGGTCATCGGCATGGTGGTGATCCGCCGCGATGCCACCTTGCTGGTGGTGAGCGAAAAGGGCTTCGGCAAACGATCCGAGATCACCGAGTACCGGGTCCAGAAACGGGGCGGCAAGGGCATCATCACCTTCCACAACACCGACAAGACCGGGCACTGCATGGCCCTGAAGGAAGTGCAACCGTCCGACGAGTTGATGATGATCACCCGGAGCGGCGTCATCATCCGGGTGCCCGTCGACGGCATCCGGGTCATCGGACGGAACACCCAAGGCGTCCGAGTCATGAACCTCGAAGGGACCGACTCGATCGTCGGGGTGGCTCGGGTGGTCAAAGAAGAAGAGGCCGAGGGCGAGGCCGACGAAGCCGAGGTCGAGGGAACTGAATGACGGTCCCCATCGTATCCCGGGACGATCTCAAACGGACCGCCGAGGCCCTCCGGGGCATCGCGGTCCGGACGCCGCTGGTGGAATCGGCCGAGTTGAGCCGGCGGTTCGGGACGCCGATCTGGGTCAAGTGCGAACATCACCAACCGATCGGCGCGTTCAAGATCCGCGGCGCCTACACCGCGATCTCCCGGCTCCCCGCCGAGGTCCGGGCTCGCGGCATCATTACCCATTCGAGCGGCAATCACGGCCAAGCCGTGGCCTATGTCGCCAAGCACTTCGGGGTCCGGGCGGTCATCGTCATGCCCGGGAACGCCCCGGCCGTCAAGGTGGCCGGGATCCGGAGTCACGGAGCGGAGATCGTCGTCACCACCCGGAAAGAGCGCGAGGCCAAAGCGGCGGAGCTGATCGAACAGCAGGGGCTGGTCCTGATCGCGCCGTTCGACAACTACGATGTGATCATGGGCCAGGGCACCTGTGCCTACGAGATCTTCGAGGATCAACCGTCGACCGCCGCGATCATCGCGCCGGTCGGAGGCGGCGGCATGATCGCGGGCACCTGTGCCGCGGTCGGCGCCATCAAGCCCGACACCGCGGTCTTTGGGGTCGAACCGGCCGTCTCGCCCAAACTCACGGCCGCCTTGGCGGCGGGTCATCCGGTGCCGTTCGAACCGGCCGACACCCTGGCCGACGGCCTGATTCCCCCGTCGCTGGGCTCGATCACGTTCGAATACATCCGCCCGGTCATCCGGGGCGTCGCCACGCTCACGGAGCCGGAAATCGCCGCGGGAGTCCGGTTCATGTTTCACTCGATGGGCTTGAAGATCGAGCCGTCCGGGGCCACGCCGGTGGCCGCGCTGCTGGCGGGCAAGATCGTCCCCGCCGGCCCGACCGCGTGTATCCTCACCGGCGGCAATGTCGACCCCGCGATCTTCGCCCGCCTGGTGGGCTGAGGACGGATGACCCGAGCCCATATTCTGATCGTCGACGACGACGAGTCGCTGAATCGTTCGCTGACCTCGATTCTCGACGCGGAAGGGTATCGGATCACCGGCCGCTTCTCGGCCGACGGCCTGACGGAGTTTCTCGATGAGACGGTGGTCGACCTGATGATCCTCGATGTCGGGCTGCCCGGCGTCGATGGACTCTCGGCCCTCGAATCCCTGAAACGCCATCCCCTTCACCGCGACCTGCCGATCCTCGTCCTGTCCGGTTCGCCGCCCGGCGAGGTTTCGGTGGAGGCGTTAGGCCTCGGCGCCGCCGATTTCGTGACCAAGCCGTTCCGGCTCGACGATTTCCTGGCCCGGATCCGGGCCCACCTCCGAAGCGGCCACCAGCTGAGCGAAGCCCGGGCCGAAGCGCGGTCGGAGGCCGAGGTCACGGCGCTCTTGAAAGAAGTCACCGCGGCGGCATCGCCGGCGGAAATCTTTCAGGTCCTGGTCCGGCGGATGTCGCAGGGGCTTCGAATCGCCCGGTGCTCGATCGTGCTCGACGACGAGAACGGCGAAACAGCCACGGTCGTCGCGGCGGTCGAGAGTCCGAGTCTCCGCCATCTGACCGTCGAGCTCCGCCGGTACCCCGAACTCCTGGGACCGATGGTAACCCAGGAATCGCTGTTGATCGCCGATGTCCGGGACGATCCGATCTTTGCCCCGGTGCGGGAGCTCTGGCGGGTCGAGGGCCGGCTGGTGCCCACCACCTCGGTGGCGGTCGTTCCCTTCAAGGTAAAGTCCAAACGGGCGGCGGCATTTTACCTCCGAAGCGCCGGCGACGACGCCCGTCTCGAGCCGGCCGATCTGGCGTTCGCGAGCCGCGTCATCCAAGCCGCCAACGGCGTGCTCGACCGGGCCTACGACTTCGAGGAAGCGCTCCGCCGTCAGGACGAGATGCGGCAGCTGGCGGAAACCGACCCGCTGACCGGCCTGTTCAACCGCCGGGCGCTCCGGGACCGGATGGACCGCGAGCTGGCCCGCGCCGAACGAAACACCTCCGTCATGTCGTGCTTGATGCTCGACATCGACCACTTCAAACGGCTCAACGATACCTACGGCCACGAGCTGGGCGACCGAGTCCTGGTTCAACTGGCGGACACCCTCCGCCGCGAGCAACGCGCGATGGACGTCCTGGCCCGCCTGGGCGGCGAAGAGTTCGTGGTGCTGCTCCCCGAGACCGGGATCCGGGGCGCCCGGATCTACGCCGAACGGATTCTCCGGAAGATCAGCGCCGCCACCCTCGGCAATGCCCAGTTTCCGGTGCAGATTACGGTGAGCATCGGGGTGGCGACGTACCCCGACGAACGAGTGTCCGATTCTGACTCACTACTCCGCCTGGCCGACACCAACCTCCTCCGAGCAAAGGCGGACGGCCGCAACCGGTATCGCGATTGAACCAGCTGAAGTGCCCCCGCTGTGGGACGAGGTACGACCCGCCGGCCCGATTCTGCATCAAGGACGGTTTTCCCTTGGTGCAGGAATCGAACGCGTCGCCGGGACCGGCGGACGCTCCGGCCTCGGGCGGGACCCGGCCCGACCCGGCATCGGGACTGCAAGGGCGGATCATCGACGGGCGCTACGCCATCGAGAAGCGGGTTGGCGAGGGGGGGATGGCGTATGTGTACCGCGCCACCGACCGCGAAACCCAGCAGACCGTTGCCATCAAGGTCTTGATGTCACGCCTGGCGAGCGATGCCGAGTCGGTGGCCCGCCTCAAACGCGAGGCGCAGCTGGCGCTCAAGCTCAAGCACCCGAATTGTTGCGGCCTGCTGGCCTACGGCGAGGCCAACGGCCTGCCCTACCTCGTGATGCCGTATCTCGAAGGCGAAACCCTGTCGACCCGGGAGAATCGGGTCGGCCCGATGCCCGTCGCGGACGTGGTGGGCCTCGTCATCCAACTCTGCCGCGGCCTCCAGCACGCCCACGACCAAGGCGTCATGCACCGGGACCTCAAGCCTGAAAACATCATGTTGGTCAAGGACGGGAACCGGGAGCGGGCGGTAGTGATGGACTTCGGACTGGCCAAGGAACGGATCGTCGGACCGGAGAGCAACCGCCTGACCGCCACCGGCATCGTCCTTGGCACGCCGGAGTTCATGAGCCCCGAGCAGATCCGGGGCAAGCCGGTGGATCCGCGGAGCGACGTCTACTCGTTAGGCGTGCTGGCGTTCGAAATGGTGAGCGGCGAGCTGCCGTTCGACGGGGCCACCGCCCAAGAAACCATGCTCAACCACCTGACCGGCCGGCCCCGCCGCCTCAAGTCGGTCCGGAAATCGGTACCCGACCGGCTCGACCAGGCGCTCGACCGGGCCATGAAGATCGATCCAGCCGATCGGTTTCAGACCATGACCGCGTTTGCCGAGGCGCTCGCCGCCATTGCTTGACGTCCGTCCTTTGCCAAAGGGTGCCCTCATGAGCCAGAATCGCCGTGGTTTCGCGTCCCATCTTGCCGTCGCCCTGCTCGCGACGGCGGCCGGCGCCGGTCTGACCTGGATCGTCACGTCGCGGCCGGCCCTCGATCCCGTCACCACCCACGGTGAATGGGTCTATATCAAGAAGCCCTCCGGCGACTCGGTCCGGGCGTACGTGGCGTATCCGGAGCGAAAGGACAACGCCCCCGCCATGATCGTGATTCACGAGATCTTCGGCCTGACCGACTGGGAGCCCACCGTCGGCGACCGGTTGGCGGCCAAAGGATTCGTGGCCATCGTGCCCGACATGTTGTCGTCCCGGTGGGGCATTTCGCCGCCCAATCCCGATTCCGGCCGGAAGCTGATGGCGCAACTCACCCCCGATGGGATTACCGCCGACCTCGATGCGGCCTTCGGCTACGTCAGCACGCTTCCGAGTGTCAAGAAAGGCAAAGTGGGCGTGATGGGGTTCTGCTGGGGCGGCGGCCAGACCTTCCGCTACAGCACCAATAATCCGAACCTCAAGGCGGCCGTCGTGTGTTACGGCCCGAATCCCGACACGACGACCCTGAGCCGGATCAACGCGCCGATTCTGGGCGTCTACGGCGAGAACGACAACCGGATCAACAGCATGCTACCGACCGTCGGACGAATCATGAAGGAACTCGGCAAGCCGTTCGCCGCCGACAGCTATCCCGGTACCGGCCACGGGTTCCTGAAACCCGGACGGAAGGGCTCCGATACCGATCAGGTCGACCGCGCCTGGAGTAACATCGAGAAATTCCTCCACGACAAACTGGGCAAGTAAGTGCTGCCGATTCTCTTGCTGGCCCAGGTGGTCCAAGCGCCGCTCGCGGTCCGCCATGACGCCGAAAAGCCGCGCCACGATGCCACCCACTATGACGTGTGGATTCGGCTGGCCGATTCGGGCAGCGTGTTTCAGGCCGCCGTCACGACCACTTGGCGACTGTCCGGCCGCGAGCCGGTCCGGATCAATTTGGACAGCGCTTACCGGGTCCGGTCGCTGACCATCGATGGCCGGCCGGCAGCCTACCGGCGCCAGGGTGCGGACCTCCTGTTGGTCACTCTGCCCCGAATCCCGAAGGCGACCGCCATCACCAAAATCGAATACGACGGCGCCCCGCCCAAGTTCGTCCGGGCCGGCCGGCGGCAAAGCGAAGTACTCGACGACGGCTTGGTGCAACGCGGGAGCGGAGCTACCCGGAAGATCTTCGCCGACAACTGGCCGAACCGGGCCCGGAAGTGGCTGGCCGCCCAAGATCACCCGAGCGACAAGGCCACGGTATCGTGGACCATCGAGGCGCCAAGCGGTTTGACGGTGGCGGCCAACGGGGCGCTCCTGGGCAAGGAATCGCTTGCCGATGACTACACCCGCTGGCGGTTCGCGATCGACCGGCCGATCCCGGTCCATACCATGGTACTCGGCGCCGCCCGGATGGCCGTCACCGAGCTGACGCCCGCGATGTGCCAGGTCCGGTGCGTTCCGGTGTCGGTGTATACCTACCCGGAAGACTCGGCCTGGGCGGTGAATGGCCCGTTCAAGCGCGCCCCTGAAATCGTCGACTTCTTCAGCCGCCTGGTGGCGCCGTATCCGTACAGCGAACTCCGCCATATCGAGACCTCGACGATTTTCGGCGGCATGGAAAACACCACCATCATCTTCTACGACGAAGGCGGCTACACCAGCCGGCGGCTCACGGAAGGTACCGTGGCCCACGAGACCGCCCATCAGTGGTTCGGTGACGCCGCCAGCCAGCGGGATTGGCATCACCTCTGGCTCTCGGAGGGCTTCGCGACCTACGGCGGCGCGTTGTGGGCCGGCCATGTCGGCGGGGACTCCGCGCTCCGGGCCACGATGAGGAACAATCTGGAGGCCGTGCGCCGGTCGCCGGCGACCGAGCGGCCGATCATCGACCCAGAGGCCACCGATCTGCTCGGCCTCTTGAACACCAACAACTATCCCAAGGGCGCCTGGGTCCTCCATACTCTTCGCGGCCTGATCGGTGACTCGGCGTTCTTTCGCGGCATCCGGAAGTACTATCAGACCTATGAACACGGCAACGCCTTGTCCTCGGACCTGGCGCGGATCATGTCGAAGGAAGCGGGCTACGACTTGACCTGGTATTTCACCCAGGCATTGACCCAACCGGGATATCCGATCATCAAGGTGGACACCAAACTCGAGGGCGGACACCTGATCATCGATCTGACCCAGGTCCAGAAGCCGGCGTTCGGGCGATACCGGCTGCCGAACCTCGAGATCAAAGTGGCCGGGCGGACGATTCGGGTGGCAATGATGGGGCGAACCGCCCGGACCGTGACCCACTGGGATGGTGAGGGTCAACCCACCGTCGAGGTCGACCCGAATACCTGGTGGTTGCTGGAGGTGGCCGCACCGTGAGACGGGTCTGGCTGGCGCTCCTGGCAGGCAGCGCGGGGTGCGGCTTCACGCCGCTCACCAACAAGGTCGGGGTTGGCAGCGAGCCGTTCGTCGTGGTCGTCGGCCAAGGGCGGGACGGCGCCGTCGATCTGTTCGCGGCACCGGCCGAGGGCGGCCGGTTCTACCAGTTCACGTTCAATCAGTTGGTGGAATCGAATCCGACCGTGGGGCCGTCCGGTACCCGCCTCGCGTTCCTCCGCCAAGCGGATGATCGGCCCGTCGAGGTCGTCACGCTCAACTTACACAACGGGACCGAACAGGCCCGGGTCCTGCCTCACGCGGCGGGATCGGCGGAACGAATCGGCTTTGCGTCGACCGACGACTCGGTGGTAGTGGCCGCGGCCGGCGGGGTCTATCTGATCGGCCCGGCCGGCGCCGAGCTCGTCACCGGCGCCTCGGCTCCGCGACTCGACAGCCTGACCTACGAACGATTGGGGGACGACGGCTTCGCCAGCCTCCGGCCCTGCCGCACCGTCACCGGATGGTGCGTCGCGAAACCCGACGGCCAGGAGACGGCCTTGCCGGCGGACGCCGGCGATCCGATCCGATGGGGGAACGACGCCCTGGCCTATCTCCGGAACGGCACCATCGAGATCCGGCCGTTAGGCGGCGGTCGGGTCCGCCAGCCGACGTGGTCCCATCAGCCGCCCGGCCTCGGACAACCGAGTCATCACCCCGGCGCCCCTCGCCGGTAGCGGGGTCAGGGCCCGGCGGCTGGTGGTCGGGCCGCGGCCACCGGACTTGGCCCGTTCCAGGGCGCGAACATCGGCAACAGCAGCATTCCAGGGACCGCGGCCGCGAGGGTGATCAGGAAGAACACCGGCCAACCGGTCGACTGGGCAATCCCGCCGGCCGGTGCCACCAGCAGATCCCGGCTCACGCCCATCAAGCTCGACAACAAGGCATACTGGGTTGCCGAGAACCGGATACTGCAGAGACTCATCAAGAATGCAATGAATCCGGCGGCTACCAGACCGGTACAGAAGTTCTCGACGACGATCGTGGCCACCAGGAACGGATAGTTCTTCCCCGCGAGCGCCAACCCATAGTAGGCCAGATTGCTGAGCGCCTGGAGCAGCCCGACAACCCAGAGGGCCCGGTTGATGCCGATCCGCGCCACTAACGCGCCGCTCGCCAACGCCCCGACGATCGTGGCCGCGATGCCGAGCCCGCCCTGAATGGCGCCGACGTCGGTCTGGGTAAATCCGACATCGAGCAGGAACGGCGTCGCGATACTCGCGGCCAGATAGTCAGGCAGTTTGTACAGCACGATGAACAGCAGCACCAGGGCCGCCTGCTTCACCCCGGCCCGGCCGATGAACTCCCGGAACGGGAGGACGACCGCATCCCTGAACGTGGCCGGGGCGGGTTCCACCGGTACCGGCTCAGGTGCCCACACCGCCGCCGCGATGCCGACAAGCATCAAGGCCGAGAGCACCAGATACACCATCGGCCAGGACATCCGGTCGGCCAGCACGAAGGCGAGGGCACCGGTGGCCAACAATGCCACCCGATAGCCGGTCACCCAGATGGCGGCCCCGGCTCCGGTCTCGCGTTCGGTCAGGACATCGGTCCGATACGCATCGATGACCAGATCCTGTGAAGCACTGAAGAACGCGATCAGCAACGCGTTGACGGCCAGCAGTTGGAGACCGAGTCGCGGGTCCTGCAGCGACATGGCCGCAATCGCCAGCACGAGACCGACCTGGGTGACGACCAGCCAGCCGCGCCGCCGGCCCAGAAACGGCGGGACGTATCGGTCGAGCAGCGGCGCCCAGATCCACTTGAGCGAGTAGGGGAGCGCCACCAGGCTGAATAGTCCAATCGTGGTGAGATCGACGTGCTCGACCCGCATCCACGCCTGCAGCGTCCGGCTGGTCAGATAGAGCGGCAATCCAGAGGCAAACCCCAGCAGGGCCAGCACGACCATCTTTCGCTGGGCGAACACCGGGCGGCTCACGACGCGGCGGACCTCTGCTCGGCTTTGGCCACCAGGGCGGTGGCGGCGAGGTCACCGGTCACATTGAGGACCGTCGCGGCCAGGTCTGGAATCACGTCGACCGCAATCAGAATCCCGATCCCTTCGGGCGGAAGACCGACCGCCACGAAGAGCGGCGTCAGCATCAGGAACGCCCCGCGAGGCACCCCGGGCGCGCCAAAGGCGAGAAACACGCCGGCCACCGCGATCAGCGTGACCGCCGAGTAGCTCAAGTCGACCTGATAGAACCATCCGACGAAGAGCGCCCCGACGACCCAGACCAGCGGCGCGGCCAGCTTGAACGTCGAGACGGCAAGCGGGAGCACGAACCCCGACACCCGCTTCGGAATCCCCAACCCGTGCTCGGCAGCCTCGACCAAGGCCGGCAGCGAGGCGATCGACGAGCTCGAACTGATCCCGATCAATTGGACCGGCAGCGCGGCCTTGGCAAAGGTTCGGATCGGAATGCCGGCGCCGATCGCCACCACGGGATAGAGGAGCAAGGTGAAGGCGAGGCAGCTGGCACAATAGACGACGAGGTAGAATCCGATCGCGCCGACCGCACTCAACCCCGTCCGGGCCGCGAGGGTGAACATCAGCGCGAACACCCCGAGTGGCGCCAGGGCAATCACCCACCCGACCATGACCAGCATCGCATCCGAGACGGCCCGAAAGAATCGGAGCAAGGTATCGCGGGCCTCGGTGGGCGCCTGCGCGATGGCGAGGGCCAGGAGAATCGTGAACACCACGAGCGGCACCACCGCGCCATCGGCGGCGGCGGCGAATGGGTTCGTCGGGAGCAGAGTCGTGAGCCATTGACTGAACGAGACCGCCTGGCCCCCCGCCGCGAGTTCCCGCGCCGCCTCGGCGGCGCCTGGCGGCAACGGCGGCGCCTGGCTCGGATCCCGCGGCAAGAACTTGAAGAGTTGCGGAATCAACGGAACGGCGAGCGCCGCCGCCCCGGCCAGCAGAGCGAAGAAGGCCAGCAGGGTCCGACCCCCGATCCGGCCGATCGACCGGGTTTCCGCCGCCGAGGCCACCGCCGTGATCACCAAGGAAATGACCAGGGGCAGGACCGTCATCCGAATCGCATTGATCCAGAGGGTACCGATCGGCGCGAGGATGTCGACCCCGCGAAGCAGGATGGGATTCCCGGAGGCCGAGGCCAGTGCCCCGAGTAACAGACCGACCACGAGGGCCGTGAGCACGCGCGCGTTTTTCATCCGGATATCGGGCGGGCGCTGATCGCGTCCCACGCAGCCTCGAGAGTTGAAATGGCACTGGGGTGATCGGGCGTCCACTCCTTGACGGCAATCCGTTCAACGGCAAACGCCACCACCGCCAGCCAGATCGCGCTCCACAACTCCGCCGAGCCGGGACGCACCGCGCCTTCTTGTTTGCCGGTGGCCACCAATTGGGTCAGGTGTTCCCGAAGATCCCGCGCCAGCAAGTGGGTCTGATCCTCGAGACTCGGTCCGTCGGGGCGCCGGAGCATCATCAGCACGATCGCGGCGTCTTTCGGGACCTGCTCCGCGAAGCGGCGGGCAATCCGGGCCAGCCGTTCCTTGGTCGGCATCCGCACCCCGTCGGCCGGGCGGATCACACTTAAGCCCCACTTGAGGGCCTGGCGGTACGCCTCATTGAAGAGCGCCTCTTTGCCGGAGAAGTGCCGGTAAATCGTCGCTTCCGCGGTCTCGGCCCGGGCGGCGAGATCGAGGGTGGTGGTGCCTCGATAGCCGGCCGTGGTGAACAGCTCCAGGGCCGCCCGCACCAAACGTTCCCGGGTGGCGATGGCATCTTTACGGAGCGGGGTTCGGGCGGGGACAGTCATGGCCGGACAATTCTACTGCGGGCCAAGCGGGGCCGCTTGGCCGCGGTTAGCTTGGGACCGAAGAGGCCAGCCAATTTCGGGTTGTCTTCGGAGCGAAACTGGCGGGGTGGAATGGAACCGGACTTTCCGGCGCTGTGGCAGGAAGCTCTGCCGTGGAGCGCCTTCTTCAATCAGGGGATGGAGCAGCGGACGCTGTGGGACGGGGTCTACCGCCACGTCAAGATCCCCGAATGGGCCACCGCCTCAGCGGCGCGGCCGGCCGGCCTTCGACTCTTGGTCATCACCGAGGATTGGTGCGGCGACGCCGCGAACACGGTGCCGGTGCTGGTGGCCCTGGCCGACCGGGTGCCCGGGCTCGAGCTTCGGATCCTTCCCCGAGACCAATACCCCGCGCTCATGAATCGGTATCTGACCAACGGATCGCGCTCGATCCCGATCGTGATCGGCCTCGATCAGGCGTTTCGCGAGTTAGGGCACTGGGGCCCACGCCCCGCCGAACTCCAGGCCTGGGTCATGGCCCACAAGGCCACGATGCCCACGGATCAACGGTATGCGGAAGCCCGCCGGTGGTACGCCCGGGACAAGGGCGAGTCGACCCTTCGCGAAGTCTTTGCCGCCATCGGGGCTTAGAAGGCCCAGCCGGTTCCCATCGAAAAATTGAAGCCGTGCGGGCCCCCGGCAAAGTTCATGGTGAGCACGGCCGACCGGAGGACCCGAACCGCCAGCCCGCCGCCACCGCCGAATTGGGTGGTCCGGCCCTTCAGCACCGACCGGGGATCTTCCGCCCCCGCGTAGTCGAGGAAGCCGAGCACCGTCACGGCACCCAGGTCGCCGGCGTTCAGGAGGTCGTGCCGGATTTCAGCGCTGAACAAGGCGACGTCGGTGCCGGTAAGCGCGCCGGCGGGGAAACTCCGGTGGCCGTCGGCTCCGGCCAGGTTGAACTCTCGCTCCCATCCGGGTACGACACTCAAGGCGCTGAGCGGCGCGCGCCCCTCCCGCGTGATGATCAACCCCCGGCCCGCCAGCACGGTCCCCTCCCGAAGCGAGACGTAGCCGCGGACATGGGCGTAGGCAAAGCCATGCCACGACTGGTCATCGGTCACGCCTAACGAACGCTCCCGGCTGCTTCCGGCGCCCGCGCCGACTTCGGCCAGGATTCCGTTCGAGGGGGTGAACTCCCGATCCCGGGAGTCGTAGACCAGCGCCGGCCGGAGGGTGAGGTTGGTCCGGCCCACCGGCGCGGCAAACCGGGTCCCGAACAGCGTGGTGCCGTCCAGTGCACTGAAGCGGGTGTGATCCAAGAACGCCCCGAACGCCAACCGGAGCGGCCCCGTCAGCGTGCGGGTCACCTCGGCGCGAGCCAGGTACCGGCTCCGATGGACCCGGAACTGCTCGGCATTGGGATCGGCGGTATTCACGGCTGATTCGAGATCCCGCCCAACCCCATAGTATCCAAAGCGGCCGGTCCGCTCGGCGCCGACGCCGGCCTGCAAGCGCCACCCGGGCTTGACTCCGGGCAGGCGGAGTTCAATCCGGCCGAACCGGCTGCCTAACGTTCCGATCCCGGCCTCCACCGACACCGCGCCCCGGAACGTGAGCGGGTTGATCACGTCCTCTTGATCGCTCTTGCTCAGGAAATACGGAGCGTTCTGGGTCCACTGCAACCGGCCCACGAACATGACCCCGTCACCGGGGTTCCCCATGAGATACGGGAAATTGCTCGCCTTCCACGGTTCCTGGGCCGAAGCCGGTTGGGCCACCAGCATCAGCAGAACCGCCCACCCCATTGGCCTCATGCGCGATCGAACAGCGAGGCCGAATCGTACAGCTTGGCCCCCCGGTCATCGGCGGCGGCGTACTGGGACGGGTAGAGCGAGGCGCCGCCAAAATCGCCCGCCTTGGTGATGGCGTAGAAATTGAGTTGGTACCGGGGCCGGCCCCGTTCATTGAGTAACCGCGGCGGGGTCAGCGCCACGACTCGTTTCAACGCCGCCAACGCCGCATCAGCGGGCTTCAAACCCTGGCGCATGAACTCGACCACCAGAAATCCCCCGCAACTCATGATGTTCGCCTCACCAAGACCGGTGGAGCCGGCCGCCCCAATCAGGTTATCGGTGTATTGTCCCGCGCCGATGATCGGCGAGTCACCGGCGCGTCCCGGAATCTTGAAGGCCAGGCCGCTCGTGGTGGTGATCGACGAGACATCGCCCCGTTCGTTGACCAGGTTCATGTTGATGGTCCCGGTCGGCCGGTTCCCGACCGGCTCGTTTGCAGCCACATCGACATAGTCGTCGGCCTGGCCCCGATTGGCCCGCCACCGAAGCCAGATCTCCCGCGAGGCCGGCGTCAGCAAATCCTCTTCCTTGAACCCATAGGACAAGGCAAACCGCTTGGCACCCTCGCCAACCAGGAGGATATGGTTGGTGTATTTCATGACCAGACGGGCCACTTCGCTCGGGGTCTTGATCCCCTCGAGGCAGGCCACCGCCCCGGCCCGTTTGGTGGGTCCGTGCATGCAGCTCGCGTCGAGCTGGACCACGCCCTCTTCGTTGGGGAGGCCGCCGTACCCGACCGAATTGTCGGTGGGATCGAGCTCCTGGATCTTGACCCCTTCCACCCCGGCGTCGAGGGTATCGACGCCCTGTTTCATCAACTCGATGGCCCGCGCCACCCCCCGGATCCCATTGGCCGACGACACGGCCGCCAGCTTCGAGGCGGCGGGCCTCAAGATGGCCGGGGCCGGAAAGGGCGACGGCGACTCGAACGTCGGGACGGCCACCGCCGCGGCGGCCACGCCCAGAAAGGTGCGGCGGTTGAGGGAATCGGTCACTGAGCGCTCCGCGAGACGAGGGTGGGTCGGCAGTCCGGCAGGGGAATGTGGTCGATCACCGGCCCCGGTTCAACTTGCCCCGTTGGAAGCCGATGCGATAGGTTCGGACCTATGACTTTTGGGAAGAACTTCCTGCCGGGACCCACCGGCGTCCATCCGGACCTGCTCCAGGCCATGGTGGCGCCGATGTTTGCCCACTACGGCCCCCGGATGCGCCCGTTTCTCGAGGAAATCCAACCCCAGCTGCGGGCGATGTTCGGGACCAGCCAGCCGGTCTTCACGGTCACCTGTTCCGGCAGCGGATTGCTCGAGGCCGCGATTCGAAATGCCGTCCGGGAACGCGTTCTGGTGGTGGTGACCGGTTACTTCGGTGAGTACTGGGCCCAAATCGCCGAACGGTGCGGCAAAGAAGTCACCCGGGTGCACCTGCCGATCGGGGGGACGCTGGAGGCTGCCCAGCTGACCGCGTTCCTCGACGGCCCCGCGGTCGACGCCGTGGCGGTGGTTCACTCGGAATCGACCTCCGGTGCCCTGGCCCCACTGGCCGAGTTGGCGGCGGCCGTCAGACAGCGGCCCAACGTCCATTTCTTGGTGGACGGGGTCAGTTCGGCCGGCGGGGTTCCGATCGAGATGGACCGGATCGGGATCGACTTCATGGTGACGAGTTCCCAAAAGGCCCTGGGCCTGCCGCCGGGTTTGGCGTTCGGAGCCGTGAGCCGGCGGTTGGCCGAGCGGGCGGCCCGGATCGACGATGCCGGCTTCTACTTCAGCGTGAGCCGGTGGGTCGAGATGGCCGCCAACTACCAGTTGGCGGAGTCCCCGGCCCTCCCGCTCTACATGGCGCTGGTGGCACAGCTCCGGCGGATCGAGGCGGCCGGCGGGTGGGCGCCCCGGTGGGAACGGCACCGGCAGCTGTCGGCCCGGTTCGGCTCCTGGGCGCTGGAGCGAGGCCTCGACGTCCTGGCTCGGCCCGAGCGGCGGACCCCGACGGTGTCGGTGTTCCGGCCCCCGGCGGGCCGGGCCGCCGCCCCGATCGCCGCGGCGCTCGAAGCCCAGGGCTTTCTGGTCGGACAAGGCATCTCGGCCGATCAAGGCCAGATGATCAGAATCGGTCACATGGGGGACCTTGAGATCGAACACCTCGATGCCCTGCTTGCCACTCTCGATCCCTTGATCTCGTAAGGCCTGGACGATGATCATTCCCCGCTTCCACGACGGAGACAACCATGCATAGTCGCTTGACACCCGCCCTCCTGGCGTTGCTCGGACTGGCCGTGCTGGTCGGTCCAGCGGCGGCCCAGAAGCGCCGCCGGGTCGAGTTTACGCCGTTCGTCGGCGGCCTGATCCCGACCACCCAGCTCGGGGCCATCCGGGTTCCGGGCCTTGGGTCCACGCCGGTTCAAGTGACCGCGGAAATGCTCACCGCCGGCGGATTCGGCGGCCGGGCCACCGTGTACGGCCCCGGTCGGCTCGGCGTCGAAGGCACCTATTTCATGTCCGGGAACGACATGCGGATCGCGGTCGGGCCCTTCAACCGGACCTTCGACGCCAACGTCCAAGGCGGCTCGCTGAAGGCGGTCTTCGAGGCCACCACTGGCGGGACCGGGACCGACTTGGTCCTGAGCGGCGGCCTGAGCGGCATCAAACACGGCGGCTCGGCCTTCAACTTGGCGTCGGACCAGCTCGATATCGGCGGCGTGGTCGGCGGCGGCCTCCACATCGCGATGTCGTCGATGGTCACGCTCCGCTTCGACGGCGACCTCTACGTCTATCGGTGGAGCGCCGGTCCCGGCTTTGCGCCGCGAACCCAGACCGACGTCATGATGACGGCCGGCCTCGGGCTTCGACTAGGACGTTAGGCGCGATGCGGCGGCTGGCCAACTACTTTCTCCGCGGGCTCCTGATCACGGCGCCCGCGGCGCTCACCTTCTACCTCTGTTGGCTGGCCATCCGGTGGGCTGATTCGCTCGTGGGGACCAACATCCCGGGCCTCGGCATCGTAAGTGCCGTGGCTGCCGTCACGCTTATCGGTGCCCTGGCGTCGAATCTCGTCACCAAGGCCCTGCTCGGCACTACCGACCGGCTGCTCGCCAAGCTCCCGTTCGTCCGTCTCCTCTACACCAGCATCAAGGACCTGCTCAACGCGTTCGTCGGCGAGCAGCGGCGGTTCAACCGGCCGGTCCGGGCCCGGATCGGCGACGGCGCCGCCGAGGTGTACCTGCTCGGGTTCCTGACCTCGGAATCGTTAGGCCATCTCGGCTTGGCCGAGCACGTCGCGGTGTACGTTCCGTTCTCCTACAGCATGGCCGGCCACATCATGATCCTCCCGCCCGACCGGGTCACCCCGCTCGCGGTGGATTCCGCCGACGCCATGGCCTTCATCGTCTCCGGCGGGGTGACCCGGTCGGTGCCGAAAGCTGCAGTGCCCCCCGCTTAACGGACTCCGGCAGGCTGCGTCCAACCGGGTGAAGCAACTCAACCAAGAACCTGAAGGAGTCCCCCGTGAAGACGCTAACTCGTTATGGCACGATCGGTTTGCTGGTTACCATGGCGGCCTGTAACTCCGAAAGCACCGGCCCCGGCTTGACCCCGATCGCCGAATTGGCCATTACCCGGGACGTCGCCGCCCAGTCGGCCGATGCCACCGCCGAAGACGTTGAACTGATGGGCGGGCCAGCCGGCCAGTTCGGCTTTGGATTTGCCGCCGGCGCCGCAGCCGAAGATGACGCCCCGTTCCGCTGCGGGACCCACACCCGCGATCTCTTGACCATCGTCCGCACCTGCACCTTCAAAGACGCCGCCGGCGCCACCCAGAGCAACTACAATCCGTTGACCACGGCCTCCGCCGCCATTCATGCTGAGATTACCGGCAAGGTCGAGCGGGAAAACTGGAGTGCCGAGGTGGAGCGGATTCGGGACCTCACGGTGACCGGGCTGGCCGGCGTCGAAACCAGCCGCACCTGGAACGGCACCGGCACCGGCAAGTCGACCCGGTCGAAGCACACCGAGAACGGCGAGAACCGGACCTACGACGTGTCCTGCTCAAGCACCCGAACCAACGTGGTGGTGAATCTGCCGCGCACCGAAAACCGCTGGCCGGTCTCGGGCACCATCAATCGGAGCTGCACCATCAAGATCACCGGCGGGCCCAATGACGGGAAAACGGTCGAGCGAGTCGTCGTCATCACGTTCAACGGAACTCAGCTGGTCCCGATCACGGTGAACGGGAAGGCGTTTACGTTGGATCTCAAGACTCGGAAGGTTGTCTAGGCGCTCGGCACTCGGCGCTCGGCACTCGGGGGGGGCGGGCTTTGGCCCGCCCCCTTATTTTCTGGGGATGCGGTCGCTGACTACGCTCGACTTCGACAATACCTTTGCTCGGTTGCATCCGGCGTTCTATGAAGTGGTGGATCCAACGCCGCTTTCGGAACCGCACCTCGTCGCGTTCAATCCGGATGCGGCGGCGCTGATCGATCTGGATCCGGCGGCGGCCGGCGACCCGGAGGCGGCACGGTATCTATCCGGGGGGTTGCGGCTGCCGGGGGCGGAGCCGGTGGCGGCCCTCTATGCGGGGCATCAGTTCGGGGTCTGGGTTCCCCAACTCGGTGATGGGCGGGCCATTCTGCTCGGCGAGGCGCGGAACAGCCGGGGACAACGGTGGGATCTTCAGCTCAAGGGCTCCGGCCAGACCCGGTTCTCGCGGATGGGCGACGGACGGGCGGTCCTGCGGTCGACCATCCGGGAGTACCTAGCGTGCGAGGCCATGCACGGCCTCGGCATCCCGACCACTCGGGCGCTGGCCATCGTCGGGAGCCCGGACCCAGTCTACCGGGAAACGGTCGAAACGGCGGCCACCGTGATCCGGATGGCGCCGACCCACATCCGGTTCGGCAGTTTTCAGGTGCTGGCCGCCCGCGGCTTGACGGAACGGATCACCGAGCTGGCCGATTACGTCATCGGCCATCATCATCCCGAATTGGCCGGCCTGCCCGACCGGTATCCGCGGTGGCTCGAGATCGTCGTCGGCCGGACGGCCGAGTTGATGGCGGATTGGATGGCGGCCGGTTTCGCGCACGGGGTCATGAACACCGATAACATGTCGGTCCTCGGCCTCACGCTCGACTACGGGCCGTACGGATTCCTGGAAGAGACCGACCCCGGATTCATCTGCAACCACAGCGACCACGAGGGACGGTACGCTTTCGGCCAGCAGCCGGCGGTCGGACTCTGGAATGCGGCCCGGTTTGCCGAGTCGTTACTGGAGGTGATCTCAGTCGAGGACGCCAATGCGGCCCTGACCGGATACGCCGGGGCGTTCGAGTCCGGCTACGGCGGGCGGATGCGGGAGAAGATCGGCCTGACGACCGAGCAGCCGGACGACCCGGCGTTGATCGCGGAGATGCTGGGCCTGATGGCCGCGAATCGGGTCGACTACACCCGCTGGTTCCGCCGGCTGCCGGACCCCGCCACGCTTCGGACCGAGATCCACGGCCTCGAACGGTTCGACGCCTGGCTGGCCCGGTACACCGCTCGGCTCGCCATGGAACCTTCCGACCCCGCCGAACGCCGGGCTCGCATGAACCGGCGGAACCCGGCGGTGGTGTTGCGGAACCATTTGGCGCAACGAGCCATCGAACGGGCCGAGCAGGGGGATTTTTCGGAGATCGCGAAACTTCACGGCATCCTTCGCGATCCGTTTACGGATCGGCCCGAGGATGCCGCCTACGCCGAACCAGCACCCCCGGGTGAACGGGGGATCGTGGTCAGCTGTTCGTCTTGAGGCTCACCGCGAGCCGAAGGTGTCGCAATCCTCGACCCGGCCTGATTTGAAGCCGCGGAGGAACCATCGTGACCGCTGCTCCGCGGACCCGTGGGTAAAGCTTTCCGGATTCACGTACCCCTGGGCTTGCTTCTGAATTCGATCATCGCCCACCGCTGACGCCGCGGCGAGTCCCTCGTTCACGTCACCCGGTTCGAGAATGCCCATGGCGGCGGTCTCGTGACCCCAGACCCCAGCCAGGCAATCGGCCTGCAGTTCCATCGAGACCTGCGCCTGATTGGACCCGTCCGGATTCGACTGCTGCAGTTGGCGGACCCGGCCTTCGACGCCGAGCAGCGTCTGGACGTGGTGGCCGATCTCATGGGCCAGGACGTAGGCCTGGGCAAAATCGCCGGGCGCCCCGAAGCGCTGGTCGAGGTCGTCGAAAAAGCCGAGGTCGATGTAGACCTTCTGGTCGCCCGGGCAGTAGAACGGCCCGGTAGCCGAGGAGGCCGCGCCGCACGCCGACTGGACCGACTCGCGGAACAGCACCAACTTGGCGCGTTGATACTGAGCGCCGAGCCCAGGCAGCGTCCGCTCCCAATAGTTCTGGGCGCTGTCGAGGACGAAGCCCACGAACTTGACCCGTTCCTCTTCTTCGGGCGTCGAGGCCACCGGACCCGCTTCGGCAGCCGGCGCCGCGGTGTTGCCAAGGCCGCCGCCACCGAGGAGGCTGAAGAAGTCCTGCTTGAACACGAGACTCAGGATCAAGAGGATGATGAATCCTCCGATGCCCACGCCCCGGCCGCCGCCGAAGCGGGCGCCCCCGCCGCCCATGCCCCGGCGGTCCTCGATATCCCGGCTGGTTTGACCCGGTCTCCACTTCATGGCGTACTCCTGGCATCCCGACGAGGGTTATCGGACCGCGATGTCGAAGGGCGCGGTCACGATGGTGCTGCCGCGTCGGATCTGAACCCAGACCCGGTATTGGCCGGGGCTCGGGAACGCATACGGAAAAGTCAGCGTCCCGTCGAACATCGGGTGATTGCCGTGAACCATCGCCATGGTGTCGGCCGCCATCCGGCGGGCCAGCATGCCGGGCAGGGTATCGGTGGCCTGACGGCTGCCTAACGCTTGCTGGGCCACCATCGAGGTGGTGCCGTTCGGGTGAAGGTGGATGTACACCTTCCCGTCGGTGCGGTAGACCACGGCATGGCCCGGCATCCCGAGATAAGGCGCCAGCCGGGCGGTCGTGCCATCCGGCTCCTTGACCGTGAAGGTGAGCCCGGCCTCGGCATCGGCCATCAGCGAGTCGGGCTTCCCGTCCCAGGTCATCGTGGCCCCGTCCGGCAGGGTGAAAGCCGCGCCCGTCGGGCTCCCGACAAAGGCCGCATCGTCGGCATCGGTAAACCCGCTGTCCGGCCCGGCCACGGGGACCTCGAGCTCAGCCACCATCGTCTGCGGGAATCCGGTTTCATGGACGACATCCGCGTAGGCCGTGTACTTGCCGGCGGGCAGGTTGCCGAGCCCGGCCACAAACGTGACGCTATCGGCCGACACCGGATGGAGATGGGCAAACGCGGTGGGATCACCGGCCCGCATCACGAAGAGATGCATCAACTTCCCGTGATCGGGCACCAGCGGGCTGACGGAGAACCGCTCCCATCGATTCCGGGCCCGGCGGGTGGACCAGACCGAATCGGTAATCGAGAACCGGAGGGTCCGGCGGCCGGCCTCGACCGCGACCGAGGCACTGGCATTGAAGGGTCGATACAATTCGGCCAAGTAATCCTGCTCGACCGCATTCCACCACGCCCGGCCCCCGAACAAACCGAGGCCGAGGATGCCGGCGCCGAAGACCGAGGCCAGGACGCCGGTTCGCCGGCTGCGCGGCGTGGCCGGTTGGCCCGGAGGCGTCACGCTGTCGCTCCCAGCGGCCCGGAAGATCGTGACCGCCCCGATGAACAGAAACAAGCCTAACGCCAGCAGCAGCCGGCCCAGCCAGGGGTACATCCCGATTTGCCGCTCGGGCACGGCCGCCACCGGGACCACCACGACGCCGGTCCCGAGACTCCCGGTCACTTCCACGTTGACGCTGAACGACCCCGGGGTCATGAACCAGAGCTCCGCATGGTAGCTGCCCGGCCGCCCCGGCACCGGCTTGGCCACATCCGCCGGGGGGGCCCCCTCTTTCCCCGCATCGAAAATGATCGGCTGCGCCGTGACCTTCTCGACCCCCTCGCCGGTCACCGTCATGTCGATCTGAGCCAACCCCGGCACCACCCCCGGCAGCCGCACCACCACCCGAACCGGATACGGCCCGGCATTCCCCTGAAACCAAGTATCCGGACTCCCCAAATGCCCGCTGGTGAGCACCCCCACCGCCGCCAGCACCACCGTCGCCAGCAGTGCCGAGCGCCAAGTGCCGAGCGCCGAGTGCCGAGCGCCGAGCGCCGAGTGCCGAGCCGTCATCGCTGCACCCGCGTCATCCAGCGCCCCCACCAGAGGCCAAGCCGGCTGGACCCGACGCCGAACAACATGGCCCACAGCAGCCCTTTGCCCACCGCGAGATAGTCAACCGTGCCGACCCACCCTTGCCCGCGGACCCACTCGGTCCCCGGCACATCGAAGAAGGTGCCGGTCCAGGCCCCGAGGCGCTCGCCGTAGCCCCAGTAGCCGGTGGCGAACAGGTAGTTAGGCTGTTTCAGCGACAGCAAGAAGCTGGCGAACGGCCACTGCACCGCCGCGAGCAGCACGACGAAGACCACCCCGGCCACCGGCGCTACCAGCCAGTCACTGACGTTCGCCATCCGTTTGAGCAGCCAATCGATCGCGATGGCCGGCACCAGGATCAGTAGCGGAAAGCCGGGCGGGGTCAGGTGAGTCACTTGGTTGTAAATCGGCGCCAGCATCGGCGTGGCCGGCACCAGCGCCAACACCCAGCTCGAGACCAAGAGGACGATCGAGTAAGTCAGCGCGGCCACCGTGGCCGGAAACCGGGTCTTCCCGGCCCGAGCCGCGGCCAGCAAGAAGATCGGGAACACCCCGGCCGAGATCTGAAAGAACAGCGGCCGGTGCTGGAGATTCGGAATCCCGGTGTCCGAATACACCATGGTGGCCACCATCAGGACGATCAGCCCCATCGAGGCCGAGAACACCAGGCCCCGCCGGTCGCCGGCTACGACGACCGAGGACCGGTTTTGTTCGGCCAGCATCATCAGCATGGCGCCCAATTGGACCGTGACCATGCCGAGGAGCAGGAAGGTGTGCGGGGGGGTCAGGATCTCGACGTCGAGCCCGTAGGCGGCGTGCCACCAGTTGTCGAACGGGGCGGAGGTGATCATCGCGATCGTGCCCCAGATACAGACCCAGCCGCCTAACGGTCCGTGGAAGATCCCCCAGAACCGAACCGCGTTGCCCCGGTCGGCCTCGGTGCCCATGAAGGAGGTGTAGAGGACCCGCCAGCCGCAGAACAACCCGGCCAGGGCCGCGGCGATCTGCTCCAATACATGGGGCGGGCTCCAAAAGGTGTCCCGCCCGATGGCCCGGTGCCAGGCAATGTCCCAATGAAGCCCGACCACGATCGCCGCCGAGGCGAACAACACCACCGGCACGGTGGCCTCGAGGGCCAGGTACCGGGCCAGGGCCGAGCCCTTGGCCGGGCCCACGTTCGAACGATCCAGCACCGAGGTCGCCATTCAAAATCTCGCTGAAGAAGGCCAGCCCAAGGTTAGGGGTAGCTTCCAACCCGGTCAACCAGCCACTTAGGTTTGAGGCCGTGACCCCTTTCTCCCTCGCCGGTCCCGCTTTCCGCCCCGTGGCGATCAGTTTCGTCCCCGAGCTTGGCTCGGCGGACGAGCGAGTCTGGGGTACCCTGGAACGGGCGATTGACTCGGCACTCGGCGCTCGGCGCTCGGCGCTCGGCGAGCAGGTGCGGACCTTCATCAAGGTCATCGACTTGTTGGCGCGGCTGCGGTTTGGGCGGGGGGTGCACCGGCTGGAACCAGGGCAGGTGGGGCGGTTGATGGGGGCGCTCGAACGGGCGCCGTTTCGACTGATCCGGCGAGGGGTTTGGGGACTCCGGACCCTGGTGCTGATGGGGTATTACACCCAGCCCGAGGTCGTCGCGAGTCTGGGGTATCGGGCCGACCGGGCGGGATGGGAGGCACGACGATGACGGCCCACCGGTTCGATGTGGTCATCGTTGGGTCCGGGGCCGGCGGCGGCACCGTGGCGGCCCGGTTGGGCGAGTTGGCGAGCCAGGGCCGGTCAGTGCTGGTGCTGGAGCGGGGGCCCCGGTTCCACGATGCCGACTTCACCGGGCAGGAGTTGGACATGGCCGGGCAGCTCTACGCCGACGGCGGCGGTTTCTTGACCGCCGACGGCACCATGACGCTGGCGTTTGCCCGCGGCTACGGGGGCTCGACCATCGTCTACACCGGCACCTCGCTCGTTGCGCCGGAACGGGTCATCCGGGAGTGGAACGTACCGGGGCTCGGCCCCGCGGAAGTGGCAGAACGCTCGGCCCGGTACATCGGCGAGAACTCGGTGCACTTGCTGCCCGACGACCTGATCAACGAGAACAACCGGCTCTTTGTCGAAGGCGCGGCCAAGGCGGGCCTCCACGCCGAGCAGTTTCCGCTCAACCTGAAGGGTTGCCGCGGGTCGAGTCTCTGCAACCTCGGCTGCCCGAACGCCGCCAAGCAGGGCACCAACCGGGTCCAGCTCCCGGCCGCCGAGCGGGCCGGGGTCACCGTGGTCACCCGGGCCGAAGTCATCCGTCTGGGCGAACGCCGGCTCACGGTTCGAGTCGGGGCCCGGCCGCCCGGCGGCAAGGGCGCTGAATCGGAGTGGGCGCCCGGCAATTACGAGATCGAAGCCGGGATGGTCGTGTTGGCGGCCGGCGCCATGGGGACCCCTGCCCTGCTGCTGGGATCCGGCCTGACCGGACTGCCGGCGCGGGTCGGCCATGGGTTCACGGCCCATCCGGCGCTGATCCTTGTGGGCGAGCACACCCAGCCCGTGGTGAACGACGTCGGACACCCGAAGAGTTTCTTCATCGACCGGGCCGAGGCCGATGGGTTCGTGCTCGAGACCTGCATGTACTTCCCGTTCGTTACCGCGAAGAACATGACCGGCTTCGGCGCCGAGCATGGGGCCATGCTCAGGGCGTTTTCGCGGTTGCAGATGATCCTGGTGCTGGCATGCGACCATGCGACGGCCGACAATCGCGTCACGATCGACCGCGAAGGCCAACCGATCGTGCACTACCGTTTCACTGACCGGGTGGTCGAATCGCTGGCGCGCGCCACTCGGATGGCCGCCACGATCTTCTTCGGGGCCGGGGCCCTGCGGGTTCACGCACCGCTGGCCAACCCGCCCTTCATCGAGCGAGCCAACGCGGGCATGGTGGACCGGCTGATCGGGCCGGAGCATTTTCTTCCCGGGGTTACGTCGGTTTCCTCAGCGCATTTGATGGGCGGGGCGGGTATGGGATCGGCGGCCGCCAACTCGGTGACCGATTCGTGGGGGCGGGTGCATGGGCGGCCGTGGCTCCGGGTGGCCGATGCGAGCCTGTTTCCGGATTCGGTGGAGATCAATCCGTATCTCACCATCATGGCGCTCGCCGACCGGGTGGCCGACGGGATTCTCTCCGATCTTGCCACCGGCGGCTCCGCATGACGACGATCGGTGGCGCCGCCCTGGTGGTCCGGGCGCTCGAGGATGAAGGAATCCGGTTTGCGTTCGGGATCCCCGGCACGCACAACATTGAACTGTACGATGCCCTGGCCATGTCGGAGAGGATTCGGACCGTCCTGATTACCGACGAGCAGAGCGCCGGATTCATGGCCGACGCGGTGTGGCGCGCCAACCGGGAGCTCGCCTGCGTCAACGTCGTGCCGGGCGCGGGTCTCACCCATGCGTTGTCGGGCATCGCCGAGGCATATCTCGACGGCATGCCTCTCTTGGTGTTAGGCTGCGGAATCCGGCGGGACAGCCCGTTCGGCTACCAACTGCACGATGTTGACCAGCTCGCGATCGCGGCGCCGGTGTGCAAGGCCACCTTTCGGCCGGCCTCGGGCCGCGAGCTCTATCAGACGATTCGAAAAGCCTGCACCATTGCCCGCGCCGGCACGCCGGGGCCGGTGATGGTCGAGGTGCCGGTTGACCAGTACCTGTTCAAGCACGACGCCGACCCGCCAAGCTTCCCCGAACCGATCCCGCCGCCGGTGGCCGACCCCGCCCTCCTGGCGCAGGCGGTGTCTCTCCTTACGGCCTCCGGAGCCCGCCCGCTCCTATATGTGGGTTGGGGCGCCGCCACTGCGGGCCAAGATCTGGTCCGGCTCGCGGAAACACTCGGCGCGCCAGTGGCAACTACCATCACCGGTAAGGGGGTGTTCCCGGAGTCCCACCCGCTGTTCCTCTGGAACGGGTTTGGAGACGCCGCGCCGCCCTTCGTGCGTGCCGTGGCCGACGATTGCACGGTGACCCTCGCGATCGGATGCCGGTTCAGTGAAGTGGGGACCGGGAGCTACTCCTGTATCCCCAAGGGCCTGCTGATCCACGCCGACATCAACCGCGACGTATTCGGGCGGAATTTCCCGGCCGCCATCGGGCTCGAAGGCGACTCGGCGGTCATCGTCCGCGCCCTGCTCGATGCGGTCCGCGGGCAGCCGGCCCCCGACGTGGGCAAGCTCACCGAGACCATCCGGGTTGGGCACGTCCGAGTCATCCAGGGTCGGCTCGACGCCGCGAGCCGGGACCGGGTCACCCCGGCGGTGTTGTTCGATGGCCTGGCCCGGAGCTTCGGCGCTGACACGATCTACACGACCGACAGCGGGAACGGGACCTTTCTCGCGATGGAGTGCCTGAAGCTCGATCGCCCCGGCCAGCTCCTGGCGCCGGTCGACTATTCCTGCATGGGGTACGCGGTCCCGGCCGCCATCGGGGCCAAACTAGCCCGCCCGGAGGTCCCGGTCATCGCGTTGCCGGGGGACGGGGCGTTGTTGATGACGGGGCTCGAGTTGCTGACGGCCGCGAGCCAGGGCGTGGCGATCGGGGTGTTCGTGCTCCGGGACCGGGAGTTGGCGCAAATCGCCCAGTTCCAGCGAACGGCGTTCAACCGCAAGGCCGCGAGCATCCTCCCGGAATACGATGTGGCGAGCTTGGCCGAGGCGGTGGGCATCGAGTGGTTGCGCCTCGACCGGGATACCGAGATCGACGAGGTATTGGCCTACGCGAAGCAGGTAACGGCCGCGGGCCGTCCGATCGTAGTGGACGTGGCGATCGACTATTCCGAGGCGACGTACTTCACCAAGGGCGTGGTTCGGACCAACCTGGGCCGGCTGCCGTTCCGGGACCGGCTTCGCTTCATCGGCCGGGCGGTCTTGCGTCGGATGAGCTCTGACTGATTCGCGTTATTGAGGATAGTTCCGGATAATTTGCTCTGGTGCTCGGGGCGTCCAGGTGCGATGGTGTGCGGAAAGGAGCCGCGCCCATGTCGCCTAAGTCTGTATTACTGCAAACTGTCCATGATAAGGCCCGGTTTCGGCGACTTAGCCCGCGAACCGAGCAAGTTTACCGGAGCTGGATCCTTCGGTTCATCCGCCATCACGGCACTCGGCATCCTCGTGACCTGGGCGAAGTCGAGGTCGCCGCCTTCCTGACCCATTTGGCGTCCGAGCGGAAAGTCTCGGCGTCGACCCAGACCCAGGCCCTTTGCGCTCTCCTGTTTCTTTACTCAACAGTACTCGGCCGGCCCCTGGGTCGGCTGGGCGAGATGCGGTGGGCCCAGTCCCGGGCCCGGATGCCGGTTGTTCTGAGCGCGGCCGAAGTGAGCGCGGTGATGAATCAGTTGGATGGGGTGTACTGGTTGGTGGCCATGTTGCTCTACGGGAGCGGCCTTCGGTTGATGGAGTGTTTGACCCTTCGGGTCAAGGATCTTGATCTTGCCCGCGGTGAGATCCGCCTCCGGACCACCAAGGGGGGCGGAGCCAGAGTCACGATGATCCCTAAGTCGTTGGTGCCAAAGCTCACCCAGCACTTGCAGGAGGTGCGCCGGATCCACCGGCGTGACCTGGATGCCGGAGCCGGCGAGGTCATCCTGCCGGGGGCGCTGGCGCGGAAGTATCCGAAAGCCGGGCGGGAGTGGGCCTGGCAGTGGGTATTCCCGGCGGCGGGTTGTTACGCCGATCGGGAGACCGGGGTGGTTCGCCGTCATCATCTCCACGAAAGCACCGTCCAGCGAGCGGTGAAGGCCGCGGTCCGAAAGGCTGATATCTCCAAGCGGGCCACCTGTCATACTTTTCGACACTCCTTTGCAACCCACCTGCTCGAAAGTGGGCATGACATCCGAACGATCCAACAGCTCTTGGGCCACCGCAACGTGGCGACGACGATGATCTACACTCACGTTCTGAACAAGGGAGGGCTCGGAGTTCGGAGCCCAGCGGACCTACTGGGTGGGAGCTAGGGCAAGGTGTTAGCTTGAGGGTCCTGGACCGAAGCAGCACGATAAGTACAGGTTAGGCCGCAACCCGGAGTACCAATTGGGCCGCCAACTCCCCGTGGTGCTAGACGCGCCAGATGAGGCTGCGCTCGTTCAATACCTGCGCAGCCTCGGTGCGCTCCGGATCTTCGAGGCGTTCGCCCAGAGCCCCGATGAACTATGGGTTGACGAGTTGCCCCCAGCCGGCCCGGGGCACCTCTTCTTCACTATGTGGCCCACGAATTTCCCCTGGGCCCCTAAGTACCAACGTGCAACGACCGGGGCGTACTACGTAGCCAATGGCAGTAGGGCTCCTGTTATCGAATACTCCAGGCCACCTCTGTCGGGTACAGAACCGGGCCGGTTATACTGGGCAAGCGGTTTCTCCGGCTCGCCCGAGTACGACGCCGAGGAGTTCCGGAAGCTCGTCGACACACTTTGGGGATGGGTGAGGCGCACGGCGCGGCGCGCCGCTCTCCCCGTCGGCTACACCGCTTGGGTCTTTCCGGCGGCTCGACAGCGAATCGCTGCTTGATCATTCCGCGAGTGCACGCGCCGTTGCGGCCTAACCAATGCTTGCAGACGGACGGGCGCCCGATGCTCCGATTTGACAAGTCGCGGCCGCGCCCCGATGTTGATGGGTGGATGGCGCGGCCGCTCGACCCCGAGTGGCGCCCGCCGCTGAAGCATAGGGCGTTAGGCATCATCCCACCCACACGATTTGAAGTGAACGGCCTTTCCCACGACGATCGCGACCGGGTTCGGTCGACCATCATCCGATCGTGCTCCGCCCGGGCGCCATCGTGGCATCAGCTCGCCGGGCCGGGGAGCCATCGGTGCCCCAACGGTCCGGCGGCCGGGGTCGGGGCGGCCGCCGACGGCAGTTGCCACGCGGATTGCCGACTGCCTCGCGGGGGCCGCAGCGACCGCCCCCGTCCACGGCAGCGGTCGGGTGGCGCCGGACCGCCCTGCGAGGATCGCCGCCACGGCCCGGCGAGCCGGGGTTTCGGCTTGGTGCTGGGCCGGCTGACTGGGGTCGTCGTCGCGGGTTTCCGCTCCCGACCGGCGCTCCGCTCCCGGGCTGATGCCTAACCCGCGGTTGCATCGGACAGGCGCCCGAGCCTCTGGTTTGACAAGGCGCGGCCGCGCCCCGATCTTGGCTCAGGATGGCGCGGCCGCTCAGATCGGTGCGGCGCCTGCCGTTGAACCGCAATCGTTAGGCGACATCCCACCAAACCAATTGAAGTAAGCGACCCTTCCGGCGGCGATCACAACCGGTTCAGTCGGCCGTCACCCCTATGCGCTTCGCCCGGGCACCATCGCGGCATCAGCTCGCCGGGCCGGGGAGCCATCCGTGCCCCACGGTCCGGCGGCGGGCTCTGGGGCGGTCGCCGACGGCAGTTGCCAGGCGGGCCACCGACACACCTCGCGGAGGCCGCAGCGACCGCCCCTGTCCGCCGCGACGTTCGAGCGGCGCCGGACCGCTCCGCCACGATCGGCGTCAACGGCCCATCGAGCCAGGGTTTCGGCTCTGCGCTCGGCTGGCCAGCCGGCTTCGTCGTCGCGAGTGCCCGCTCCCGATCGGCGCTCCGTTCCCGGGCTGTCGCCTAACACGTGGTTGCAGGCGGACAGGCGCCCGGCGCTCCGGTTTGACAAGGCGCGGCCGCGCCCCGATCTTGG
>JANMHX010000376.1:0-3087 GCA_031375485.1 Gemmatimonadota bacterium | reverse complement strand
GGCGCCGACCGATCCAAACCACCGCCCGAGCACCCGGATCAGGCTCGGGAGTGACAACCCGATGATCACGAGCCCGACACCCAGGGTGACCGCAAACGACATCGCCATGGCATTGAGTTGCGGAACCGCCCGGCTGAGGATCGCCATCGCGACGTTGGTGACCGTGAGCGCGACCATCACCGGGGCCGCGATTTGGACCGCATAGCCGAAGACGGCGCCGGTCAGGCGCAACAAAACCATCGGGCCCTCGGCGAAGGAGATCATGGCCCCGGGCGGATGCTGGATGACCGACCGAGCCACAGCCTCGATCATCATGGTCGGCCCGCCTGTCGCCACGAACACGGCCAGCCCCAAGAGGCCGTAGATCTGGCCGAGTGCGGGGCCGCCGGTGTCGATGTTGGGGGTGAGCACCTGCCCAAGCGAGAGTCCGGTTTGGAGCGCCACCACTTCGCTGGCAAGCATCAAGGCGTGGATGACCACCGCCGCCGCGAGGCCGATGCCGAGGCCGAGGGTAAACTCCATCATCACCGGCAAGGGGAAACCCAGCACGTGGTCAGGAAAGGCCGGTTTGGCCGCGGTGGGCACCAGGACGGCAGCCAACACGACGATCACGGCGCCTTTGACCGATCGGGGAATCGACACCATCGACCAGAACGGGGCGAGCAGCATCAACCCGGAGAGCCGGGCCGAGATCAAGACAAAGGCCGGCCAGCTGCCGGGGGCCAGGAGAGTCGACATCGCGGTTTCCATGGTCAGCCCCCGACCGAAGGCAGGGTCTGGAGCGTGACGACCAGGAACTCGGTCAGTTTGCGGAGCAACCACGGCAACACTAGCACGAAGATCCCCGCCATCGTCACGAGCTTGGGCAAGAACGTCAGGGTCTGTTCCTGCAGCTGCGTCACGGCCTGGATGAGCGTCACCAAGAGCCCGACGACCAGCGCCGACAGGAGCAAGGGCGCGGCCGTCACCAGAGTCAGCATGACGGCTTGCCGGATCAGTTCGGCGGCGTAGGATGCGCTCATCGGATTACCGCGTGAAGCTCGCGACGAGGTTCTGGCCAATGAGGGCCCAGCCGTCGGCCAGCACGAAGAGCAGGAGTTTGAACGGGAGCGAAATCATGACCGGCGGCACCATGAACATGCCGAGGCTCATCAGCGCGGTCGCGACCAGAAGATCGACGACGACGAATGGCAGGAAAATCACGAACCCCATCCAGAAGGCGGTCTGGAGCTCGCTGGTGACGAAGGCGGTGACGATGGTGAGCGTCGGAATATCGTCCTCGGTCGAGGCCTCGATACCGCTCATGCTGGTGAACGAGGCCAGGTCCTTCTCGCGCACGTTGGCCAGCATGAAACGCCGAAACGGCTGGACGCCGAGCCGGTAGGCCTCAGCCTGCTCGATCTTGCCATCGAAGTACGGTTGGATCGCGACTTTGTTGGCCTCTTCGATCACCGGGTGCATCACGACGCCGCTCAACAAGACCGCGATCGCCACCAGCAGCTGGCCCGGGGGGCTACCCTGGGTCCCAATGGCCGACCGGAGAAAGTGGAGGACGACGAGGATCCGAGTGAAGCTGGTCATGAGTAACACGACCGCGGGGAGGAGCGTGAGCGCTCCCATGAAGACGACCAGGCCAACGGTGCCGCTCATCTTGAGCTGATCGGCCCCGGAGCCGATCCGCACATCGACCACCGGGGCCGCCGGGCCGTCAATCCGGGGAGCCGACGCTGCCCCCCCGGCGGAGGCGGCCGGTTTGGCCGGGGCCCCCGACGTCGGCGGCGAAATCGCCACCGCCCTCCCGGCCGGCGGCTTCGGGGCTTGGGCCAGCAGCGGCCCGGATCCGGCCGCGAAGGCCACCAGCAAAGACAGCGTCAACCGCGACAGCAGCCGCCGAAGCTCCGGATCTTTCTTCGAATTCGGCTCGGGCTTTTCGACGTCAAGCGCCGCCAACCGATCTTCGCCGCGGAGTTCCGTAAGGAGCCGGGGACCCTGCTCCGCCGAACTCAAGACCAAGACCCGCCGGCCGATTTGGACCAGGACCAGGCCTTGTTTCGCCCCGAGCGGCAACCGGTCCAGAATCCGGATCGGGACCCGGCCGTTGCCGACCGATCGACGATCGAGGCGCTTGAGGAGCCGGAGAGCAATCAACAGCAGGCCCACGGTAATGGCAGTGGCCCCGAAGAGGCCGAGCAAGCCCTCACCCATCAGGTGGCCTCAGGCTCCTGATCGGCCAGGATGCGAGTAATCCGGACCGCAAAATGTTCGCCGATGACGACCACTTCGCCCTCGGCGAGTTTCCGATCGCTGACGAAGATGTCGATCGGCTCGCCGACCATCCGTTCGAGTTGAATGACCGAGCCCATGCTGAGCGCCAGCACCTCCTGCACGGTCATGGATGTCCGCCCAAATTCGATCGACACCGGCAGCGACATGTCGAGCAACGTGTCGAGCGACTGCGGACCGGCGCTCGCGCCGGTCCCCCCGCCTAGATCCTTCAAAGCAGCCATTCCTTTGTCCATTGGTGAGTCCATTATTGAATCCTCCCCCGGCTGGTGCGCGGCGTGGCCGACCCTGAACCCGTGGTCACCGTGTCAGTGATCCGAAGCCCGAGCATCCGGCGGTATTGGCCGATTTGACCGACAAATCGCCGGGTGCCGTTGACATGGAGCTCGACGGGGCCGTCGATCGGTTGGGTGGTCTGAATGATTTGCCCGACCCTGAGGGCGGCCACCTCACGGGCGGCCAGGCGGAGCATCGGGAACCGGGCCACGACGTCGACTTGCGACCCCCGAACGGCGGTCTCGACCGTGGCCCGTTGCACCGGCGTCACCGGCTGGCGGCTGGTGGGGCCGCGGCCCGCACTCTTGTCGCCAAGGAATGCCTCGAGCGCGAGCAACGGAATGCAGACCCCGACGACCGCCGAAAACTGGCCGGCCCGGACCTCGAGGTTGACGACGAGCACATTGTCTTCGAGCGAGGCGATTTGGAGCATTTCCGGGGTGGATTCGAAGCCGGTGATGTCGGGTTCGAAGCGGATATGGTCCGCCCAGGCCTCCCGGAACAGGGTCAGTATTTTTTCCACAACAC
>JANMHX010000340.1:0-8736 GCA_031375485.1 Gemmatimonadota bacterium | reverse complement strand
GCCGAGCGCCGAGTGCCGAGATCACCTTCAACTCGATGGCGATCGGGGTCGGGAGGGCGCCGACCTGGACCGTGGTCCGGGTCGGTTGGTTTGAGGTGAAATACTCGGCGTAGACTTGGTTGAAGGCTTGGAAATCGTGCTGCATGTCGGTGAGGAAGACGGTGATGTCGACGATCTCCTCGAGGCTCGAGCCGGCGTCTTCCAGGATGGTCCGGATGTTGGCCAGGACCTGGTGAGTTTGTTTGACGATGTCGTGGGCCACCACGGCGCCGGAGGCATCGACCACGTTGCCGGGGATCTCGTTGGTGCCGGGGACCCGAGATCCGATCCCGGACAGAAACAGCAGGTTGCCGACCCGACGGGCGTGGGGGTAGGCGCCGACGGGGGCGGGGGCGCGGTCCGAACGGATGGTGTCCGACATGGGTCAGAGCCTGGCTAGAGTTTGATACAGACGTTCTTGGGTTCGGTGAAGAACCGAATCGCCTCGTCGCCGCCCTCCCGGCCCACCCCGCTCTGGCGCATGCCGCCGAAGGGCACTCGGAGATCCCGGAGCAACCAACAGTTGACCCAGATGGTGCCGCATTGGACCTGCTCGGCCACTCGGTGGGCCCGGGTCAGATCATTGGTCCACAGCGAAGCGGCCAGGCCATACGGACTGTCATTGGCGAGCTCGATGGCGTGGGCTTCGTCCCGGAACGGCATCACGGTCACCACCGGCCCAAAGATCTCTTCCTGGTTGGTGCGGCAGGCCATCGGGAGGTTGGCGATCACGGTCGGCGCCACGTAGTAGCCGTTGGCGCATCGGGCCGGCACCGCGGCGGGCGCTCCCCCGCCGGTCATGATCACGCCGCCTTCCGATCGAGCCAGCGCGATGTATCCCATCACCTTGTCGCGATGACCGGCACTGATCAACGGTCCGAGATCGGTGCCCGCCTCGAGCGGGTCGCCGATCTTCAAGGCGCTGACCGCTGCCGTGAACCGGTCGAGAAATCGTGGGTACAGTGATTCCTCGACCAAGATTCGTGAACCGCAGAGGCAGATCTCGCCCTGATTGGCAAACGACGAGCGGACGATCGATCCGAGATGTTGGTCGAGGTCGGTGTCGCCAAAGACGATCGTCGGATTCTTCCCGCCGAGTTCGAGAGTCAGCTTCTTGAAAACCGGAGCGGCGCTCCGGGCGATCGTGGCGCCGGTGGCCGTACCGCCGGTGAACGAGATCGTCTTGACCGCCGGGTGGGCGACGATCGCGGCGCCGGCCGAGGCGCCGAGGCCGTGGACCAGATTCAAGACGCCCGGCGGCAGCCCGACCTCTTGGCACACTTCCGCGAGCAGGGCGGCGGTCGTCGGTGTCAGTTCCGAAGGTTTGGCAACCGCGGTGTTCCCCGTCGCGATAGCCGGCGCGATTTTCCAGGACAACAAATAGAGCGGCAGATTCCACGGCGAGATCAGGCCCGCCACGCCGCGGGGGCGGCGGAGCGTGTAGTTGATGGCTGAGTAGTCGGTGGCGTGGCTTTCGGCCGCCGTATGGAGAATGGCCGTGGCAAAGAACCGGAAGTTCGCCGCCGCGCGCGGGATATCGAGGGTGGTGGCGAGGGATAGCGGCTTGCCGGTGTCGATTGACTCGGCCCGGGCAAACTCGGCGAGGCGGGCCTCGATCTGATCGGCGATCCGGACGAGGTATCGGGACCGTTCCGCGGTCGGCAATTCGGCCCAGGGCCGGAACGCGGCCACCGCCGCGGCCGCCGCGCATGCCACGTCCGTGGCATCGCTGTCCGGCACCTGGGAAATGACGTCTCCAGTGGCCGGGTCGATGTTGTCGAGGTAGCGGCCGGCGGCCGGGGGGACGAGGGCTCCGTTGATGTAGTTCGGGACACTCGGCACTCGGCGCTCGGCGCTCGGCACTCGGCGGGTCATAGGCTGGAGATTCGGCCGCCGTCGACCGGGAGGCTGACGCCGGTGATGTAGGCGGCGTCGGGGCTCGCGAGGAACCGGATGGCGTGGGCGATTTCTTCGGGGGCGGCGAAGCGGGCCAAGGGGATTTCGGCGAGCATTTCGGCTTCGACCTTTTCGCGCGGGTGGCCGGTGGCCTGGGCGCGGTTGTCGATCACGGCGTCGAGCCGGCCGGTGCGGGTGGCGCCAGGGAGGATGTTGTTGACCGTGATGCCGAAGGGGCCGAGCTCGCCGGCCAGGGTCTTGGCCCAACTGGCGACGGCGCCGCGGACGGTGTTGGAAACGCCGAGCCCCTTCAGGGGTTGCCGGACCGAGGTGGACACCACGTTGATGATCCGGCCATAGCCGGCGGCCTTCATACCGGGGACCACAGCTTGGGAAATCAGGTGACTGGTGACCAGCAGGCTCTGGAACGCGGTGACAAAGGCCTCGGCCGTTGCCGCGACGATCGGCCCGCCCGGGGGGCCCCCGCTGTTGTTGACCAGGATGTGAATGGGATCACCGCCGGCAAGCCACCGGTCGACCGCGGCCGCGGCGTTGGCCGGCTGACTAAAATCGGCGGAGAGGGTCGCATGCTGTTGGCTTTGGGCGGGGCGGGGAAGCCGGCTCAGGGTAGCGGCCAATCGCTCCTCATTTCGAGCCATCAGGACGACATTGGCGCCGGACTCGGCCAGGGCCATCGCGGCCGCGAGCCCGATCCCCTGCGTACTCCCGCAGACCAGCGCGGTTTTTCCAAGGAGTTGCATCGGGGGAAACTACGGTCAGGGGCGGCCCGGTGTCTACTGATCAATCCCCAGCCTGGCCGAATCCCGACTTGCGGATCGTGAATTAATCTCGTATCGTTATTTGTATCCATACGCCATCATTTTGAGCAGGCGAACTCGTCCTTGGTTCGGGGCCGGGCGCGTCGATTTGACGCGTGGTGATTTGACACGGCGGGATCTCGAAGAACCGTAAGTCGTTCATGGTGAATAAGTTGCTGGGCTTGGTTACGCGGAATACTTCCAGCTTCATGCACGGAAGAGTCTTGGTGGTCGGCGGGTAGATCAACACCTCACGAGGGATTTCATGCGACGTTCAGTCATGCGATGGATGCGAAGCGCTCTGGCGCTCGCACTCGGTCTCCTGGTTACGAGCCAGGCGGCCGCGCAACAAGCCACGGTGTCCGGCAAGGTCACCGATGAATCGAACGGCCAGCCGTTGGTCGGGGCCCGGGTTCAGGCCACGACCCAGCAGGTGTACGCCGTGACCAACCAGCAGGGCCAGTACACCATTCGGGGTGTTACCAGCGGTCCCCATACGTTCCGGGTCTTCATGCTCGGGTACGGCTCCCAAACCAAGCAGTTGACCGTCGGGCCGGCCGGCAACACGACTCTGGACTGGACCCTCAAGGCGGTTCCGTTCCAGCTCGAAGAGATCGTGACCACGGCCACCGGTGAACAAGCGACCCGCGAACTTGGGAACACGGTCGGCAAGATCCAAGCGGCGCAATTGGTCGAGACCGCGCCGACCACCAACTTGGCGCAGGTGTTGAGCGGCCGGGTGGCCGGCGTGAGCGTCCTCCAGAGCAACGGCACCAGCGGCACCGGGGCCCGGATTCGGATCCGCGGTTTGAGCTCGGTGTCGTTGTCGAACGATCCGCTGCTCTACATCGATGGCATCCGGGTGGCGGCGGATGCGCCCGCGGGCGCGTTCGTCGGCGGCAGCACGGTGTCGAAGCTCAACGATCTCAATCCTGAAGAGATCGAGAACATCGAAATCGTGAAGGGCCCCTCAGCGGCCACGTTGTACGGCACCCAGGCGGCCAACGGGGTGATCCGGGTGACCACCAAGCGGGGCCGGGCCGGCGCGCCGCTCTGGAACACGTGGCTCGAGGGCGGGGCCATCGAGGACACCTACAAGTATCCCGGCACCTATTTCAACAAGCGGGTCGGGGCCAATGCCGACTGCTTCACGTGGCAGGAAAAGACCGGCGTCTGCGCGGTGGAGCAGCGCTACAAGCTCGAGCTCATGAATGAGCCGGGCACCACTCCGTTTACCACTGGTTTCCGGAACCAAGTCGGCGCCAGTGTGGCCGGCGGAACCGACGTGATGCGGTATTTCGTGTCGGCCGAGTCGGAACTCGAGACCGGGGTCCTGAAGCTCTCCGACGTCGAGTCGGACTTCTTGGCCACCAAGCGAGGCCTCAGCAGCATCGAGGATCTGCCGCACTCTCAGACCCGCCCGAACCATTTCAACAAGTACAATTTCCGGATCAACCTGAACGCGAGCCCGCGGAGCAACGTCGAAGTAGCGGTGTCGTCGGGTTTCATCGTCAACAACATCCGGTTGCCCCAGACCGGCGACAACTTCCAGTCGATGATCGGAACGGCGTTGTTCGGCTCAGCCAATCCGGCGGTGTTCGCGGCTACGGGCGGCTATGGGTTCTCGCGGCCGGCCAACTCGGTCGGGGAAGAGACCTACCGGAAGAACGACCACTTCATCAACAGCGGCACCATTAACTGGCGGCCGTTCTCGTGGCTGTCGAGCCGCGGCACGTTCGGCATCGACTACCTGACCTACGCCGACGAGCAGAACGTGCTCCGGGGCCAGGGTTGCTTGACCTGCGGCACCGAAAACCAGGGCAAACGGACCTTCAACAAAGCCGTCGACACCAAGTACACGGTCGACCTCAACAGCACGGCGCAGTACTCGCTGACCAGCCGGATCGGGGCCAAGACCTCGGTCGGCGCCCAGTACAACCATGACAAGCTGTTCGTCGTCAACGCCCAAGCGGACATCCTGCCCCCCGGGATCATCTCCCTGTCGGCCGGGGCCCAGAAGTCGTTGACGGAAGGCACCGCGGACGTCATCACCTTCGGGACGTATGTCGAGCAGCAGGTGAGCCTCGACGACCGGCTCTTCTTGACCGGCGCCCTTCGAATCGACGATAACAGCGCGTTCGGTGCGGCGGCTCGGTCGGCCTACTACCCGAAGGTGTCCGGCTCGTGGGTGGTCATGGAGCCGAAGGATGGCGGGTTGGTCAACAGCTTCCGGGTCCGGGCGGCGTACGGCGCGACCGGTCAGTCCCCCCGACCGCTCGATGCCTTGACCTATGCTACCCCGGTGACCGCGTCGATCTTCGGACAGCCGTCGGTGCCTGGTGTGACACTCGGCGGTCTGGGCGATCCCAACCTGAAGCCGGAACGCTCCCGGGAAATTGAGACCGGCTTCGACGCCGGCTTCCTGAACAACCGGGTCAACCTCGAGTTCACGCTGTACGACAAGAAGACCAACGACGCATTGGTCCTCCGGACCCAGCCGTTCTCGCTCGGCGGCGTCGCCAGCCGGCTCGAGAACGTCGGCGTGGTCAGCAACAAGGGAATTGAAATCTCCATCAACGCCCGCGTCATCGAGACCAAGAAAGTGACCTGGGACGTTCAGGTCGAAGCCTCCGGCAATAAGAACCGGCTGGTGTCCTTGGCTCCCGGGGTTCCGCCGATCGTTGGGTTCGGGTTCAAGAACACCCCCGGCTATCCGATGTTCGGGCTCTGGTGGCAGGGTTTGACCGCCTTCTCGGATAAGAATGGCGACGGCGCCATCGATCCGTCCGAGATCACGGTGACCGACACCCTGATGTTCCACGGCTCCACGGTGCCGACCCGGAACCTGGCGGTCAACACCAGCTTGGGCCTGTTCAACAACAAGATCCGGATTGGCGGGCAGTTCGATTACCGCGGCGGCTACGTCACCCACAACGTGAACGGCTTGTTCCAGTGCGCCTTCCAGGTGAACTGCCAGGCCCTGCACGACCCGGCGGTGTCACTCAAGGAACAAGCCAAGGCCATAGCGGGTCCGCGGGCCTTCGGGGCCTACGCCGAGAATGCCGAGCACCTTCGGCTCCGCGAGGCCTCGATCACCTATACCGCCAGCAAGGCGTTGGCCGGCGTCCTTGGCGCGCGGACGATGAACATCACGTTGACCGGCCGGAACCTCTGGCTCAAGAAGTTCGGCTTCACGAGCTGGGATCCGGAAAACAACACCCAATCCGGCGACGGCCCGAACTACAACTTCGTCCAGCAGGCCCAGCCGTTGATCGGCATCCTGCGCGTCAACCTTGGCTTCTAACGATGCCAAATCAAAAGGAAATTCGGATCATGACCAGCAGATTCACGAGGATGGCCCGAGTGGCCGGGAGCGCCTTGCTCCTCGCCGGCTTCGTGTCGGCCTGCTCGAAGGACGACATCCTCCGACCGGACACCCCGGACGTGATCACGCCGGATAAATTGGAGACGCCGGAAGGGCAAGCATCCCGGTACGCGGGAGCCGTGTCGGACATCGTGTTTGCCACGACCGGCGCCAGTGGGTTGGTGCTCTTCGGCGGCCTGTTCGCCGACGAGTTGATGCACTCGAGCACGCCGCCGGCCGTCCGCGAGTGGGATCTTCGCGGCGTCCTGAGTACCAACAGCGTCGCGGTAGCGGGAACCGGGCCATTCCTGGCCCTGCAACGCGCCCGGACTGCCCTCGAGGGCGCCGCTCGGGCGTTGCCGGCCAATGACGCCCGAACCGGTGAACTGTATGCGCTGGCCGGTTTGAGCTACGTGATGTTCGGGGAGATGTTCTGCTCCGGCACCCCGATTTCCGAGCGCGACCCGGCTGTCGCACTGGGAACGCCGTTCACCACCGCCCAGCTGTTCACCCGGGCGATCGAACGGCTGACGACCGCCTCCAGCAACACCGGTGGCGATGCCCGAATCCAGAATCTGGTCGCGGTGCTGCGGGGCCGGGCTTTGCTCAATCAGGGCCAGTATGCCCAAGCGGCCACGGCCGTGGCGGCGGTACCGACCGGCTACGTCTACAACTTCATCCATGCGGCGCCGCCGGCCCGTCAGTCCAACCAAATTCAGCTCCAGACGGCGAGCGACATCTACTCGGTCCCGGATCGGGAAGGAACCAACGGCCTGCCGTTCGCCAGCGCCGCCGACCCGCGGATTCCGCTGACGGCGACGGGTCCGTCCCGGAACGATGGCGTCACCCCGATGGTGGTCCAGAAGAAGTTCCCGGTCATCGACTCGCCGGTGGAAATGGCGACCGGTGTGGAGGCCCGACTGATCGAAGCTGAGGCGGCTCTCCAGGCCAGCAACGTGTCGCTCTGGTTGCAGAAGCTCAATGATGCTCGGGCCACGGTGGCGGCACTCACGCCGCTCACCGATCCCGGCACCCAGACGGCGCGGGTCGATCTGACCTTCCGCGAGCGGGCGTTCTGGATGTACCTGACCGGTCACCGGCTCGGCGACCTTCGCCGGTTGGTCCGCCAGTACGGCCGGGCGGAAGAGTCGGTCTACCCGACCGGGGCGTACCACAAGCAGGGTCTGACTCGGGGTGGCCAAGCTGCTTTGGTCGTGCCCCAGCCGGAAGAGAACAACCCGAACTACAAGGCGTCTGACTGCACTGTCGACACGCCCTGAGGGTTTTGGTCCGGAAGTCGATGCGGTAAAGTTGGGGCGGGCGGAAGCTCGCCCCAACTGTTTTTCTCCCCTTTACGCCCGGCCTGATTCATGACCGCTCTTTGCCGCTCGCTCGGGATTGCTCTCACGCTCGCCTCTGCCGCGCCCGCCACCGCCCAGCGGCCCGGTGCCGCGAGGGAAGCACGGTCGTTTCGGGACCTGGCTCTAACACCCGACGGGACGGCCCTGGCGTGGATCGGTCCGAGGGATCGGGCTGATGGGGCCGGGGTCAATGTTGGTTTGGTGGCGGGCGGCCGAGCCCGGCGGATCACGATCCCCGGGGCGTTGGGCACCGAACGGGACCTGGCGTGGTCGCCGGACGGGGCCCGGTTGGCTCTGCTGGCCGAGTCGGCGGGCCGGCCGGCGCTGTACCTCGTGACGAAGGCAACCGGTGCGAGCCGACGAGTAGCCTGGCTTCGCGGCAACACGGCCGGGCTCCGGTGGTCCCCCGATGGGCGGACGATCGGGTTGCTCAACACCGAACGACCGACCCGAGCCTCGGGACCGCTGGCCCCGCAGGCCCGCGATACCGGATTGATCGGGCGCCAGTTCGACATCCAACGGATCGCGGCCGTGGATCTCGAGACCGGCGGGGTGCGTCAGGTGTCCCCGCCGGATCTCTACGTGCATGAATTCGGCTGGTCACCGGACGGCTCCCGGTTGCTGGCCGCGGCCGCCCCCGGCCCGGGGGACAGCGGCTGGTACACCGACGAGATCTGGATCATGTCCGCGAGCGGCGCCGGGGCCCGGTCGTTAGGCAAGCCGGGGATGCAGATCGCCTCGCCCCGGTGGTCGCCGGATGGGAACCGGATCGCCTACGTCGGCGGATTGATGAGCGACGAAGGCGTGCCCGGGGGCGATGTCTACGTGATCGATGCCGCCGGCGGTCCGCCCCGGAACCTGACGCCCGGGATTCGGGTCTCGCCGAACTGGCTGGCCTGGACCGCCGAGTCGAACCGAATTCTCTTCACCGCCTGGGCCGATGGCGGGAGCGCCGTCGGGGCAGTGGACCCGGGAACCGGCGGCGCCACCCTCCTCTGGCAAGCCAGCGAAAGCATCAGCGCCGTGCCCGGGGTCAACGTCGGGAGTCTGGCCCTGTCGGCAGACGGCCAGACCTCGGCCCTGATCCGCCATTCGTTCGAGCGCCCGCCGGAAATCTGGGCCGGACCGACCGGCCAATGGGCCCAGGTCACCCGGGTCAATGACGGACTCGTCCCGGTCGTCGGCGGGCACGACAATCTCCATTGGACGAGCGATGCCTTCACGGTGCAGGGTTGGCTCCTCCACCCGAAGAACGCCG
>JANMHX010000329.1:0-6610 GCA_031375485.1 Gemmatimonadota bacterium | reverse complement strand
CATCGTGACCCGGCTGGCCGCCTACGCGCCTGGAGCGAAATACTCCTATCAGATCAAGGCAGTGAATGCTGCCGAGGTCAACGCGTTCGCCCTGCCCGGGGGTCCCATGTATGTCTATCGCGGCTTGCTCGAAACGGCCCGCAGCGAAGCGGAGCTTGCCGGGGTGCTTGCCCACGAGATGTCGCATGTGGCGCTGCGCCACGGAACCCACCAGGCGTCCAAGGCCTATCTGGCCCAATCCGGACTCGGCATCCTGGGCGGATTGCTGGGTAGGTCCGCCAGTACGTCGAACGTGGTGAATGCCATCGGCGGCGTCGGCCTGAACGTGATGTTCCTCAAATTCAGCCGCGACGACGAGTATCAGGCCGACATGGTCGGGGCGCAGATCATGGCCCGCGCGGGGTACGACCCACTAGCCATGGCCAGCCTGTTCGAGTTGCTGCGCGGCCAGCAGACCACCAACCCGGGCAAGGTGGAGCAATTCTTGAGCGACCACCCGTCCTCGGCTGACCGTGAAGCTCGGATCCGGTCGCAGGCGGCGTCGCTCGGCGGGGGAAAAACCACGGTCCTTGGGGGCTTCGACGGGATCCGCTCCCGACTGCGTGGCCTCCCCGCGGCGGGCTCGCAGCAGGTCGTAGCGCAGTCGAACCCTTCGCCGGCACTCGACACGCTGGTCGGCGGGCAGGTGGTCGCCCGCCTGGATCCTCCTTCGTCCCGCTTCCTGCGCTTCGAGCAGCCTGGCGGCCTCTTCGCGATGGACTATCCTGACAACTGGAACGCCTATCCGTCGGGACAGGCGGTGTCGATGGCGCCGGTGGGCGGGGTCATCACCCGAAGCGACGGCCGGCAGGTCTTGCTCGCCGGGGTGATCGTCAATCACTATGCGCCGTTCGCGGGCACGCAAGATCGCTGGCGCAGCAACTTGCGGCGGAGCTATGTGCCGTTCGAGGACCGGACCACGCCGCCCATGGCGCTCCAGGATGCCACCGATGACCTGGTGAGCACGATCCTGTCCTCCAATTCCTATTTGAGCGCCGAGGCCGGGCCAGCGCGCCCCGAGCGCATCGACGCCGCGCCGGGATTCTCGGTGCTCCTGTCCGGGATCTCGCCGGTAACGGGAGAAGAAGAGCGGGTGACCTTGCACACCCGAGGCCTGCCCGACGGACACGTCGTCTATGTCCTGTTTACCTACCCAGGCGGCAGCTATGACGCGATGCAGCCAACCTTTTCGCGCATGTTGCGGACGCTGGTCGTCAACGACGAAGGGGCCCACCGCGTTGCGGCCAACAACTTGAACCCGTAGCGCAAAGGCGCTCGAACCCCGGGGGGCTCCCTGGTGGCCGTGGGTGGCGAGCGTGGCGTCCGATCCTCAGGTAAACGATGGATGAGTCGGTTTGGTGGCCAACTCGGCTCCAAATATACGGGCCAACGGCGTACATTGCGGGCGATCAACTTCAAGGGCGATCGCATGGGCATGATCTTCGGTGGCTTCCTGCTCATCGGTGTCGGAGCCGCTTCCCTCGGGCCTGCGTCGAGCCAACCGGTTTGGTCGGGTTCGGCCCGGACCGCCACGTTCGTCACCATGCCTGATGGCACCAAGCTCGCCGTCGACTGGGTGGTGCCGACCGGCTGGCAGGGTCAGGGACCAACGCCGACCCGCTTCCCGACGATCTTCCGGTACACGCCCTACGGCCGGTCCTTTCTCGACCCGAAGACCGGCAAGGTGCCGGTCGAGGCCTTCTTCCTCGAGCGTGGGTACGCCCTCGTCAGTGCCGACATGCGGGGCACCGGTGCCTCGTTCGGGTGGATCAATCTGATGGAGCGACGGGCCCGCGAGGACGGCAAAGAGCTGGTCGACTGGATCGCCGCGCAACCGTGGTCGGATGGCACCGTCGGAATGCGTGGCGGCTCGTACGAGGCCTGGACCCAGCTTGCCGTCGCGTCGAAGGCGCCGAAGGCCCTGAAGGCGATCGCTCCATCGCACCCGGGCTGGGACGGGTTCATCAACCGGCCGGGGGGGATTTACAACTACGCGTTCCTCCAGATCTGGACCGCGATCACCTACCACACCAACCGAAGCGCCGTCTTCCCCGGCTTCCCGATCGCGCCGACGCCACCGGTCATCGATGAGGATGGCGACGGCGAGGTGGCCGACGAGATCCCGCTCGACCTGAACGGCAACGGGCGCTTCTCCGATGACTACCGCTGGCCGATCGGAAGCGGGCCAGCGCCCAAGTACGCTGACGGAGTGGCCCGGACCCAGCATTACTACCTGGCCGCGGTGATGCAGCATATTGCCGATCCCGCGGGGGCGCCGGGTACCTACGACGGCGACCCGGTCGCGAGCCCGATGCGCTTCTGGGACACCAAGCGGCCTGGTGACGGGCTCACCGCGTCCGAGATGAATTGGGCCTGGCTTCCGGACGTCATGGCCTCCAAGGTTCCGATCTTGAACCTCGCCGGCTGGTTCGACGCCTTCGTCCTGAGCTCGACGGAGATCTACGCGACGACCCGCACCACCAATCCAGGACGGTTGGTGGCGCGACCCAGCTACCACCAGGGCATTTCGCCTTCGTTCGCCGCGCTGATCGGCGCCGATACGACAGCCGGGGCCCAGTACCGCGAGGACCGCGACGAGCAACTTCGTTGGTTCGACCACTGGCTCAAAGGCATCGACAACGGCGTTGGCCGCGAGCCTCCGGTCCGGCTGTTCGTCATGAACGCCGGATGGCGCGACGACAGCACGTGGCCGCTGCCCGCGAAGGACACGTCGCTCTTCCTCGCCTCCTCCAGCTCCCTCGCACCGCGGGCGCCGGCCCCGGGCTCCGACCGGCGCACCGCCGACTTTTCCGCCTACTCGGCCTGGGGCCCGCCGCTGCCGGCAGCGCCGATCGCGACCGTCGACTCTCTCCTCCGGCGGCCAGTTCCGCCGATCGCGGCGTTTCGCCGGAATCGACAATTCATGATCGGAGTGCCGGATGGTCCGCCGATCCGGAACGCGCTCGAACAATCGAGCTTCGTCTACACCTCGGCGCCGTTAGGCAGTGATACCGACGTCATCGGCCACCCCGTGGTCCGCCTGTGGGCCAGCTCGACGGCCCCGGACGGCGACTTCTTCATGTACTTGGAAGACGTCGGTCCCGACGGGACCGCGGTGCTGGTTACCGAGTACCAGCACCGGGCCGGCTTCCGGACGCTCCGCAATCCGGACGAGAAGATCCTCGCCAACCCAGGCGTCCGGGTCGAGCCTCGCCTTCCCTGGCACGGCTTCCGGCAAGCCGACTACGATCCCCAGGTGTTCGCGGACGGGAAGGCCCACGAAATCGTCACCGCGCTCTTCCCAACGGCATGGCGGTTCAAGGCCGGCCACTCGATCCGGCTCTCGGTGTCCGCCGCCGACTGGCCGACGTTCGAACTCCACCCGGCGCTGTCGCCCTCGAACCGGCCCGACGCGCCCGACAACCTCATCCCCACGATCACCCTGCACTTCGGTGGCAACCACCGGTCGAGAATCGACCTTCCCGTGGCCGCCGGGAAACCATAAGCCTGATCTGTTCCAGAACCTCATCCACAGGATCCTCGACCATTGCGAGTCAATCACGCTCACCCCATCCCGCTCTCCATCCTGGCGCTCCTCGTCGCTACCCAACTGGTGGCCCAGGGAACCCCGGTTTCCGAGGGCGCTCCCAGGGGCACTCACCCGGTCCGAACAGAGCTCAGCCATTTTGCGCCGATGCGCGACGGCGTCAGGCTGTCGGCGGATCTCTATTTCCCGGCGGATCTCCAGGGCCGCCTCCCCACGGTACTGATCCGGACTCCCTACAACAAGAAGACCTTCCGGCTCGAGAAGGGAGTCGCGACGTGGCTTGCGGGGCACGGCTATGCTGTGGTGGTCCAGGACGTTCGCGGGAAGTACCAGTCCGATGGCGTGTTCACGACCTCCGCGAACGATCGGAACGACGGATACGACACGATGACCTGGATCGCGGCGCAACCGTGGACGACTGGGAAGATCGGCACCTACGGCTGCTCGTATCAGGGCGAAGACCAAGTCCAGCTCGCCGCCATGCGCCATCCCAACCACACCGCGGCCATTCCACAGGCAGCCGGTGGGATCATGACCTACTTCGGCGCCTGGAACGGCGGGGCCAACGAACTGATCTCGCTGGTCGGCTGGTTCCGCACCGCCGGGATCAAACGTCACCCCAAACTCCCGACAACTCTACCCCGGGACGAGTATCTCGCCTACGCGCCGTACTTCAACTTCGGGGTGACGGTTCCCGACGTGGCCGCCCGAACCCTCGCCAACACCCTCCCGATCGCGGGGATCAACGACCTGGCGGGGTCGCCACCGAATGATTGGCGGGACTTCGTCAGCCATCCCCCCGAGGACCCGTTCTGGAAACGGTTCGGCTACATCGAGCCGAGCGACAGTTTCGACGTGCCCGCGCTGCACGTCAATTCCTGGTACGATCCGGCGGTGGGCTTCACCGGAGTACTGGTCAACCAGATGCGGACCAACGCCGTGAGCGCGAAAGGGCGCGACAACCAGTTCCTGCTCCTCTCGCCATCGCCCCACTGCGGGTCGGAGCGGGGGTCGGCCGAGAAGACTGTGGTCGGCGAGCGCGACCTCGGCGACACCCGGTTCGACTGGTTCGGCACCTACCTCAAGTGGTTCGATCACTGGCTCAAGGGCGTCGACAACGGGATCACCACGATGCCCAAGGTCCAGTACTACGCCATGGGTGCGAATCAGTGGAAGTCGGCGCCGGCCTTTCCGTTGGTGGAGCCGACTCGGTTCTATTTCCACAGCGACGGCCGGGCCAACAGCCGATACGGGTCGGGCACGCTGTCGGCGGCGGCACCGCGAACTGAGGCATCGGACCGGTTCGTCTACGATCCGGGCGCCCCGGTCCCCTCGAAAGCGGGACCGATCTGCTGCACGTTCTCGAACGAACCGGCCGGACCCGTCGATCAGCGAGACATTGAGACCCGCCAGGATGTGCTCGTCTACACGTCGGCGCCGCTGACCCGGGAGACCGAGGTGACCGGGCCGATCAAAGCCACGCTCTATGTTTCCTCCTCGGCCAAGGACACCGATTTCACGGTCAAGGTCCTCGACGTCCTGCCGGACGGCACCGCCTACAACCTGCAGGAGGGGATCATGCGGGCCCGCTATCGCGACGGATATCGGACCCCGAAGCTGATGGAGCCGAACGGGGTCTATCGGGTGGAGGTCGATCTCCAGGCCACCAGCAACGTGTTCCTGCCGGGGCATCGGATCCGGGTGGAAGTGTCGAGCAGCAATTTTCCCCGGTTCGACCGCAACCTGAATACCGGTGGAGTCAACTGGGAGGAGACGGCCTGGGTCACGGCAACCAACACCATCCATCACTCGGCCAAGTACCCGTCACAGATTCTCCTGCCGGTGCTCGCCGGCGGAATTCCCTGACGTCCGATATGCGGATACTTCCCGCCCTCTTTCTCTGTGGTCTGATCGCGCCGCTCACCCCTGCGACCGGCCAACAACAGCCGAAATGGCCGCCGATCAATTCGACCCTGGGTGTCACCTACCCCATCGACCGGCTCGAAGGCACCATGGCGTTCAGCCTCGACGCCGTCGCCATGGCGAGCCGGTTTGCCGGCGCGGACAAGAACATCGTGGCCGGCCCCGGGATGCGGCTGCTGGTGCTGACTTGGACCATCACCAACAACCTCCAGACCTTCGAAATCCCAACCAACGGTCAGTCGGTCAGCCTGAACCCCTATCTCGAGACCGGCCGGCGGTTCATCCCGAAGTCGAGCGAGGGCTTCGTCCTCCCCGCCCTGACGAGCAGCGCCCTCAACCTGAAAGCCAAAGAGACGGGCCGGTTCGTGACCGTGTTGGAGATCGCCGCCGAGGGCGCGATCAAACAGTTCGCCGCCGTCAAAGGGGGCGGCGGCCGCTACAGCTGGTACGACATCCAGAAAGACCTCGGCCCCATCCCGTCGGTCTTTGCCACCGGCACCACCCTTGGCGCCCGCGCCGAAACCCAAATCGGGAAGACCTTCGATCTCGGGGCGTTCGACATGGTGCTGGAATCGGTCGAGCCGGCGGCAGGGAACGGCGTCTACGCCTCGACGGCCGCCAAGCAGTTCTATGCGGTGACCCTGACCGTGACCAACGCGCTCCGCGCCCCCGAGAAGTTCGGATTCCAGTACGCGACCCCGGCCCTCACGGATCTGGAAGGAAAGGAACTCCACTGGAGCGGCGACCTGATCGACCTCGCCACCGGGCAACCGGTCGCTCCGGACTTGGCCCCGGGCAAGCCGTACCGGCTCCGGTATCTCTTCGATGCCGAGCGGGGCCGAACCCTCAAGACCTTCAGCCTGGCATCGAACGTCGGGCGGACGATTGTGGTCGCGCTCAGGTAACAGGCTTCAGCCGCGACGGGCGGTCCCCGGGTTCCCGGCGAAAACCTTCCGGCCGGAGCCTCGTAGGATAGGCATGCGACCCACACCGTTCGACTACCGTTGGCTTCGGCCGGCGCCGATGCGCCTCGTTTCCGCCCTGGTTGCCCTTGGGACCACAGCTCGCGCCGGGTCGAACGACCTCGCGGCCCAGGGCACC
>JANMHX010000325.1:0-8001 GCA_031375485.1 Gemmatimonadota bacterium | reverse complement strand
GCTCGGCGCTCGGCACTCGGGGGGGGAGTAGGGGATGGCACTCGATAGTTTGCGGGAGTTTGTGGCGGCCATTGAGAAGGCTGGGGAGTTGGTGCGGATTCGGCATCCGGTGCGGACGCGGCTCGAGATGGCGGAGATTGCCGACCGGGTCATGAAGCGGCCGGGCGGGGGGGCGGCGTTGTTGTTCGAGAATCCGATCTTGGACTCGGGCGCCCGGTCTCCGATTCCGGTCGGCATCAATTTGTTCGGGTCGATGCGGCGGATGTGCCTCGGGCTCGGGGTGGAGCGGCTCGACGACATCGGCGGACGGATTTCCGAGTTGCTCAATTTGAAAGTGCCCGAGGGGATTTTCGGGAAACTCGCCATGCTCCCGAAATTGGCGGAGGTGGCCAAGTTTCCGCCCAAGGTCCGGAGCGGGCGGCCGTCGTGCCAAGAGGTGATCCGGCAGGGCGACGAGGTCGACCTCGCGCAGTTGCCGGTGCTGGTGACCTGGCCCGGCGACGGCGGCCCCTACCTCACTCTCCCGATGGTGATTACCGAAGATCCCTCCCGCGGGATCCGGAACGTCGGGATGTACCGGGTGCAGGTCATCGGGAAGAGCACGGTGGCCATGCATTGGCAGCGCCACAAGGTGGGCGCGGCGCACTGGCGGGAAATGGCCGAAAAAGGCGAGAAAATGCCGGTCATCATCGCGTTAGGCGGCGATCCCGCGGCGATGTACTCGGCGTCGGCGCCGCTCCCGCCGATGATCGACGAGTTCCTGTTTGCCGGCTTCTTGCGGAAATCGCCGGTGGAGTTGGCCCGGGCGGTCACCTGCGATCTCGAGGTGCCGGCGGAGGCCGATATCGTGCTCGAAGGGTACATCGATCCCGCCGAGCCGCTGGTGACGGAAGGGCCGTTCGGGGATCACACCGGCTTCTATTCGCTGGCCGATCAGTATCCGGCCGTCCACATCACCTGCGTGACGATGCGGAAGGACCCGATCTATCCCGCCACGCTGGTGGGCCGTCCGCCGATGGAAGACTACTACCTCGGTCACGCGACCGAGCGGATCTTTCTGCCGTTGCTCAAGCTCACCACGCCGGAGGTGGTGGACTACCACATGCCGGCGTGCGGGATCTTCCACAACCTCGTGTTCGTGGCCATCGACAAACAGTATCCGGGGCAGGCCTACAAGGTCATGAATGCCATGTGGGGCGCCGGTCTGATGTCGTTGGCCAAAGTGATCGTCGTGGTGGACAAGCACGTCAACGTCCAGGACGCCGACGAAGCCTGGTGGATCGCCCTCAACAACATCGACCCCGAGCGGGACGTCCGGTTCAGCATGGGGCCGGTCGATGTGCTCGACCATGCCAGCCGGGCGTTCACGTACGGCAGCAAAATGGGGATCGACGGCACCCGGAAGTGGCCCGAAGAGGGCCAGACGAGGGAGTGGCCCCCGCTGATCGAGATGGACCCGACGACCAAGTCGGCGGTTGATGCGATGTGGGGCAAGTTGGGGCTATGAGCGTCGGCGTTCGGCGGGAAGGACACCGCGAGGGCCAAACGTTCGAAGGTCGGTCGGTGCTGGTCCGATACCTCAATTTCGTGAAACTGCCGCACACGCTGTTTGCGCTGCCGTTTGCGATGCTCGGGGTGGTGGCGGCCTCGATGACGCATCCGATTTCCGGCTGGCTGGTGGTCCAAGTGGCGCTGGCGTTCTCCGCGGCGCGCTGGGTGGCCATGGCCTTCAACCGGATTGCGGATCGTGAGTTCGACGCCCGGAACCCGCGGACCATGAACCGGGAACTTCCGACCGGGGCCTTGACGGTCCGTCAGGCCTGGATCTCGGTGGTGGTGGCGGCCGCCGTGTTTCTCCTCGTGGCCGGGTCCTTCAACCGGCTCTGCCTCTACTTGAGTCCGGTGGCGCTCGTGTGGGTCATGGGCTACAGCCTCTCGAAGCGCTTTACGTGGTGGCCCCACCTCTGGCTCGGCATGGGTCTCGCCATCGCGCCGGTCGGTGGGTACCTGGCGATCACCGGCGCGTGGAGTGATCCGGCTTGGTTGCTCCTGGCCATCACCGTGGCCGTGGCGACCTGGGTGGCCGGGTTCGACATGTTCTATGCCCTCCCGGACGAAGACTTCGATCGCCGCGAAGGCCTCAAGAGTGCGGTCGTCCGGTTAGGCGAGCGCCGCGCCATTCTGCTGGCCAAGCTGCTGCACGGCGTCACGATTCCCGCCTTGGCGGTATTCGGCTGGGGTGTGGGGTTTGGGGCGTGGTACTACGCCGGGCTGGCGGTGGCGGCCGGGATTCTCTGGTATGAACATCAGCTCGTCAAACCGGGCGACCTCTCCCGGCTCGATGCGGCGTTTTTCACCATGAATGGCGTGATGAGCATCGTCGTCTTCGGATTTGCCCTCACCGACCGGATTCTCCGATGAAGCGATGGACCAAAGTGCTCGCGGTGCTTCTCCTGCTGCTGGTGGCTGGGGCCGGCTATGTGTTCTGGAGGATCAGCCCGAAGATTCCGGAGCACCCGTTCGAGGTGCCGTCCGGCCGGTACGCCGTCGGCACCAGAGAGTTCACCTGGACCGATCCGAGCCGGCCGGAACTCTATACCAAGAACCCCGACGACCGGCGACGGATCGTCGTGCAGGTGTGGTATCCCGCGGAGACGTCGACGGGAGCGGAGCGAGCCCTCTACCTCCAACGGCCGGATGAATTCGCGAGCCAAACCGGCGCCCGCGCGGCGCGGAAGGCCCGGACCAATTCGGTCCTCGACGCCGCGGTGGCCGCGGGCGATGCCGGGTTTCCGGTCCTGCTGTACAATCACGGCGGGTTCTGGACCCGGTGGAGCGCCACGTTCGTGACGGAGTGGCTGGCCAGTCATGGCTATGTGGTGTTCTCGGTCGAGCACTTCGGATTCAATCAGACGGTGAAGTACCCGGACGGCTCGCCGTTCGTCGCCGATACGCTCGCGATGCCCAAGGAAACCGGCGACGGCAAGAAGGATGCGCTCGCCAGCTGGGCCCATTTGGACGATCCGGTCTTCAAAATTTGGGAGGCCGATGCCCGGTTTGCCCTCGATCAGATCGAGAAGCTCGGCCGGGAACCCGGGCCGTTCCAAGGACGCCTCGACCTCGAGCGGGTGGGGGCCTTCGGGTGGTCCATGGGCGGAGCGCTGGCGATCCAGCTGTCGGCGTCGGATCCCCGAATCAAGGCGGCCGTGGATCATGACGGCCAGTTGTTCGGTGATGTCCGCGAGCGGGGTACTTCCCGCCCGGTGCTCCAGTTCCACCACGGGCTCGACGATGCGCTGGCCTATCCTGAAAAGGAGCGGCCAGTGGTGCGCGAACTGTTGACCCTCGTGGACGGGTGGGACAGTACCACCCGCGCGAAGTCGACCGCCGACTGGTACTCCGTCACGATCGCCGGTACCGATCACGGTGATTTCTCCGACTTGGCGCTGTTCTATCCCCGAGACAACAAGCGGCTCGATCCCAAGCGGGGCCACGAGCTGATTCGAATCTACACGCTGGCGTTCTTCGACCAGTATTTGAGGGGTCAGCCGTCGGAATTGTTGAGCGACGCGGCCGCTCGCCCGCCGGAAGTGACCTTCCGAGCCTTTCGGAAAGCGCCCGCCGAATCGGCGCCCCCTTCCTCCCCCGGCGGACGATAGCATGCCCGAATTTCCTGCCGTACGAGCCGTCGACCGGGAGCTCGATGCCTTTGGGCTGACCGATCGCGGATTGGTTCGACCGGATAACCAAGACCATTTCCTTCTCGCGTCCCTTCACAAGTCGATGCGGGTCCACGGGACCAGTCTGCCGACGTCGGCCGAATTGGAATCGCTCGGCCACCGGCTCGCGTTCCTGGCGATTGTTGCCGACGGCGTCGGGGGCTCGACGGCCGGCGAAGCCGCCAGCCGGTCGGCGATCGAGACCATCGCGGGCTATGTGACGACCACCATGCGGTGCTACTACACCGCGGATCCCCATGAAGCGGAGGAGTTCGTCGAGGCGTTACGCGAGGTTGCGTTCGAGGCCAACCGGGCCGTCATCGACCGCGCCGTGGCAGAGCCGGAGCTTCGGGGTATGGCGACCACCCTGACCCTGGCCATTGGAGTCTGGCCCTCCCTGTTTCTCCTCCAGGTCGGCGACAGCCGGGCCTATCTCCTCCGGGGCGGCGTGCTCCAACAACTCACCAAGGATCAGACGATCGCCCAGGGCCTCGTCGACCAAGGCGTCATGCGGAAGTCGGCGGCCCACCGGAGTCCGCTGGCGCACGTGCTGTCGAGCGCCATCGGGGGCGATACCGAGCCGCTGGTCGATCGGGTCGGGTTGGAGCAGGGGGATGTGGTTCTCCTCTGCTCGGATGGGCTCACGAAGCACTTGTCCGACGACGAGATCCGCGACCGGCTCCTGACGATGACCTCGGCCCGCCAGGTCTCTGAGGATCTTGTCGCCGCCGCCTTGGCGGCGGGCGGGAGCGACAACGTGACGGTGGTGGTCGTCCGGCAACGACCGGGGCAGAGTGTCACCTCGTAAGATCCCGGGGCGCCCGATACCCGATCCCCCCGCTCGGCCATCCGACCGGCCGGGCCGCTCGCCCAAACCTCCGCGCCGCGGCCCTCTCGGTCCGCCCAAACACCCCGTTCGGTCACCGACTCCCAACCGACGGGGGCGGTAGTCGGTCGGGCAAGACCCGCGATGGCCAAGTATTGTTGGAGAGCCGCATTCGCGGCGTCAGGGTTCAAAACCAAAGAGGGGGACCGGATGCGACACTCGAAATGGGCGGCGCTCGCCGCGTTGCTGGTTGCCGTCGGTACCGCCCGGCCCGGGGTAATGGCGGCCCAGAGCGGACAGGCCGTGGACCAGGAATACACCAAGAAGATCAAAGAGTATCTTCGCGATCCGCGGATTTCGACCGAGTTGGTCGATCACCTCCCCGCCTCGACCACCGTCCCGACCCCGCTCAAGTTCTTGGGCCGGATCGTGGGCACCCCCGGCGAACTGACGTATGCGAAAGACATCCACCGCTATTTCGAGGCGCTCGACAAGACCTCGGACCGGGTCCTGACGTGGAGCATCGGCACGACCGAGGAAGGCCGCGATATGATCGTGACGGCTATTGCCGACGCGGAAACCATCCGGAAACTCAAGCAGTACCGGGGCATGCTGGCTGCCCTGACCGATCCAAGGAAAACGACCGAGGCGGAAGCCCGCCGAATCATCGGGACGGCCAAGCCGATTTACTGGCTCACGAGCGGGATGCACTCGCCGGAGACCGGGGGGCCCGAAATGCTGATGGAGTTGGGCTACCGGCTCGCGGTGGAGGAGACTCCCTACATCCAGGCGATCCGCAACAACGTGATCACCTTCATTACCCCGGTCATCGAAGTCGACGGCCGCGAGAAACACGTCGACACCTACTACTACAACAAGAAGCTGCCGGCCGGCGCACCGCGGTTGCCGCTCATGTATTGGGGCAAATACGTCGCGCATGACAACAACCGCGACGGAATGGGGCAGTTCCTGGCGCTGACCAAGAACGTCACGAAGCTGTTCGTAGAGTGGACCCCGACCATCATGCACGACTTGCATGAGTCGGTCACCTATCTCTACGCCTCGACCGGGACCGGCCCGTACAACGAGTCCCTCGACCCGATTACCGTGGATGAATGGTGGCTTCTGGCTAAGACCGAAGTCATGGAAATGACCAAGCGGGGCGTGCCCGGCGTGTGGACCTACGGCTTCTACGACGGGTGGGTGCCGAATTACATGTTCTTCATTGCCCACACCCACAATGCCGTCGGCCGGTTTTACGAAGTCCAGAGTTACGGGCCGGATACGACGACGATTCGCCCGCCCGCCACGACCACCAGCCGGGAGTGGTTCCGGCCGAACCCGCCGCTCGCCTCGATCGCCTGGGGCCCGCGGAACAACACCAACATCCAGCAATCGGCATTGCTGATCGTGCTGAACCACGTGGCCAAGAACCGGGAGCTCTACCTCGAAAACTATTGGCTCAAGAACAAGCGAGCGGTGGACAAGGGCAAGACCGGCGCGCCCTACGCGTGGGTGATTCCAGCGGGCCAGCGCCGGAAGGCGGACGCCGCGCAAGCGGTCAACGATCTTCGGCGCCAGGGCCTCGAGATTCATCGGGCCACCGGGTCGTTCACCGCCGGGAAGGTCCAAGTCCAGGCGGGTGACTACGTGGTCCGGGCCGACCAACCGTATCGGACCCTGGCCGAGACGTACTTCTCGATCCAGAACTACGCCCCGGCCAACCCGCGCCCGTACGACGACACCGGGTGGACGTTCGGTCTGATGCGGAACCTGACCATCACGGGCATCGGGGACCAGACGATCCTCAATCAGCCGATGACCATGATCTCGGCCGATGTCCGCTCAACGGGCGGAATCGAGGGCACCGGCGGCGTCCTGATTGTCGATCACACCGGCGACAACAACCTGATGGCACTCCGGTATCGGCACCCTGGGGTTTCGATGCAGGCGGCCGAGGAGGACTTCCAGGCGGGGGGGCGTTCGTTCCGGGCCGGTGCGTTCCTCATCGCGAACGCCAATCGGGCCACACTCGAACCCACGTTGATTGAACTCGGGCTCTCGGGTTACGCGGTGGCGGCCGCGCCCAGTGTCAAAAGCCACGATCTCGATGTGCCCCGGATCGGGTACGTCCACAGCTGGCAGCGGACTCAGGACGAAGGCTGGGTCCGGGCCGCCCTCGACACCTACGGCGTGCCCTATCAGTACTTTGCCGATCAGAAACTCGCCGAAGGCAATCTCAGGGCCAAATTCGACGTCATCGTCTTCCCCCATGTCGGTGGGAGCGCCACGGCCCAGGTCAACGGAATCGCCAAGACCGGTGCGGGGCCGCTCCCGTACCGGAAGTCGGCGGCCACCCCGAATCTCGGCGTCCTCGACCAGAGCGACGACATTCGGGGCGGGATGGGAATCGAGGGACTCCTCGAGCTGGCCAAGTTCGTCCAGGCGGGTGGTACGCTGATCGTCGAGGGGTCAACGGCAACGATCTTCCCGTCCTACGGCCTCACCTCCGGCGTGACGGTCGAGAGCCCGGCCCAGTTGTTCGTCCGCGGGTCGGTCATGCGTGGGGTCATCGCCGACAAGAAGAGCCCGTTGGTGTATGGGTTCGACGGCGCGAACCTCCCCGTGTACTTCAACCAGGACCCGGTCTTGAATGCCGGCGGCGGGGGCATTCCCGCCGAATTCGCGGCGTTCTTCGGCGGAGGCACTCAGATTCCGGGCGTCGGCCAGAACACGACCCCGATGGCGAGCCGTCTCACCCTCTCGCCGTGGGACGCCGACAGCTCGGCGTCCTCGGGTCGGCCGGCGCGCGGCGGGGGCGAGGCCGACCAGATGGCCCAGTTCCGCGAAGCCGCCCGGGCCTTCGGGCTCGGCGGTGACGAAGCCCGGCCCCGGGTGGTGATGCAGTTCCCGGTGAACCCCAATGACATGTTGCTGTCGGGCACTTTGGCCGGCGGGCAATACCTGTCCGGGCGCGCGCAGGTGGTCGATGCGCCGTTAGGCAAGGGCCATGTGGTGAGTTTTGCGATCCGGCCGTTTTGGCGGTGGCAGACCCAGGGTACCTACTTCCTTGGGTTCAATGCCATCCTCAACTGGAACGACCTCGACGCCGGGAAGGCGAGCCGGCCGGCGGGTCCCGGGAACGACCGGTGACAGGAGCCCGGCCCGAGGCGGGGTTGGTTCTCAACCCCGCCTACGTCGCGGAACTGCTCCGTCGCACCAACGCGAGTCCGTTTCCTAGCCACCTGCCGATGCGGGTGGCGTCCGTGGGGCGTCGAGATGCCAGGGTGGAGCTCGATATTGCCGATTGCCATCTGCAGCCGTTTGGCATCGTCCATGGTGGCGTGATCGCCACGCTGGAATCTCTCGACGGCCACGTCGGGCCGCCTCGGGCTCGCGCTCGGCGTACCGAAGTTTCTCACGGCTTCACCCAGTTGATGTACCCGGTAATGATCA
>JANMHX010000308.1:0-4439 GCA_031375485.1 Gemmatimonadota bacterium | reverse complement strand
CGGCGTTGTAGGCCGCCAACGCTCGCTCGGTCCAGCCCAGGCGTTCGATCGCCTCGGCCAGGTGTTCGATGCCGAAGTCGAGGTTGACGTCGGGCTGATACAGGAGGACTGGGTCCCACTCGGGCAGCGCGGCGTGCCGGGCCAATTCGGCCCCGACCGAGGGCACCACTTGCATCAGACCGCGGGCATCGGCCACCGAGCGCGCCTCCGGATCGAAGAGCGATTCCTGCCGAATGACGCCGGCCGCCAGCATCGGGTCGAGCCCCGACTGTGATGCTTCGCTGCGGAGCAATCGTTCATAGGGGAGCGGATACAGCAGGCGGGCCGCCGCTCGGCCGACGCTCGCGCCCCGCTCGATCGCCCGCTCAGCCACTCGCATGGCCCGGGCATGCCATTCGGCGGCCGCGAGCGCGGTGGCCGCCGTCATCAGCGGTCCAGGCAAGCCGCCGGCGGCTGCCACGAAGGCGTCGAGTTCGAACCGGGCCTCCACCTTGAGCCCCAACCGGCGGAGCAAGCGGACCCGGGCCAGGCCCTCGGGTTCGGCGACCGGATCCGCCGCCGAGTCTGGTTCGAAGCGCCGGAAATCGCTGCCTAACCGTGCCGCGGCCCGCCAGGCGTAGTAGCTGTCCCGTCCCCGGGGCGCCACTTGCCGCCAGCGGTCGGCGGCGGCGGCCGTGTCACCGCCGGCTGCGAGTGCCCGGCCGGCCCAATACAGTGCACCGAGCGCCTCGGGGCTTGCCGGGGTTGCCGCGATTCGGTCAAACTCGGCCGCCGCGGTGCCGAAATCACCGTCGAGATAGGTGATCAGCGCCGCTTGAAAAGCCCCGCGCCGCCCGAAGGCCGTGCCCGGATACCGGGCCCCGGCCAGACTGAAATAGATCCGGGCTGAGTCGTCGAGACCCCGATCGGCCAGAAGATCGGCGGCGAGGAACAGGGCGGACGCGGCGGGCTCCGAATCGTTTGGGAAGGCCGCCCAGACCCGTTCGAGAGCCCGGACCACCGACCCGGGCTGGCCGGTGCGCACCAGCATCCGGGCCCGCTGATAGGCCGCGTCGCCGAGGAGGTCCCGGTCGGTGACGCCGCCGAACAGCGCCACCGCCTCTGGGCCACGGTTGAGCCGGGCCAGCACGGTGGCGTAGGTGAAGCGATCCCGGTCGGTCCACAGGGTCCGGCCGGCATCAAATCCCAGGGCGGCCCGCTCGAGGCGGTTGATCTGGGCTGCCCGGCGCGCAATCCGAATCTCTTCGGCCGCCGTCTTGGAAACGAATTCCCGGTCGAACAGATCGATGGCGTCCGAGGCGTCGGCAGGCGAAGGATCTCCTCCGAGGATGTCGACCAACTCCCGGCGGCCGGCGGCCCGCGCTGCGAGGTTGCCTCCGGACAGCCTGAGGCGTACGGCGGCGAGCCGGCCTCCGAGGGCGGCGTACTGATTGGCGGCCCCGAGCCAATCACCGGCCCGGCTCCGCGCGAGGGCGTCGGTCCATCGAATCCGCCCTCGAGGGGCCGGCCAGGTCAGGGATCCGAAGAGGGCGCTCCGGCCGGCCGAATCCGTGGTGACCCCGGCGGCTCGGAGCAGCAACCAGTCCTTGAGGAGCGGGAGCTCGGTCGCGGCCTTCCGATATAGGACGGCTGCGGAGTCGAGCCGGTCGAGCCGGTCGAGGGCGCGGGCCTGGGTCAGGAGCCGTTCTCCACGGTCGCCGGGGCCCGCGAGGGCAACCGCCCGTTCGGCTTGGATCAGCGCGGCGGCGGCGCGACCTCGCTCGACCAGCGCTCGGCCGAGCAAGGCCCGGCCGGCGGCCCGCTCGATTTGGTCGAGCCAGGGCTCGCCTTCGAGGAGCCGTTCAACGGTCTCCCAACCCTCCCAACCGGCGGCGGCCCGGGCGGCGGCCAACTTGACGGCCGGTGTGGAGGCCGTCTTGGTAAGGGGGGCGAGAAGCCGGGTGGCTTGCCAGGGCCGGCCGAGGTCCATGGCGCGGGTGGCGGCCGCCACGATGGAGTCGGGGAACCCGGTCTGGTCGCGCCCGGCTTGGGCGGCCAGCGCCAGGAGAGTGGAAATGAAAAGCCGCACCCCGATAATCTAAGGGCGCGGCTCGATTCAGAGGGGCCCGGCGGCCGGCGTTAGGCCGCCTGGGGCTTTGATTTGGGCCTCAGCACCGGCTGGCGCCGGAGGAACACCGTGCCGTGGCTCGGTCCCGGGAGCCGGGTGGCCCGCGGGAGGATGACCCGCCCGACTGATTTGCCCTGACTGTCGTACACCTCGTAGCCTTCGAATCGGTCGCGTCGCTTGCTCTCAGCCATGGTCCCTGTCCGTGTGGTCGTTCGCATTCTTTGATGCGGCGCCCGCGGAAAGGGTTGCATTCTCGGCACTCGGCACTCGGCACTCGGCACTCGGCGCTCGGCGGGGGAACTACTTCCGGCAATCGGAGACGTCGACGCTGCCGACCTCGGGGACCAAGTCGGCCCGGGGGACCACCACCCAGCGGCCGCGGCGGAGGGCCAACTCCATGACGGAGACGTCGCCGCCGACCCAGGCGGGGGCGTTGTCGTCGCCGCGGTCTTCTTTGAACAGCGCATAGGTGGTGGAGTCGCCGTCGGCGACGATGCCGATCAAGCGGCGGCGGGGCAGGGGAATGTCGTTCAAGTCCGCGGGGGCGGGGCAGCCGGCTTGCTCGTATTGCATCCGGACCTGCCAGCGGGGGTCGCGGCTTTCGAGCCAGCGGGCTGCGGCTTCCTCGGGTGCGAGGGCCCGTAAGGCCGTGGCCGAGGCCACCCGGGCAAACTCAAAGGGGGTGGGGTCGGCAAACCGGCGCTGTTGCTCCCGCATCATCCGAATCTGATACTCCGCCGCCTCGCGGGGCATGTCGGGATTTCGGCGGATCAGCTCCTCGACGCTGGGCTGCGGCCCTTCCTCGGGTTGGCGGCGGGCGCGGGTGATGAAATCCCGCCGAAAGCGATCGAACGAATCGAGGTCGAGGAAGCGCGCCGTTTCGGTCCAGAGCCTGGCGTTCCAGGCCTGCAGGAAACCGGCGGCGGCGTCGCGCGGCGAGGATTGGCCGGCGGCCGGAGCAGGGGACAGCTGAACGATGGCGAGCGATACCGCGGTGACCAACAGACGACCGTTCATGGTAACGGCACTCCTTCAAGGTCCCGCGCCTCCGACGGAACCAAAGGTAACTAAATTGAGGCGGCTTTTCCGACTCCCGACCAAAACGAGGCTGTCCATGCGCGCAATGGTGACCGTGGCCCACGGGGACCGTTCCCAGTTGGTGCTCCGATCCGACTATCCCGATCCGGTAGCGGGTCCGGACGAGGTCGTCCTCCGGGTGGCAGCCACCGCCATCAACTACCACGATGTCTTTACCCGTCGGGGGATGCCCGGGATCAAGATCCCGCTCCCGGTCATCGTCGGATCGGACATTGCCGGGGTCGTCGTTCGCGCGGGATCGGCCGTGGCAGGGTGGAAGCCGGACGACCGGGTGCTGGTCGACCCGGTGATCCGCGATGGCAAGCACTTCGGCATGATCGGCGAGGTGCTCGATGGCGGCCGCGCCGAGTATGTGAAGGTCCCGGCCAGCACTCTGCTTCGAGTGCCCGACGAGGTCAGCCTGGAGGACGCGGCGTCGCTGCCGCTGGCCTACGGCACCGCCTACCGGATGATGATCACCCGGGGCCGGGTCCAGGCCGGCGAGCGGGTCCTGGTCCTCGGCGCGAGCGGTGGCGTGGGGGTGGCGTGTGTCCAGCTGGCCAAGCAACTCGGCGCCGAGGTCATGGCCTGCGCCAGTTCGGCCTCGAAGCTCGACCGATTGAAGGCGCTCGGTGCCGATCACGGGGTCAACTACAGCGAAACCAAGTTCGTCGACCGGGTCCGCGAGGTGTACGGTAAGCCGAAGATTACCGGCGGCGGCGGGGTCGATGTGGTCGTGAACTTCACCGGCGGCGACACCTGGCTCGAAACCCAGAAGTGCACCCGGGTCGGCGGCCGGATCCTCACCTGCGGCGCCACCGCCGGATTCAACCTGGTGACGGACGCCAGATATCTCTGGACCTACGAGCAGGAAATGATCGGTTCGAACGGCTGGACCGCCGACGACCTGGTGCAGTTGATGGACCTGATCCGTGCGGGCCATCTGGCCCCGGCCATCGACAGGGTGCTGACGCTCGAGGAAACGGCCGAAGGCGAGCGGATGCTCGAAGACCGGGAAGTCTTCGGCAAGATTCTGATCAAGCCATGATCGATCGCACCAACCTTGGCGACATCCTCCCCCGGGAGGCGCCGGAACATCCGCTCTTCATCGATCTCCGGGTCCCGGGCCAGCCGAGAGTCTGGCGGACCGACGAGTTCGATCGCGCCGTCGACGCCGTCGCCCATGGGCTGGTGTGCCGGGGCTTCGCCCCAGGGGCCCGGATCGGCATTCTGTCCGCCAATCGGGCCGAGTTCA
>JANMHX010000297.1:0-9985 GCA_031375485.1 Gemmatimonadota bacterium | reverse complement strand
CAGGGCGAGGAGTTCGTCGTCCGACCGGTCAATTCCGCGCGGGCCGAGGACCCCTCGGAGGGCGTCGAGGATGCCGGATTCCCAGTCGATCAGGGTTCCGTAGCAATCGAAGGTGATGACACTGAAGCGATCGAATTTCATTGCTTCCACTGGTAGCGGGTCAGATCGATCCGGCCTCGGGCGTTGAACCGAACGCCTTCCCGTTCGAGGAGCAGGCGCTGGGTGAGCTCGGCGCCTGGGGTGCTTCGCTGGCTCACTTCTCCCCGGGCGTTGATGACCCGTTGCCAGGGGACCGTGGATCCCGGCGGGAGGGCGAACATGGCGTATCCCACTTGGCGGGCCCGCCCCGGAAGCCGGGCGAGGCGCGCCACTTGGCCGTAGGTGGCCACCGAACCCCGGGGGATCTTCCGGACCCAGGCGTAGATCCGCTGATAGGTCGAGGCGCTCACTTCATGAAGATACGTTGACTGGACCGACATTGCGCCGTAGCTTGTTGGGGTACTTCCCGCCTTCCGTACTAAACCCTCTTGTCCATGGACTCGCTCATGTCCTCTGAGCACAAAGAGCAGTGGGGCAGTCGCCTTGGAGTCATCTTGGCCGTCGCCGGTTCGGCGGTTGGTCTCGGTAACTTCTTGCGGTTCCCCGGCCAGGCTGCCGCCAACGGCGGTGGTGCCTTCCTGATCCCTTACTTCTGCGCGTTGTTCCTGTTGGGCATTCCGATCGGCTGGGCCGAATGGGCTATGGGCCGGTACGGCGGGAAGAAGGGTTTCCACTCAGCCCCCGCCATTATGGGCCTGTTCGCCAAGGGCAGGTTGGGGCGGTACCTCGGGGTGGTGGGGGTTCTGATTCCGCTGGCGGTGTCGTTCTACTACATCTTTCTCGAAACCTGGACCTTTGGGTACTTCCTGAAGTATCTGACCGGCGGGGTTGGGGTACCCCAGGGAGTCCCGATTGCCGAGCAGACGGCGGCCGCGGCGTCCTACTACAACAGCTTTACCGGGGCTTCGCAGGACGGCTTGCTTTTCACAGGTGATTCCAAGTTCACCATCATATCCTGGGTCATCGTCTTCGCGGTCAATCTCTATTTCGTCTTCCGCGGTCTGTCGAAGGGCATCGAGAAGTTCTGCTCGTATGCCATGCCGGCGATGGCGGTCTGTGCGTTGATCGTCCTGATCCGGGTGCTCACCTTGGGGACTCCTGACCCGACTCATCCGGAGCAGAGCGTCATCAATGGTTTGGGTTACATGTGGAACCCCGATTACTCCAAGCTCGGGAGCGCCCAGACGTGGCTGGCCGCGGCCGGCCAGATCTTCTTCAGCCTGTCGGTTGGATTCGGCGTCATCATCAACTATTCGTCGTACATGAAGCCGAACGACGACGTAGCCCTTTCGGGTCTGACCGCGAGCGCCACCAACGAACTCTTTGAGGTTGGCTTCGGCGGCATGATCACCTTGACCTCGGCTTTCGTTTTCCTCGGGCTTTCGGGGACGACGGCGGCGGTGGCCAACGGATCCTTCAGTCTTGGATTCGCCACCTTGCCGGTGGTGTTTGCCCACATGGGTGCCTTCGAAAACATCGTCGGCGCGCTGTGGTTCTTCATGCTGTTCCTGGCCGCCATTACGAGTTCCCTGTCGATGTACCAACCCGCCGTGGCGCTGATCAAGGAGGCGTTGGGCTGGAGCCATGGGAAGGCGACGACGCTGATCGCCGCGCTTGGGACGGTCGGCGCGGTGTTCACGTTGTGGTTCACCCAGGACGGTGCGTTCTGGCACACGGTTGATGACTGGGTCGGCACCTTGCTGATCTTCGTGATGGCCGCGGTCCAGATCATTTACTTTGCCTGGGTCTTCGGGATCGAGCGAGGCTGGAAGGAGATCCACAACGGCGCCGCGATCCAGATTCCGCCGGTCTTCAAGATCGTGATGAAGTACATTGCGCCGGCGTATCTGATCATCGTATTCGTCGCCTTCTGTTTCCAGAATCTCGGCGGTTGGGTCACGGCGGCGTGGGCCACTCCAGGATCGCGGGTCGGCGTCATGGTGATTCTGGCGACCCTCGTGTTTCTGTTGGTCGTGGTGAAAATGGGCGAGACCCGGTGGCGCGCTCAGGGCCTCGATATCGACGATACGAAACCCGCAGACTGAGGAGGAGCTGAGCTATGACAATCGGTGGCTGGATCACGATGACGGTGTCCCTCGCCTTGGTGTGGGTCGGGACATTCTGGTGCTTCAAGAAGGTGCTCTCGGCTCCTGGTGAGGAGAAGGCCCCTCCCGGCTTCGGGCCGTAAGCGTCGTCTTGAGATAATATTCCGGGGCCGGTGCAGGTGTGCCGGCCTCGGTCGTTTTCGTCCCATGACAAGAGGCAAGATTTCAATGCGGAAGACAATCGCGGCGGTCGCGGTGGGTTTGGTGGTATGGGGCTGCGCCAAGGCTGAGACGAACGGCAGCGGTACGCCCGGCGGTGCCCGTCCGGTGCTGCCGGAGGCGGCCTCAGCCGTGCTGCAGGAGCGGCCGCTGCTCGACGAGATCACGATGCTGGCCTCGGATTCATTCCTGGGCCGCTCGCCGGGAACGGTGGGTGAAGACCGGACCGTCGCCTATCTCGAACAACAGTTCAAGGCCATCGGCCTCGAGCCGGGCAACCCGGATGGGACCTACATCCAGCAGGTGCCATTGGTCGGGATCACCCCGAAACCGACGCCGGCGTTGGTCCTCACCAAGGGCTCCACCAAGCGAGTGCTGGCGTTCAAGACCGACGTCGTGGCGTGGACAAAGCACGTGGCCGACTCGGCGGCGATCGCCAACTCGGAGATGGTGTTCGTCGGATACGGGGTCCAGGCCCCGGAGTTCGAGTGGGACGACTACAAGGGGCTCGATGGCGCCGGGAAGACCTTGGTGATGCTGGTGAATGATCCGCCCCTGGCCGATTCGACCCAATTCGGCGGCAAGGCCATGACGTACTATGGCCGGTGGACCTACAAGTACGAACAAGGGATGAAGCGCAACGCCGCGGCCGTACTGCTCGTCCACGAAACCGGACCGGCCGGGTACCCGTTTTCGGTGGTGCAAGGTAAGACCGGCGAACAGTTCGATTTGGTGACGCCGGACAAGAACCTGGGCCGGGCCCCGATCGAAGGGTGGATCACGCTCGACCAGGCGAAGGCTTTGTTCAAGATGGCGGGGCAGGACTTCGACGGACTTCGCGCCAAGGCGGCGACCCGGGATTTCGCGCCGGTGTCGCTCGGGGTGTCGGCCTCGATGACGATCAAGAACGGGCTCCGGACCGTCCAGTCGCGAAACATGGTGGCCAAGATCACCGGCAGCGATCCCAAGCTGAAAGACGAGTACATCGTCTATACCGCGCATTGGGATCACTTCGGCATCGGCGACAAGATCGACGGCGATTCGATCTACAACGGCGCCCTCGACAACGCCTCGGGCACCGCCGGCATGTTGCAGATCGCCCGGGCCTTCAAAGCGTTACCGACACCCCCGAAGCGATCGATTCTGTTCTTGGCGGTGACCGCCGAGGAGCAGGGATTGCTGGGGTCGCAGTACTACTCGGTGACGCCGCTCTATCCGTTGGCGAAGACCCTGGCCAACATCAACATCGACGGGCTCAATCTCAGCGGGCGGACCAAGGACCTGACCGTGATCGGATTGGGCGCGTCGGAGCTCGATGACTACATCCGGGATGCGGCGGCCCTCCAGAGCCGGGTGATTCGGCCCGATCCGGAGTCGGAAAAGGGCTACTACTACCGATCCGATCACTTCAACTTCGCCAAGCAGGGGGTGCCGGCGTTGTACGCCGAGGGTGGGGTGGACTACATCGGGCAGCCGGCGGATTACGGGATCAAGGCCCGGGAGCAGTATGTGGCGGAGGACTATCACAAGCCGTCGGACCAGGTGAAGCCGTTCTGGAAGCTCGATGGCGCGGTGGAGGATCTGCGGTTGCTGCTGACGGTGGGGTACTGGGTGGCGGAGGCGGACCGGTTTCCGGAATGGCGGCCGGGGAACGAGTTCCGGGCGGCGCGGGAGAAGCAGCTCGGGCGTTAGGTCGCGGTGGCCGTCGCGGGCGCCTCCGTGATCGCGACGGTGGCGCCGCGGTTGACCAAGATCCGAAGGTTGTTGCTCTTGGGGTCGATGGGAAGCATGAAGAAGTTGTTGCCCAGGGGCGGAAACCGGTTCGACATCCCGACGATGGTTTCGCCATCGATGAACCGCACCGCGATCTTTTTGCCGCCGACCAGTCTCGGGTCGCCCGGGGTGGGATCGGTGGCCTCGTTGTGGGCGGGGTTGCCGGCCGGGTCTTTGACGAAGAACAACGCCTTCAGGTCGATGAACCGGACCTCGACCACCTTCTGGTCGGTTCCCCGAATATGGCAGGTCTTCTTGGTCGGATCGACGTTGAGGCTGATGCCCTTCAACGTGGTCCCATCCCGAAACCTGGCAACGACATGATTGCTGATCATGGGGGTTCTCTAAGCAGGTCCCGTGCCCGGGGCGAGGGACCTGCCCGGACCCGATCCCGGCCCGGGCTCAGACCCGCAACTATCGGTGAGGCAATATGTTAGGCAGTCGTACCTGGGCCGTCACCGGCGCCGTCCTTGGTGGGCTGTTCGCGCCGATTGGGGCGGGAACGCAGTTCGCTGCCGGGGGAGGTGGCGTTTCGCCCTCCGGGTGCTCTAGTCCAGTTCGTCGAGTGATTTTGGCCAGTCTTGTTTGAGCAAACGCGAGAGGGCCCGGTCGGCCAAGAGCCGGCCCTCGGTTTGGCATCGGGCACAGTAGTTGGTTTCGTTGTCGGCGTAGCGAATTCGCTGCACGGGGCTGCCACAATCCGGGCAGGGTTGCCGGAATTTTCCGTGCACGGCCATGGTGGGCCGGAACGCGGTGACTTTTTCGGGAAAGGCCCCGTTCCGCTCTTTGGCGAGGGTGTCGGTCCATTCGGTCAGGACTCTCCGACAGGCGTGGTAGAGCCTGGTGACCTCGGGGGCGTCGAGATTTCGGGTGAGCTGGAGCGGAGAAATTCGGGCGGCATGGAGGATTTCATCGGAGAACGAGTTGCCGATGCCGTCGAACGTCCGAGGATCGGTGAGCGCCCGCTTGAGGGTATGGTTGCCCCGAACCAACCGTTCGGCGAATTCGGCCTCGGACGTGTGGAGCACGTCGAGCCCGCCGCGGTCGAACTGATCGAGCGCGGCCTGACTCTCGACCAAGTGCAGGGAGGCGCGCCGCTTGCTTCCCGCCTCGGTTAGGACCAGGGTCCCGGCCTCGAAGTCGAATGCCGCCAGGGCAAACTTTGTCGCGATGGCGGCTCCGGCGGTTTTCCAGTGCAACCGGCCCGCGATCATCAGGTGAATCACCAGCCACGTCTCGCTGTCGAGTCCGATGGCGATCCGCTTGCCGATCCGCTCGATCCTTGTCACCCGGTGCCCGTAGCAACTCGCCAGCGTGGGCAGGACGGTCCGGAGGAGAAAGGGACTCTTCAGCCGGACCGCGAGCAGGGTCTGCCCGAGCAGCCGCTCCCGGAGTGCGTCACGATAGTTGGTGATGTCCGGAAGCTCGGGCACTCTCTGCTCCCCCGAAGAACTCGTGGTGGAGGGCGCGGACTGCGGTCGGTCCCTCCGCTTCCTGGACGACGAACGTCACGTTGATCTCGGAGGCGCCCTGCGAGATCACCTCAATGTTGACCTCTTTGACGGCATTGAACAAGCGGGCCGAGAATCCCCGAGTACCCCGAAGATCGACGCCGACCACCGCCACGATGGCCCGGTCCACGAAGACGGTGACTTGGCCGAGTTCAGCGAGGTCGGCGGTGAGGGGGCCGATCCGGCTGGCGTCTTCGATGGTGACCGAGACGTTGACCTCGCTCGAGGCCAGGATCTCCACCACGATCTGGTGCCGGGCGAAGACGGCAAACAGGTTCTGATGGAACTCGACCGCGCTCAGACGTCGCGGGGCTTTGACGTTGACGACGGTGATCCCTTTTTTCCAGGCGATCGACCGGACGGGGGAGCCCCCGATCTGATGGGGAACGGCGCCGGCCAAGATGTGGGTTCCGGGCCGGTCGGGGGCGAAGGAGTTCTTGACCCAACAGGGTATGCCGGCGTCGATCAGGGGCAATTGGGTGGCGGGATGAAGGACCTTGGCCCCGAAGGCCGCCAGTTCGGCGGCCTCGTCGTAGGAGGCTTCGAGCAAGAGTCTCGCGTCCGGAACGATCCGGGGGTCGGCGGTGAGGAGTCCGTCCACGTCGGTCCAGATTTCGACCCGTTCGGCGCCTAACGCGGCACCAAGCAGGCTGGCGGAGTAGTCGGAGCCGCCGCGGCCGAGGGTGGTGGTCTGCCCCGCTTCGGTGGCGCCGATGAACCCTTGGGTCACCGGCAGGCGGCCGGCGGCGATCAGCGGCGCGATGACCCGACCGGCCCGTTCCGCGATCAGGGCGGTGTTGGGGGCGGCCTTGGTGAAGGTGGCGTCGGTCAGGATCACGTGGCGGGCATCGACCCACTCGGCCGGGAGGCCGGCCGCCGCGAGCGCCGCGGCCACGATTCGCGAACTCCACAGCTCGCCGTGACTCACGACGTGGTCGATGTCCCCAGGCGACAGAGCCCCGTGGCCGCGGGCGATGAGCCACTGCGATAGCGCGGTCGCGTCGTCGCGAATCCGGGGCATGACCTGATCGGCAATGCCCAATGCTTCCGCCACGGTCTGGTGACGATCGACGATCGGACCGATCGCGCCGCCGCTCGCCAGGCCGAGTAGCGCGTCGGTGACCTTGGACAAGGCGGACACCACGATGAGCGGCTGCTCGCTCTGACGAGCCCGGGCGATTGCCACGAGACGGGTGATGGCGGCCGCGTCGCCGACGGAGGTTCCGCCGAATTTGCAGACGATCATCGGGCCACCACCCCCGCGCTGACCAGCAGCTCGGCGTTTTGAATGGTGGCTCCGGCGGCGCCGCGCACGGTGTTGTGACTGAGCAGGACGAGCCGGATATCGAGCAACGGACAGGGCCGGATCCGTCCGACGGTCACCGACATGCCGCCGCCCTGATCGAGGTCCAGCCGGGGTTGGGGCCGGTCCGGCCGGGTATCGACCACCACCGGTTCGGCCGGCGAGGACGGCAGGGCCCGGACCCAGTCTGCGGCCCGCCATCCGGCGAGGGTGGCGGCGACGGCGTCGGGTGAGACGCGCTTGGAGAAACCGATCGAAACGGTCTCGGTGTGGCCGTCGACCACTGGGACCCGGTTGGTGTGGGCGCTCACGATGGTGGATGACCCGAGAATCTTCCGGGTTTCCTGCTCGACCTTTTCTTCTTCGCCGGGGATGTGGGGAATCACGTTGCCGACGATATCGAGCGAGGCCACGCCGGGCCACCCGGCGCCTGAGATCGCCTGCATCGTCGAGACGAAGAGCCGGTCGACGCCGAAGGCCCGATGGAGGGGAGCCAGTACGAGGGCCAGCCCCGTGGTGGTACAGTTCGGGTTGGCGACGATCGCGCCCCGCCACCCGCGTCGCTTCCGTTGCTCGGCCAGGAGCTCGAGGTGCTCGGCGTTGACCTCGGGAATCAGCAACGGGACGTCGGGCGCCAGGCGGAACGGGCTCGCGTTGGTGACGACGACGCTACCGCCACCGGCCCAGAGCGGCTCGATGGTAGCGGCGGCCTCGGTATCGAGGGCCGAGAACGCGAGGGGGAGCCCGGTTGGCCGGTCGCTCGGCTGGACGATCAGATCCCCGATCCGGCCGGGGAGCGGGGTGGTTTCGCGCCACCGGACCACGTCGGCGTACCGCCGTCCGGCACTGGCGGCCGAAGCGGCGAGGTACTGGATTTCGAACCACGGGTGGTGTTCGAGCCGTCGGACCAACTTCTGCCCCACGGTACCGGTGGCACCCAGAATGGCGACGGGGATTTTGTTCGCGGTCATGGTCTCTCCTCACAACGAAAACCCCGCGCATCGGATCGAGGCGCGGGGCGGTGGTGTTCGAGCTCGTTTAAGAACCCGTCAGTAACGCCCGTTGCCCCGGCCACCGGTCATGGTGGACCGCATGGTCATCGTGGTCGTGGACGGCGAGTCGCTGAACATGTTAGGCAAGCTATGGAACCGTCCGGAAAGACGCAAGGCTTGCGCGAACCGGGTCTCGGCGTTATCGTCTGGCCACAATTGTTCACCGTGGCGTTTTGTCGGCGTATTGCTGGCCACGTTAATCCTCAGCTAAAAAGCCACGCGTCCGCGTGTCTCTTTTGGCACCGGGCGTTTGTCGTTCCCGGGCCAAGACGAGCCAGCGGATCGTGGGGCAAAGGAAGAGCCCATGACCGTTGTTGCCCTCGAATCGTCCACCCGGCCGGTGCCGCTTGTCTGTGCGCACTGTGCCGCCATCCACGAACCCATCGCATCCGCCGTCTGCCCCGAGTGTCTCGGGCCGCTCGAACCGGTCTACCGGGCCGGTCGGGCTTTGCCGTCTCGTCAGGAGATCGCGAGCCGGCCGCCGTCGATGTGGCGGTACCGCGAATGGCTTCCGTTCGAGGGCCCGCCGGTCCATTCCCTCGATACCGGTTTCACGCCCCTGGTCGAGGCCCCCCGGCTGGCCGCGCGCCTCGGCGTGGCTCGGGTCTGGATCAAGAACGATACGGTGTCCCACCCGAGCCTCTCGTTCAAGGACCGGGTCGTGGCCTCGGCGATCAACGCCGCCGTTGGCCTCGGCCTCCAAACGGTTGCTTGCGCCTCGACCGGCAACTTGGCGATTGCGGTGGCGGCCCATGCCGCCCGGGCCGGCCTTCCGGCCTGGGTGTTGGTACCGGAGAACCTGGAGCCCGCCAAGATTCTTGCCAGCGCGGTGCATGGCGCCCGGGTGCTCCGGATCCAAGGCACGTATGACGATGTGAACCGCCTTTGCGTCCAGCTCGCGGACCGGTATGGGTGGGGGATCGTGAACGTGAATCTCCGGCCCTATTACGGCGAGGGCTCCAAGACCGTGGCTTTCGAGATCGCCGAGCAATTGGGGTGGCGGCTGCCGACGGCTGTCGTCTCGCCGATGGCGGGCGGGTCGCTGTTGAGCAAACTGTACAAGGGCTTTGGGGAGGTCATCGACGCAGGGTTGGCGACGGGCGATCGTCCGCGGCTGTTCGGCGCCCAGGCGTCGGGATGCGCCCCGATCGTCCGGGCGCTCGAGGCGGGGGAGAGCCGGATCACGCCGGTTGAGCCCAACACGATTGCCAAGTCGCTGGCCATCGGGGCCCCCGCGGACGGGGCCCGGGCGCTCCAAGCGATCCGCTCGAGCGGTGGCTACGCCGCCGCGGTCTCGGATCCGGATTTGATCGACGCCATTCGGGTCCTGGCCGAGACCTCGGGGGTGTTTGCCGAAACGGCCGGGGGAGTGACCTGTGCGGCCGCACTGGCGCTGTCGGGGGCGGGCCGGTTCGCGCCCGGCGACGAAGTGGTACTTTGCATCACGGCTCACGGACTGAAGACTCCGGACGCCGTCTCTCCAGATCTTTTTGACCTGCCGATTGCCTCGAGTCGCCTGAGCGACGTGGCGCGGGTCATTGAATCAGCCTAGCGTAAGGACATATCATATGGCTATCACCGTCAATATTCCCGCCCTGCTCGCCCGTCATGCTGGGGGCCAACGGCAGCACGTGGTTGCCGGCGCCACCGTTCGGGAAGCGATCGACCGGGTGACCCGCGATTATCCGGAATTCGGCAAGCGGTTCGTCGAAGCGACGCTGCCCGGGAACGAGTTCGTCACCGTCTACCTCAACGACGAGGACGCCCGGTTTGCGGGGGGCCTCGACACGCCGGTCACGGCGGGCGACGAGATCAGTATCGTCTCGGCGATCGCGGGGGGCTGACCATCATGACGACCGCGACACTTTCATCGCTGGAGTTGGTGCGGTATAGCCGGCACATCATCCTCCCGGAAGTTGGGCTCGCGGGCCAGCAGCGGCTCAAAGGGTCGCGGGTGCTGATCGTGGGTTGTGGCGGGCTGGG
>JANMHX010000279.1:0-22582 GCA_031375485.1 Gemmatimonadota bacterium | reverse complement strand
GATTTTTCTTCATCGCGCCGGGCGCCGCCGAACGCCGCATCGAATCCGTGGAGATCGAGCGCCTGCTTGAGGCCCTGGGTCTTCCACATGTCGGTATGGATCTGCGAGCCATGGTCGAACGGATTGATACCGAGGGCCTTGGCCTCGGGGTTCTGATGCACGAGCAACTCCATGCCGAGCTCGCGGGCCATCCGTTCGCGCATCTCGTACATCGCCCTGAACTTCCAGGTCGTGTCGACATGCAGGAGGGGAAACGGAGGCGGCGACGGATGGAAGGCTTTCTTGGCCAGCTGCAGCATGACCGCGCTGTCCTTGCCGACCGAGTACAGCATGACGGGGTGATCGCTCTCGGCGACGACCTCCCGCATGATGTGGATGCTTTCGGCTTCGAGGCGTTGCAGGTGCGTCAGTTTCATGAACCGATTTCGGTGATGCGTTTGGACCGGGATCTGGGTCACCTGCCCGGCACAGCCGGGCAGGTGCAAGCGATGTGCCACCGCAAAAACGACGACCGTGGTGGGTATATTGGGCACCCAAACCAAGATAAGGCAGGTACGTCGTGGACGAATCGGTGATTGCGGAGAGCGGCTGGCAGACCCAAGTCATCGCAGCCGCCCGGGCGGCCGGTTCCGCCATCTTGGAGATCTACGCCACCAACTTCGCGGTCCGCGGCAAGGAGGACCGGTCGCCCGTGACCGAGGCCGATGACCGGGCCGAGGCCATCATTACCCCGGCCCTGGAACGCCTGGCCCCGGGCATTCCGGTGGTGGCGGAGGAAGCGGTGGCGGCGGGCCATTCCCCGGAGGTCGGCGACTGGTTCTGGCTGGTCGACCCCCTCGACGGCACCAAAGAGTTCATCAGCCGAAACGGCGAATTCACGGTCAACATCGCCCTGGTGCATCGGCGCCGCCCCGTGTTCGGGGTCGTGCTGGCGCCGGCGTTGCACCGGTTGTTCGTCGGCGCGGTCGGCCACGGCGCCTGGGTCGAAGATGACGCCGGCCGGCGCCCGATCCGCTGCCGGACCGTGCCCGCTTCGGGGTTGGTGGTCGTGGCCAGCCGGTCGCACGGCGATGCGGCCGCGCTCGAGGCGTTCCTCCAGGGCCGCCGAGTGGCCTCGACCACCAACGCCGGCTCGTCCCTCAAGTTGTGCCTCGTGGCCGCCGGCGACGCCGATCTCTATCCCCGCCTTGGCCGCACGATGGAATGGGATATTGCGGCCGGGCATGCGGTTTTGGCGGCCGCCGGCGGGCGGGTCCGGACCATCGACGGCGAGGAGCTCCGGTATGGAAAGCCGGGGTTCGACAACCCTCATTTCGTGGCCGAAGGCTTGGCCTAACGGGCCATCGTCCAGTCCCACTGGGCTCCGGCCCGCGCCACGGCCCGCTCGACGTCATCCCGCAGGAGCATTCGCCGTTTCACCAGGCCCTCGGCCGCCCGACGAGCCGCCGTGAGATAGGCCGTCCGATTTGGGTAACGGCTCGCGATACTCGGCCGCGGATCATTGGCGGCGGCCCGCTCGGCCTCGGTCCGCGGCAGCGGCAAGAAGGTCCCGAGAATTCGGGTCATCTCGGCGGTATCGCCAGGCTGGCCCTTCCGGAGATTCCACGGCAGATAGCTCGCCAGCGGGGCCTCCAGTTCCACGGTGCGAAATCCGCCCACCTCGTTGGCCAGCGAGTCCACTTGCGGCACCAATACCGGGAACGGCGCCCCGACGACCGGCGGCTCCTGGTCGATGATTCCCTGGCTCCACCGCGGGCCGAAGTCGAGCCGGTCCGGCTGATGCACCACCGTCGGGCGGCCGAGATCCGCAATGACCGGTAACCGCAGGCCGTCGAGCAGCACCAAGTGGCCCCGGTCGATCCGGGGATAGGCGGACGGCGGCGGTTCTCTGCCGTCCCGAACCCAGTCGATCAGACTCACCAGCAACGCCCGAAGCGGCATCCGGTAGTCCAGGGGTTGGCCCCGGTAGGCCCGGGACCCCGGATGCCTGGTGGTCTCCACCGGCGGAAACGGACCCGGCACGTGCTGCCCGCCGGCCAGGTGATAGACTCGTTCGTTAGGCGGCACCGGGAGATCCCGGGCCCCGTCCGGTGTCGTGTGGATGAGCGAGGCCGCGCGGCCCCAGTACTCGTAGCCGGTGTTGGTCTGAAACACGCGCGGAAGGTGGGCGGGGTTGAACTGATGGGCGTAGAGGCCGTCGGTCTGGCCGGTGACCGGGTCGGTGGCCGGGGTACTGGCGAATGGGAACAGGTCGGTTGGAAAGACGAACGCGTCGAACCGGTGCCCGTCACGCGACGGCTGGGCAAACCGGTGATTGAAACTGCCCCGTCCCGCGCCGGCCACGTGAACCAGCAGGCCGTCGAATGCCTTTCGGCCTTGTTCGTCGGTATTGAACCCCTGGTAGAGGAAATGGCGGAGCAGGCGGCCGGTTTGCGAGACGCCGAAGCCCACGACGTACTTTCCGGGAAATGGGGTGTCGGGGGAGTGCTTCGCGGCACTGATCGCGTCGCGAATGACCGCGAGACCAAGTCCGGCCACCCTGGGGGACCGACTCCGGTACACCAACTCATAGATCCGGCCAGGCTCGAACCCCTGGGGCCGGTAGATCGCCGTCGAATCGGCGACCGGAACGCCCTCGACCTCCCGGGCAAATCGCCACTCCGTCCGGGGGACGACCTGGCGGGCGGCATAGCGGCCGGGTCGGACGGTCAGCACGTTCTCCGGCGAATCGGGATCGGCCACGGGATACGCCGCGTGCGTCCCGTGCGCGAGCGGGAGCACTCGGAGGGGCCGGGGAATGACCCAGTCGGCCCGAACCAAGCCGGTGAGCGGCGCCCCGTCCGGCGCGGTCGCGACCGGGACCTCCAGCCCAAGTCGATCGGGGTCGGACGCCGGCACGTCGAACTGCCAACCCACCCATGCCACGGTGACGCCGAGTCGGAGCAGGAGGCCGTCACCCAGATCCTCGACCGTTTCCGGATGGGCCGCCATGGTTCCGAAATCGAGGAGATTCGCGATGTATTTGAGCCCTCGATTCGACACCTCAAACACCACGGTGCCGTCCTTCCGGCCGTTCTTGGGTCGGAGCGCCGCGAAGTCCGCCCAGACCTCCACCCGGCCGGCTCCATTGCGCGGCGCCAGACCCAGATCGACGATTCGCTCGTTGTAGCGGTTGGCCGGGTCAAGCGCGAACAACATCCGGCCTTCGATCAGCTCATACGGTCCGGCCGGGCCGAACGAACGACCGCCGGCGACATCCCGCCGGTGGGTGATCTCAACCCGGACCACCTCGGCGTGCGCCAATGGAACGGTGGCCAGTCGGACGGCCACCCCGATCAGGGGAAGGAATGCGTGACGCATCGCGGCTCCGGTGGAGGAATTGGCGCGGGGTTCCCCAAGGGTGGCCCCAACGGCCAAGGCAATCAAGGGCCCCGGGCGGTTAGGTTTGTCCCTGGAACTGGTTCGGTGCCGAAACCCCGACCCCGGTTCTGCCGTCAGACCCACCAAAGCCTAAGGACATCGCAGGTGATCGTTCGAATTTCGCGAGCCACGATCCTGTTGGCCGGATTGTCGACTCTGCTCGGAGCGCGGGTTGCCCAGAGCCAGCCGGCCCCGAAGACAGCCCGCGCGGTCCGGATTGCCGGCCCGGCTCCTCGGATTGACGGATTGATCGACGACGCCGCGTGGGCGGCGGCGGTCCCGATTACCGACTTCGTCGAGAAATTGCCGGTCGAAGGCGCCGAGCCGAGCTTCAAGACCGACGTCCGGATTCTCTACGACCGTGACGCCATGTACGTCGGCGCCCGGCTCCACCGGCCCGACCCGGAAAACATCCCGACCACCGTGACCCGGCGAGACGGCAGCAGCAACGCCGAGTTGCTGGTGGTGTCCTTCGATACCTATCACGACCGGCGGACGGCCTACAGCTTCGGGATCTCATCCGGAGGGGTCCGAAGCGACTATTACCACGGCCAGGACTCCCAGACCGACCGGCAATACGAATACGAACCGATCTGGACCGCCCGATCCGCCGTCGACAGCGCCGGCTGGACGGCCGAGATCCGGATTCCGTTTTCGCAACTCCGGTTCGGGGCCCACGACCAAGCCTGGGGTCTCAACATCCAGCGCGCCATTCCCGACCGGAATGCCGACCTCTATTGGGTCATGATTCCCCGCGCCAAGGATCAATCCGGGTGGTCGTCCTTCTTCGGCACACTCGAAGGCATCACGGACATCAACTCGGCGCGGGGCATTGAATTGGTCCCCTACGTCGCCGCCGACGCGACGATCCGGGGGAACCTGGATCCCAAGAATCCCTTCGATCAGAAGTTCCTGGGACGGGCGGGGGCGGATCTCAAGGCCGGGATCGGGCGATACCTGACCCTCGACGCGACGGTCAACCCGGATTTTGGCCAAGTCGAGGCCGATCCGGCCGAAGTCAATCTCACCGAATTTGAAACCGTGTTCGAGGAGCGGCGTCCGTTCTTCGTCGAGGGAAACGAAATCCTGACCGGGCGGGCCCAAAGTTTCCTCGGCCGGCCGACCTACTTCTATACCCGCCGGATCGGAGCGGGTCCCCGAGGCCGGGCCTCGGGTGATTTCGTCAATGAGCCCCGGAATACGACGATCCTGGGTGCGGCCAAGGTGACGGGCCGGCTCCCGTCGCGGCTCTCGGTCGGACTGCTCGCGTCGGTCACCGGCCGGGAGTTCGGCGAAGGGTACGACTCGGCGACCGGACTGCTCACCCGCTCGGCGGTCGAGCCCCCGGCCGGCTTCGGCGTGCTCCGGCTCCAGCAGGAGGTGGGCCGGGACCAATCGACGTTAGGAATGGTCGTGACCGGGGTCCACCGCGGAATCGACAACGCCGGCGGGCTCAACAACGTCTTGGCCCGGGATGCCGTCACCGGCGGGGTCGATTGGCGGCTTCGTTTCGAACAGGGCAAATACGAACTGACCGGCTGGGCGGGGTTCAGCCGAGTGGCCGGCGACGCCGGGGCCATCGACCGGGTCCAACGGTCGAGCGCCCGATACTTCCAACGCCCCGACGCCGACTACCTCACCTATGACGCGATCCGGACCTCCTTATCAGGCTACACGGCCTCGGTCCGGGCCGATAAGAACGCCGGCCGCCTGACGCTCTGGGGTATCCAGGTGGGGGTCAAATCGCCCGGGTTCGAGATCAATGACATCGGCCAGATGGCCCGGGCCGACGCCATCGACTTCAACGCCGACCTGCAACTCCAAGACACCAAGCCGAACCGGGTGTTCCGCTATGCAAGGGTGGGCCACTCCGTGGCCGGGCAGTGGGATTTCGGGCTCGACCGCCAGTTCCTCCGCTTGAACCAGAGTTCGACTTTCGTGTTCCGGAACTTCTGGACCCTCTCGCTGGGCGTCGGCTATTCCCCCCGGGCCATGAGCAACACCCTGACCCGGGGCGGACCGTACATGCAGACCCCGCATAGTTGGAACGTCCAGGCCAATCTGTCGGGCAATCAGCGGTCCCCGACCACCTGGAACCTGGGCGCCGGCTATCGCCGCGATGAACTGAACGGGTCAGCGACGACCCTGAGCGCCGGCCTCACCGCCCGGCCCGGGCCGGCATGGGAGGCGTCGGTCACGCCGCGGTATACCCGCTCGGTCAACGCCCAACAGTACATCGCCTCGTTAGGCGGCGGGTCGGCGGCCACGTTCGGCCGGCGCTACCTCTTCGGGTTCGTCCAGCAGAGCACCATCGCGACCCAGTTTCGCCTCAACTACGCCTTCTCGCCGAATCTGACCGTGCAAGGTTATGCCGAACCGTTCGCGGCAAGCGGCCGGTTCTATGGCTTCGGGGAATTGGCCCGGGCCCGGACCTTCGGGCTTCGAACCTACGGCGTGGCCGGCGGCACCACGATTACCCGCCAGCCCGGCGGACGGTTCGCGGTGACCGACGGCGCGGCGAACTTCGGGTTTGCGAGCCCCGATTTCAACATCCTGTCGTTCCGGTCTAACTTGGTGGTCCGGTGGGAGTGGTCGGCCGGAAGCACCCTGTTCCTGATCTGGCAGCAAAGCCGGAGCGACCTGCTCCCGACCGGCAATCTCGTGAGTACCGGGTCGCTCTGGGATGCCACCTCGGCCCCCGGCGACAACTTCCTCGCTCTCAAGGTGAGCTACTGGCTCAAGGCCAAATAGGAGGAGTCAGATGACCGCCATCGTCGTCATCGTCGTTCTCATCGTGGCGCTGCTGCTGTTCGCCGCCACCCGGCCGAATGCGTACCGGGTCGAACGGGCAACTACCATCCAGGCGCCGGCCAGCCAGGTGTTCGGCCTCCTCAACGATTTTCACCGCTGGGGTGCCTGGTCGCCGTGGGAGCACCTCGATCCCGCCATGAAACGAACCCATAGCGGAGCGGCGAGCGGCGTCGGGGCGGTGTACGAGTGGGATGGCAACAAGAAGGCCGGCATGGGCCGGATGGAGATCACCGAGTCCGCGCCCCATTCCCGGATCACGATCAGACTCGATTTCTTGAAGCCGTTCGAGTCCCACAACACGACGACCTTCACGCTGGCGGCTGAGGGCAAAGCCACCCGAACGACTTGGGTGATGGATGGCCCGAGCAGCTTCATGACCAAACTGATGGGCATTTTCGTCAGCATGGATCAGATGATCGGGAAGGATTTCGAGGCGGGGCTCGCGAACCTGCAACGGGTTCTACAGCAACCAGGGGCCACCGGCCCGGGGAGAATCTGATGCAGATCGAGGAATTTGCGGTTGAGCGCTGGATGGACCGCTACGAAACTACCTGCAAGTACAACCTGGCCGAAAGCTGCGTCGAGTCGTTGACCGTCCGGGAGTTGCTGGCCCTAGCCGGGAAACAGGGGACGATCCTCGACGAACTCTTGCCCCTCAAGCTTACCTACGGCGCCATCGAAGGCTCCGAGCGGCTCCGGAGCTTGATCGCCTCGCTGTACGCCTCGAAACAAGCGGCCAACGTCGTGGTCACCCACGGCGCTATCGGGGGCAACGCGCTGGTTTACCAGACCCTCGTCGAGCCGGGTGACGAGGTCGTCACTCTGGTACCGGTCTACCAGCAGCACTATTCGATTCCCGAAAGCCTGGGCGCAACGGTCAAACGGCTCCGGCTCACGGAAGCGAACCGCTTCCTGCCCGATCTCGACGCCCTGGCCAGACTCGTCACTCCGCGGACCAAGGTCATCGCCTTCAGCAACCCCAATAACCCAACCGGGTCGCTGATGGACCGCCCGACGCTCGAGGCGATCGTCCGAATCGCCGCGGCCGCCGGAGCCTATGTGCTCTCTGACGAGGTGTATCGCGGCATCGACCAGGAGGGGAGCGGCACCACTGACTCGGTGGCCGACCTGTACGAGCGGGGTATCAGCACCGGGAGTATGTCGAAGGCCTTTTCGCTCGCCGGTTTGCGACTGGGCTGGATCACCGGACCCCAGGCGCTGATCCATGCGGTGGCCCGCCACCGGGACTACAACACCATCAGCGTCGGGATGCTGGACGACCATTTCGCGTCGATCGCCCTCGAGCACCGGGCCAAGATCCTGGCCCGGAGCCGCGACATCGTTCGGACGAACCTGGCCATCCTCGATCGATGGATCGGCGCCGAGCCCTCGATGTCCTACGTCAAACCCCGGTCGGGCACGACCGCCTTGCTCAAGTACTCGGAGCCCGAGTCGTCGGAGAGCTTCTGCGTCCGGCTGGTCGAGACCAAGGGGGTCATGTTCACCCCGGGCAGTGCGCTCGACATGGAGGGCTACGTCCGGATCGGCTTCGGCAACAACCGGACGGTTCTGGAGCAGGGATTGGCTGAGGTCTCGACGTTCCTCGGCAGCGGCGCCTTGGTGTAGCCGTCACGGGCCGCGTTTGCCTCCAACGGAACGCTCCACTCGAAAGAAGAACCTGGTCGTCTGTCCATCCGTCAGGAACCCGGTTTGCGGATTGGGGGTGTCGGCCTGGAGCTCAAAATGAACCGGAGGCCGATACGAGACGGAGTACGCCCCCGGCGGTGCCTCGATGACCGTTTCGAAGACCCGGCCGTCCTCGCGAACCTGAACCACCGTGGTGATAGAGGGGGTCACGTCGGTCCGCACGATCGTGACCACTCCGCCCGACCCTGCGTCGGCAACCGACAGGCCGCTCACACTGATCGACAGGCTGGTCACCACCGAGAGCTGGTAGGCGACGGCCGCCGGGACCCCCGTTGCAACGATGACCCTGGTCGGTACCCCGGCGGTGAGATTTGCCCGGTACCCGACCGGTGGTGCAAACCAGACGTCATAGGTGCCGGTGGCCAGCGTGAGGGCGACAGTACCGATGGGCGGTACCGTGAACGTCGCCGCTCCACTGCCGTCGCCGACTCGCAGAACCCAGCCCGATCCCCAAGGCTGCCACGGACTTTGGCCCCCAACGACGTTGATATTCAAGGTTCCGATCCCAGCTGGGGGCCGGTTCGGTGGCTCGATCGGTCCGGCCCCACACCCGCTCGCAAGCAGCCCGCCGAGCCCAATCGGTCCTATCAGTCGTCGAAGCATCGATGCCTCCTCAGTTGCGTTTCTGATGGCCCGGCTCCACCTTTTCCCGGGGAGAGGGCAGCGGCCCCTCACCGTCTAAACGACATCCCACGCGCTTCCGCGACATTGCCATTTCCGTTGGTCCGAGGACCGGCGCCTGAGGGGGAATGATGGGACTGTCTGAACCAGTTCCTCGCGGCCGCGAGACCCTCGACCGGTTGATGCCGCTGGCCTACCAAAACCTCCTCACCATCGCCCGGCGCCAATTGGCGATCCGGGCGGGGGGCGGTACCCTGTCCACCGCCGGCCTGGTCCACGAGGCCTATCTCAAGCTGGCCGACCAGTCGCAGGTCGCGTGGCGCGATCGAGCCCACTTCTACGCCCTCTCCGCGCTGGCCATGCGGCACGTCTTGGTGGACCGGGCCAGGGCACGGCTCGCTCACAAACGGGGAGGCTCCCGTCGGCAGGTAACCCTCGACGAGGCGCTGATCCCGAACGATGACCAACCTGAAGTCATGCTCCAGATCCACGATGCGATCGACCGGCTAGCGGCGGTCGAGCCTCGGCTGGCCGAGGTGGTCGACTGCCGGTTCTTCGGCGGGTTCAGCGACGAGGAAATCGCCGAGGCGCTCAGCGTGACGGTGCGGACCGTGCAGCGCGACTGGGCCAAGGCCCGGATGCTGCTCCGGCGGGCGCTCGAGCCGTGACGGGTAAGCCGGCTCCGCTTCTCCCCGACGACTGGGCGATGCTCTCGCCGATGGTCGACCAGCTGCTCGACGCGCCGGAGGCCGAGCGCCCCGCGCTGCTCCGCCAACTCGCGGGCGGCGATCCCGGTCGTCGCGCGGCCTTGGAACAGTTGGTTCGGGACTGCGAGCGCGACCTGCCGCTGCTCAACCGGCCCGCTGTCGAACGGTTCGACCAGTTGGCGGGCCGCGAGCCCGGGCAGTTGCCCGAGGTACTCGGTGGGCGCTACCGAATCGAGCGCGAGGTTGGCGCCGGAGGAATGGCGACGGTCTATCTCGCCCATGACGAGCAGCATGACCGGCGGGTCGCGATCAAGGTCCTCCGCCCCGAAATCGCCGTGGCTGTCGGGGGCGAGCGGTTCCTTCGGGAAATCAAGCTCACCGCCGGGCTCCAACATCCCCACATCCTGCCGCTCTTCGACTCGGGCCAGGTCCCCGAAACGGGCCTCGTCTACTACGTGATGCCGTTCATCGAAGGGGAATCGCTCCGGGAACGGCTCCAGCGGGAACAGCAGCTGTCGCTGCCGGATGCGCTGCAGATTATCCGCGAAGTGGGGGATGCGCTTTCCTATGCCCACGATCTCGGACTGGTCCATCGCGACATCAAGCCGGATAACATCATGATGTCCCGGGGCCACGCCCTGCTGGCCGATTTCGGCATCGCCCGGGCGGTGACCGCGGCCACCGGGCGGCTCACCGGCACCGGGATGGCCGTCGGCACCGTGGACTACATGAGCCCGGAACAGGCCACCGGCACCGACGAAGTGGATGCTCGAAGCGATCAGTACAGCCTGGCCTGCGTGCTCTACGAGATGCTGGCGGGTGGGCCGCCGTTCTCGGCGCCGACCTCCCAAGGCGTTCTCGCCCGGCACTTGATGGACCCGGTGCCGTCGCTCCGGACGTTACGGAGCACGGTGCCGGTGCTGGTGGAAGCGGCCATCATCTCCGCGCTGGCCAAGGCCAAGGCCGATCGGTTTCCCTCAGTGTTGGCGTTCGTCGAAGCACTGGATGGCAAGCGCCCCAGTCCGGGGCTGCCGTACCCGGCGGCCGTGGCGCCGGGGCGTCCAACCCGGAAGACGCTGGTGGCGGCGGCCGTCGTGCTCGGGGTTGCGGGGCTCGCGGCGTGGCTCTTTTTCCGCCCACCGCCGATCGACGACCACCGGGTGCTGGTGGGATTGTTCGAGGACCGGACCGGCGATGCCGCGTTGGCGAGCCTGGCCGCTCAGGCCGCCACTGAGGTGACCGGCGGATTGGCCCGGACCGGCCTGGTGGAGGTGGTGGATGCCCGGAGCGCGTCGGCGGACCAGGCCTCGGCAACCGACCTCGCCGCGCTTCGGAAGACGGCGCGCAAGCGGGGCGCGGGGAGCATCATCTGGGGCTCCTACACCAAGACTGGCGACAGCCTGGTGTTTCAAGTCCAGATGACCGAGGCCGCGACCGGAACGGTGCTGCGCCCCCTCCGCTCGGTGTCGGGCCGCGCCGGCGCGCCCGCGGAGGTGATGGCGCTTCTGGCCGAGCGGGTCATGGCGGGATATGCCGCCCACTTCGACCGTCGGCTGCACAACTTCGCCGCGATGAGCCAGCCGGGCACCTATCAGGCGTGGAAGGAGTTCGACGCCGGTTGGGCCGCGCTGAGCGGGTCTTGGTCCGACTCCGTCGTCCGCGCCTCGCAAGCTCACATGGACCGGGCCACCCAGTTCGACCCGCAATTCGTGATGCCCCAGGCAATCAACGTGGGGTCGATCGGTTGGGGTCGGAAGGGCTGTCCCAGGGCGGATTCCCTCGCCAACGCGCTGCGGCACTCGTCCCAACAGCTTGCCGAGGGCGACGAGGCCTTGGCGAAGCTGGGGAACGACAATTGTCATCCCGACCCGCAGGCGGTGTACGAGGCCACCACGGTGCTGCTTCGAGTCGCCCCCGGGGTGTGGGAGTGGGTGGACGCGCACGTTGGGGCCCTCATGGCGCTCTACCGCCCCCGGGAGGCCCTCGCGGTGCTGGAATCTTCCGACGAATTGAAACGGGAGGGCCCCTTCGAGTGGAACAACCGACGGATGCTCCTGCTCCACTGGCTGGGACGGTATCAGGATGCCCTCCGAGCGGTGGCGGAGCTGCGGTTGGTGAACCCCGACGATCGCTTCGTCGATCGCTACGAAATGCGGCAATTGGCCGCGCTGGGACAAGTGGATTCAGTCGAGACGCTGCTGGAAGTGCGGCTGGGGAAGACCAATCGGGACGCGACTGCGGGGGGGGACCTGCTCTATGTCGGGTCTGAGCTCAAGAGTCACGGCTTTCGGGACGCCGGGCTCCGGGCTTGCAACCGCGCGGTGGAGTGGTTTGCTGCCAATCCCAATGGGGAGCGCGATGAGGCACCGAACGTGGACCTGGCGCTCCTCTGCGCCGAGCGGTGGAACGAGGCGAGGCAGGCCTACCAGGGGCGGCTGGCCGCCGACTCCCTCAACCATAACGTTCGGAGCACCCTTGGTGTCGCCGCCTTCCACGCCGGAGACCGGGCCGCAGCGGACTCGGCGGACCAGTTCCTGGCGCGCTTTGATCAGAATGAGCAGGCGGTATTCGGTCGTGCGATGCTGGCTGAGCTGCGGGGCGACCGGGAGGCTGCCATGCGCAATTTGCGGTGGGCGGCGGACCATGGAATCAGCTGGGGAAGACTGCACACGTTCGGCCCCTACTTTGTCTCGTTGAAAGATGATCCGCGGTATCAGGCGATCATGAACCCCACCCGATAGGCCGCCCGGGTCCCGATTTCCATCACCATTCCCTATCCCAAACCGTCGAGCCCCATTCCATGAGCGATGCGTCACCCGGTCTGAATTTCTTCGACCACTTGGCGGACCATGTTCTGGCGCGCTTTGACCGGGATCCGGGCGCGGTATTCGGTCGGGCGAAGCTCGCCACGCTGCGGGGAGACCGGGAGGGTGCCATCCGCCATTTGCAGTGGGCGGTGGACCATGGAATCAATTGGGGGAGACTCCACTCGTTCGTCACCGATTTCGCGCCATTGGTAGACGATCCCCGTGTTCAGGCGATCCTTCACCCCGACCGGTAGAGCGCCGTCAGATTTTTCTCCTCACGGCCTGATCCGGAGGCCAATTCTGGTGACCCGACTCTGGGTGATGAGTTCGTCCGAGGTCTCGATCGTGCCGCTATTGAAGAGATCTTGCACCGAGAGGAATGCCTGGAACCTCCGGCTGACTTCCTGGGATACGCTCAAGCTGAACTTGGTAAAGCCGGGATACTCGCGGATGTTAAACTCCCGAATGCCGAGATGCGGGCCCGTCGGCGTGGCCGTGACCAGGACCACGGTCGTCGGCAGCCTCACGCTCGCCGTGATCGAGGCGGTCCAATCGGCCACGTTGAGCAACCGGTCGCCCACGACGAGGGCTCCCGAGTAGTCCGGCGACAACTTCGCGACGATGCTCTTCAGCGGCGAATAGGTCCCGAGCAGCGTCAGACGCCCGAGGAAGAGCCGGCCCTCGAACTCCCAGCCCCGGTTGTGGATCTCGCCGACATTCTGGAAGATGCTCACCTCGAACCCGGCGGAATCCGCGTCGGTCACGACGCGAAGGATTTGATCCTTCGGTCGTTGGTTGTAGTACGTCGCCACGATCGAGGCTCGCCGTCCAAAGTACAATTCGAGCCCCACATCGGCGCCGCGCAGCCGGGGCGGCCTCAGGTTCGGATTACCATGGACAATCCGCCTGCCCCCCACGAACTCCTGGAGCACGTTGCTGGGAAGCGGCGACGGCACCGTCCCGTACGAGGCGCGAACTCTTCCGGTGACGCTTCCGAGCGTGCGGGTGTAGGCAACGCCGAACCGGGGCGACCAGGCATAGTCCACCGGGATCGTCGTGGACATCTGCCGGTCGGCCCGCAACCCGAACGTGAAGTAGAGACTGTTCGCCACGCCGAGGACCTCCTGAGCGTAGAAGGCGGAGCTCCGGAGGTAGCGGCTTTGGACGAAGACGTCGCCCCCGCCTGGAATCGAGCCGGCAGTCGGATCGCCAACCCCATCCCAACGGAAGAAGCGGGCCGTTCTCGCGCTGTATTCGGCGCCGAGGATCAGGGAGGAGGAAACCTTGGCGCCCAATGCCCGGTCGAACCCCATTCGGTATTTGGCGGAGGGTTGGGCCCAGGTGTTGATGGAGATGTACTGGGTGCCCAAGGTGTCCGTCGGCGCCGTCGACCAATAGTCGCCGCCGACCTGCTCGAATCCGAGCGTCAGGTCGTGGGTCCAGTGCGGGGTCGCCTGGTACATGGCGTGAAGGTTGTACGCCTGGGTTCGACTGACATTGAGCTCCTTGCCCGTGTTCTGCTCGCTACAATTCGGGTCGACCGCCTCGAATTCCGGATTGCAAAGCCAGCCGAAGTTGCGGGTCAGGTACCGGACGTTGGCTTCGAGCAGGAGCGGGCCCTGAGTGGTTCGGAGGTGGCCGAAGAGGCTGGGCGACGTCTCAAAGCCGTTCGGGATCCAGTTGCCCTGCTTGCTGAATCCGCCCCCAATTCGGTAGGAAAACTCCTTGCCACCACCGACCAGAGTCAGGGTGTTCTCGGTCATCCCGGCCCCGGAACCGTACTTGCTCCTGGTCTGCTTGTACCCGGCGGACACCTTCGCTTCGAGCCCGGGCGCCTTCCGGTTGGTGTACTCGCCTTTCTTGGTGATGATCTGGATCAGGCCACCGGACGCGGCCGATCCATAGATGGTCGAGGCCTGGGGCCCGCGAAAAATCTCAACCCGTTCGATGGAGGCGGGATCGACATCGTTGAGTTGAAACTCGTCGTCGGCCACCTCGACCCCGTCGATCAGCACCTTGGCCGTGCCGGTCCCCGTGTTGTTGCTGCCGCGGATGTTGACAATGCCGTAGGAGTTGAATTGTCCGTCCGACAGGACGCCCATTCCCGGTACCGTTTTGAAAATCTCGTCGACCCTGGTGATTCCCCTCGCTTCGATTTCGTCTGCCGTGACGATGGTCACGGCGGCGGGCACCGTCTTCGCTTCGGTTCGGCTCAGATTGCCGGTGACGACCACTTCTTCGAGTTGGGTCGGCACCGGCTGGAGCACCAGGTCCAGGGTAACGTCGCCGGCCGCGACGGTCAGGGCTTTGGTCAGGGCCGTATAGCCGATCCGCCGGACCCGGATGGCGTACTGACCATCGGGTATCCCGGCCAGCCGATAGGTCCCATCGGGCTTGGTGGTGCCGCCGAAGCCGGTGCCCTCGATCACGACGACGGCGCCGCTCAGGGGCGTTCCCTTCGCGTCTGTTACCCGTCCTATGACGTCGCCGACCAGAGTGGGGGGCATCGAGACGATCGTCGGACCGGGGCCCAAGCGGCCGAGCGCGAGGAGCAATGCGGCGAAGAGGTCCGTTCCAATCATCGCGTCCGCCATCAATGCGGGTTGACAACTGTTTGCTTGGGGGGGGGATACGCCGGGCAATATAGGGTACTAACTGGATCTCCGCTCATGAGGGTGGTCGATCGGCCGGCCGCCGGAGCGACTAGACGGACCGACCCCTGGCGCCGTCTGTGGCTGGGGGCGGAACGTCCACGGCCAGTTGGGAGACGGGACCAAGGTCAACCGCAACGAACCCGTCGCGGTGCCTTGGCCTTAGCCGTCGGTTACGGCGCCTTGGTATACCGCCCGTCGAAGACGACCGTCCAACTCGCCCCGCCGTTCGACGAGGCCTCCGCATAGTAGCGGACCTGCTGATCGGAGAGCCGGGTCCACCCATACCGGCTCGTGGCCGTCTCGTTCAGGATCATGGAGCCATTGACCAACGTGCCCCGGAGGACCAACCGTCCGTTCTGGGAATCCACGTAGGTCTGGTGCCACTGTTGGGTCGCGGGGTCATAGAGACTGATACTCGCTCCCCGGGTTCCCAACTGGTCGACGAAGTCCTCGCTGATCACACACCCCGTGGCGTCCACCGTGATCCGGTTGGTGCCCGGCGACGAGTTCGGCGCCGAGAACGCCCACGTTCCCAGCCAGAAATCGAACTGCCGACTCGTGGCCGCCTGGCAAGGCCCTGAGGGCCCCGGCCATCGCACCCCGTAGGTCCCGGTCCGCGAAATGGTGGTGGCACTCGAATCCGAGCCCGGCGTCGTGACGGTCACGGCGGGCGCCACCCAGGCCGAGCCCTCGAGGCGCTGCACCGCAAGCTCGGCTTCCGGTACGCCGCTGGGCCGCTGCTGGTCGGCGTAGCGGATCGACAACCGGGCCGGCTGAAGAAACGCCGTGCCCGCCGGCAGGATCGTATAGACCGCTCTGGTGCCGCTCGGATCGAGCGGCGTACCAGTGGCCGGCGCCACCGTCAGGTCGACCAACCCCGCCAGGGCCCCGGCCGGAACCTCCAACACCGCCAGTCCATCGGCGGAACGAACCACGCCGCCCGCCGGGCCGATCCCAGTCGCCGGCGGCGGATTCGGATCGGACGAGCAAGCGGAGACGAACAGCGATGCGATCAGCCAGCGCACAGTAACCATAACGTCAGAACCTCCCAAGACTGTGAGTCGAACCAGAGGATCGACCCACGAATCTTGCGGGTTGCCACTCCCGCCATGTCCGGATTGTGTCCGAAGCCCCTGCCCCCGCCGAGCGCCGAGCGCCGAGCGCCGAGCGCCGAGTGCCGAGTGCCGAGTGCCGAGCAGTCCTAGCCCCGCCGAGTTCCCGCGTGCAGATTCCCCACTCCCCTTTCCAACCCCGAGGCCCGATGCGCGCTCGATGGACGTTCGCCGCCCTCCTGACGGTACCGTGGGCTTTGGCTCAGAGCCAATCCGTTCAATACCGCTCCCCCGCGGGGGTCGAGTATCGGTCCCAAGCCGACACCGGCGCCGTCGCCCGCGCGGAACAGGCCCTCAAAGCCGACCCGAAGAACGTGACCAAGATCATCGCCCTCGGCGTGGCGCAATCCGGGGTCCGCCAGTTTCGGGAAGCGATCGCCACGTTCACCCGTGGCCTGGCCCTCGAGCCCAAGAACGCCCTCCTGCTCCGCTGGCGGGGACACCGGTACCTCTCGATTCGCGAATTCGAGAAGGCCCGGGCCGATCTCGAGGCCGGTACCAAACTCGACCCCTCGATCTACGGACTCTGGTATCACCTGGGTGTGGTCCGATTCGCCAAGGCCGACTTTGCCGGGGCGGCCGCCGCGTTTGCCAAAGCCCAGCCGATCGCCCCGGACCCTGGGGAGTTGGCCGGCTCGACCGACTGGCTCTGGATGTCATTGGCCCGAGCAGGCCGGAGCGCCGAGGCCAAGGCCATGCTCGACCGCCGGCCCGATTCCCTTCCGACTGCGGTCTGGTACGCCCGGCGGCTCAAGCTCTATCGCGGCCAAATCGGCCCCGACCAAGCGGTGACCCCGGCCGATACCGGCGACGTGGCGCTCGCGACCTTGAGCTACGGCCTGGGCAATTGGTATCTGGTCCGGGGCGACACGGCCAAGGCGCGGCAGTGGTTCCGCCGGGTGATCGATTCGGGGGGCTGGCCGGGCTTTGGGTTCATCGTGGCGGAGGCGGAGCTCCGCCGGCTCAAGTGAGTTGTCGATTCGAAGCCCTCCCGAACGACTACTCAGTGTTCCGAGCCGTTTCACTCCTTTTGGGAGGACCCGATGAAATACCTCTGCCTGATTTACAGTGACGAAACCCTCTGGCCGAAGTTGCCCAAGGCTGAGACCGACGCGATGATGAGCGAGTATATGTCGTTCAGCGCGGACATCCAGAAGAGCGGTCACTTCGTCGCCGCCAACCGGCTGCAACCGACGCCGGCGGCCACCACGATCCGGATCCGGAATGGGAAACTCTCCACCACCGATGGTCCGTTCGCGGAAACCAAAGAACAGCTGGGCGGCTACTACCTGGTCGAAGCCCGCGATCTGAACGAAGCCATTCAAATTGCGGCCCGGATTCCAGGCGCCCGGATCGGGTCCATTGAAGTCCGGCCGATTGCCCTGACGCCGGCCGCAGCCGATCAAAGATGACCAACGAGGGAGGCGACCGAATCCGGGCGGTGGTTGAAGAGGTCTATCGGACCGATTCGCGCCGGGTCCTCGCCACCCTGATCCGCCTCCTCGGTGATTTCGACCTCGCCGAGGAGGCGCTCCACGACGCGTTCGCCGCGGCACTCGAGCAGTGGTCGCCCGGCCAGGTTCCGAGTAACCCCCGGGCCTGGCTGGTGTCGACCGGCCGATTCAAGGCCATCGACAGCCTCCGCCGGCGGGCCCGCTTCGACCGATCGCAGGCGGAATTGGTGGCGCAACTGGACCATCAGCCGGCGGTGCCCGAGGAGGAAGTGTCGGACGATCAGCTTCGATTGATCTTCACCTGCTGCCACCCCGCCCTCCCGCCCGACGCCCAGATGGCCCTGACGCTCCGGGAGGTGTGCGGCCTGACCACCGAAGAAATCGCCAGCGCCTTTCTGACCGGGCCCCCGACGGTGGCGCAGCGAATCGTTCGGGCCAAGGCGAAGATCCGCGATGCCAAGATCCCCTATCAACTCCCGTCGGTGGCCGAGCTCCCCGCTCGGTTGGACACCGTGCTCCACGTCATCTACCTGGTCTTCAACGAGGGCTACTCGGCCTCCGCCGGAGTCACGGTGACCCGGGCCGATCTTTCGGGCGAAGCCATTCGCCTGGGCCGGCTGTTGGCCGAACTACTGCCCGAGCCTGAAGTGATCGGTCTCCTTGCCTTGATGTTGCTCCACGAATCCAGGCGGGCCGCCCGTACCTCCCCATCCGGCGACCTCGTGTTGCTCGACGGCCAAGACCGTTCCCTGTGGAATCGAGCCCTGGCGACTGAGGGCGCCAGGCTGGTGGAAACGTCGCTGTCGTCCCAACGGTTCGGCGCTTATACCATCCAGGCGGCAATCGCGGCGGTTCATGCCCAGTCACCAAGTCCGGCCGGGACCGACTGGAACGAAATCGTCGGGCTCTACGATCTGCTCCTCCAAGCCGACCCGTCGCCGGTCGTGGCCCTGAACCGGGCCACCGCCGTGGCGATGCGGGATGGACCGGCGGCCGGCCTTGAGTTGATTGACACCATTCTGCGTGACGGGCATCTCGAGGACTATCACTTGGCCCATTCCGCACGGGCTGAACTTTGCCGTCGGCTCGGCCGCCGCACCGATGCAGAGGCCGCCTACCGGAAGGCTTTGGCCTTGACCAAACAGCAACCCGAACGCCGTTTCCTGGAGCGTCGTTTGGCGGAGATATGCTAGCTTCCCTCATGCCACGAATCGCCCTGTTTCTGATCGCCGCCCTCGCCGGCCCGGCAGCGGCCCAAGGCCCCGCCCGACCCCGCCCCAACGTCGTCTTGATCATTACCGACGACGTCGGCTACGGAGACATCGGGAGCTACGGCGCCCCGGACATCAAGACGCCGAACATCGACCGGTTAGGCAAACAGGGTGTTAGACTGACGGATTTCTATGCCAATGCCCCGCTCTGCACCCCCACTCGCGCCGGGCTGATCTCCGGGCGATACCAGCAGCGGGTGGCCCTCGAGGAGCCGCTCTGGGGCCCGACCAGCCACCACGCCGAAATCGGCCTCCCCGTCACGGGACGGTCGCTCCCCCAACTCCTCAAGAACAACGGCTACGCCACCGCGCTCCTCGGGAAGTGGCACCTCGGATATAAGCCGGAGTTCAGCCCGAATGCCCACGGGTTCGATTACTTCTTCGGGTTCAAGAGTGGCTACATCGACTACTATACTCACACCGACTCGAACGGCCGCCCGGACTTGTTTGAGAACGACCGCCCGGTCGAGGTGTCCGGCTACATGACCGATATCATCACCGACCGATCGGTGTCGTTCATCACCAAGAACCGGACCGAACCGTTCTTCCTCGAGGTGGCCTACAACGCCGGTCATTGGCCGTACCAACGACCCGACCAGCCGTCCACGGCACGAGGCAACGCCCGCCACTTGATGCCGTTCGACGATTCCACCAGCACCCGGGCCGACTACGTCGCCATGATCGAACGAGCCGACCGCGGCATCGGCCAGATTCTCCAAACCCTGACCCGACTCGGCCTCGACCAGAACACGTTGGTGATCTTCACCAATGACAACGGCGGCGAGTGGCTCTCCCGAAACGCCCCCCTGTTTCACCGAAAGTGGACTCTGTGGGAAGGCGGCATCCGGGTCCCGACCATCGTCCGGTGGCCGGGCCGAATTCCCCCGGGCCGAGTGTCGGCTCAGGTGGGCATCACCATGGACCTGACCGCCTCGATCTTGGCCGCCACCAACACCACCGTGTCCGCCGAGGCTCGACTCGAGGGCATTGACCTCTTGCCGATCCTTGCCGGGAAGGCGCCCGAGCGGGAACGGACATTGTTCTGGCGGACCACCACCGGCGGGTTCAACCAGCGGGCGGTTCGCGTTGGGGATTGGAAGCTGATCGTCGATGGGACGGCCGCGATGGTGTTCGATGTCCGTCGCGACCTCGGCGAGCGGTTCGATCTGGCCTCGGCCCGGCCGGAGATTGCCGCGCGGCTGCACCCGTTGCTCGTCGCCTGGGAAAAGGACGTCGATGCCGAAGCCAAGCGGACCGGGGCGAAGCCATGAGGCGAGCGCTGCTGTACGCGGCGATCCTGACAGCGGGCTGCCGCCCGGCCGCCGAGTCTCCATCAGCCTCGCGCTTTCTCTATGTTTGGGCCGGCGACGCAGACGGGGCGGATTCCGATTTCCTGGCGGTGGTGGATGTCGGAGTTGCGAGCCCGACCTACGGAACCGTGCTGACGACGGTGCCAGTCGGGATCACGGGCTCCCTGCCCCATCACCTCGAGTATCAATTGCCGGACTCGGGCCAACTCTTGTTCGCCAACAGCCACCATCACGAAGCGGTCTTCCTGTTCGATACGAGAAACGCGGCGCATCCGACACTGGTGCGGCGCTTACCGCCCGTGGCGCCGTACCGATATCCGCACGACATCGTTCGCTTACCTAACGGCCATGTCTTGGTTGGCTTCCTTCGGAGCGACGGCCCGAGCCCGTTGGCCGGTGACCCGACCATGCCCGGCGGGCATGGCGGCATCGCGGAACTCGACACCAACGGTGTCGTTCTCCGAACCGCCAGCGCCGCCGACTCCACCGTCGGCGTACCGATCCGGCCCTACTCATTTGCCGCCATGCCGGCCATCGACCGGGTGCTGATGACCAGCGCCCCGATGATGGAAGACACCAGCGCCGACGTAGTTCAAGTCTGGCGCCTGTCCGACTTGAAGCTCCTGCGGACCTTGCAAGTGCCCCCGGCCAAACTCGCCGATGGTGGGGTGCTGCCTCGAGGGCACGGGTACCCGTTCGAACCCCGGGTCATGCCGGATGGGTCGATCCTGCTCAACGCCTTTGGCTGCGGGTTCTACCGCGTCACCGGCCTCGGCGAGCCGGAGCCCAAGATCGCCAACGTCTATACCATCAGGATGCCGCCGGAACCGATGGGGTCCTGCGGAATCCCGATCGTGGTCGGCCACTACTGGGTCATGGCCGTTGGCAACCTTCATCAACTCGTGGCGCTCGACATTCAGGACCCGGCCCATCCCCGCGAAGTCTCCCGCCTCACGGCCGACAGCACCTTCCGACCCCATTGGCTGGCCCGGGACCCCGGCGCCGACCGTTTCATCGTCGGGGCCGAAAACGGCGGGGAGAATCGGATGCTGATGGCGCGGATCGACCCCGCGAGCGGCCGGCTATCGTGGGACGAGACGTTCCGGTCCGCTGAAGGGCAGCGCGGGATTTCGTTCGTACGGAGTCGGTGGCCGCACGGCAACAGCGGTGAGGCCTTCGGGCATGCCGCGGTGTTCCGCCCCTGATGACGTGGCGGATGGTGGTTCGAGGCGCCATCGCCGGACTCATCCTCGGTGGCTGCTCGTCCCGGCCGGCTGAGAACATGGCGGTGACGACCGACAGCGCCGGCGTCATCCTGGTCGAGAACCGGGCCCCGCTCGACGGGGCGATACCCCGGTATCAGATCGACTCGGTCCCGCTGGTCGACATCGGCGGCGGGACTGATCCTCACACCGAGTTCACCCCCCGCATCGAGATCGTACGCCTCAGCGGCGGGCCGTTCGTAGTTGCGGCGCATAACGAACTCCGCTGGTTCGACTCGTCGGGTCGGTGGATTCGTTCGGTCGGTCGGGAGGGGAGTGGGCCCGGCGAATTCCGGCAGATCGATCTGCTCGCTCGCTTCCGTGATTCGGTGCTGGTCTACGATCTTGCCCTCCGGCGCGTGTCCGTGTTCGATTCCGCCGGGAACTACGCCCGCGGCACCACCATCGTCGATGCCGATACATTGGGTCAGACTTTCCCGGTCGGGGTGCTCGGAGACGGTCGGTTGCTGCTGGCCACGTATCACGAGCCCGCACCGGTCAGCGGACTCCGGCGAGACCCCGTCACCATTCGAGTCGGAAGTCCGACCGGAGTCGTCGAGGCCGTCATCGGGCGATTTCCCTACGTCGATCAACTCATTGAAACCGGGCCGAGCGGGGTTTCGATGGGACGCGTGGTGTTCGGCCGGCTGGCCTATTGGGCCACGGCGGACAGTTCGGTGCTGGTGGCCGCCAACGAGCGATTCAGTTTTGACTGGTACGGGGCCGACGGCAAGTTCGAGCGGTCGGTGCGGCGGCCCTGGTTACCGGCGCCAGTGACGACCCAGGATGTGACGGCCCAGATCGATGAATGGCTGAGTGGGTTCCCGGCGGGGACGGAGGAGCGCAAGCTCCAAGCCCGGGCCCAGTGGTCCGCAGCACCGAGACCCGAGGTGAAGCCACCCTATGGGCCTGTGCTCGTGTCGTCCGGCGGCGAAGTCTGGGTCCGGGAATATGGCGAGCCTGGACAACGGAGCCGCCCAACGGTTTACTCCGTCTTCGATCGATCGGGCCAGTGGCTCTGTCAAGTGACCGTTCCGGCCGGCGTCGAGCCGAAAGCGATCGAAATGGGCAAGATGTTGGCCACTTGGCTCGACTCGGACGACGTGGTGCACGTCCGAGTCTACCGCCTGGGCCGTACCGGAAACCCGATCCGTCCGGCTCCGTAGGGACGGCATACCCCAACCGGGATTCACACCTCATGGATTGGACCCGACGCGCCGTTCTGGCGTCCTCCGCCGCCGGCCTACTCGGCCTCCCCAGTCTCCGGAGGCTCGCGCTCGCGGCGGTCCCGGCGCCGAAGGCGCTCCGGATTCTCTTTCTTGGCGGCACCGGCTTCATCGGCCCTCACATGGTCCGCCAAGCCATTGCGCGGGGTCATCGAGTGTCCCTCTTCACCCGGGGCCGAACCGGCGCCGACTTGTTCCCGGAAGCCGAGCGCCTGGTCGG
>JANMHX010000191.1:0-8103 GCA_031375485.1 Gemmatimonadota bacterium | reverse complement strand
GGGTCAGCCGGTAGGGGAACTGCGCGAACAGCTGGCCGACCGCGGCGAGGACGTCCTGGGGTGTACCCGGCACCATGGTGACGGCGCTGATCGTTCGGGCCTCGGTGCCCAGCATCTGGCTCCATCGCCGTTCTTCGCCGGACGAGGCCTGGGCGGCGACCACCGACCCTTGATCCCGGCGCTCGGCCACAGCCAGGGCCACGAACTCCGCCCCGATGCCGGCCTCCTTCGCGGCGCTTTCGACGTCTCGAAATCGATACCCGGCCGAGGGCGTCAGGCTGGCCGGCGCCGCGGCTCCTTCACCGGCCCGGTACCGGGCCTGCAACCGAGTCGCCGCCTCGGCTTGGAGTTCCGCCGCGCGTTGCCAAATGGCCCGGGCGTCTTCTTCGGAAACGACGGCCGCCCCCGCCTCGGGGTCGGTTTTGGAAACGTTCTCGACGGCGGCGGTCAACGCGTCCGCCAAGGCCTCCCCAGTGGGATACCGGTCGGCCGGGTCCTTGGCCAGACAACGATCAATGACGGCGGCCAAGGCCGGCGGAACATCGGGCGCTTGCGAGCGGACCGGCGGCACGGGAGTCGTGGCATGCTGGACGATGACCGCGGAGGCTTGTTCGGCGTCGAAGGGCAATCGACCGGTGAGGCACTGAAAGCCGACCACGCCCAAGGTATAGATGTCGCTCCGGCCATCGAGGGCGTCGCCGGCGATTTGCTCGGGGCTCATATAGTGGACCGAGCCGAGCACCAATCCGTCTTGGGTGAGCCGGCTGGCCCTGGTGTCGCGAGCGATGCCGAAGTCGGTCACGATGACCCGGCCCGAGGGTTTTTCGATCATCAGGTTCTCGGGCTTGACGTCGCGATGGACGACGCCGCGGGCGTGGGCATAGGCCAACGCCCAGGCCGCCTCGCGAAGCACCCGGACGGTTTCGAGCGGTGAAAGGGCACCGAGCCGGCGCAGCCGGTCGGCCAGGGATTCGCCTTCGACGTAAGCCATGACGAAAAAAGCGTGATCGGCGATTTCGTCGGCCCGATACACCGGCACGATGTTGGGATGGGATAGCTGGGCCGCGGTGCGGGCTTCGCGGAGGAACCGCTCCCGGAGGTCGCCCGACGAGGCGAGTAGCGGGGGCAAGAGCTTGATGGCCACCAGGCGGTCGAGCCGGACGTCACGGGCGAGGTAGACGATGCCCATGCCGCCGCGGCCAAGCTCGCGCTCAATCTGGTACTGGCCGGCGAGCAACGCCGCAATATCGGGTTGAGCGCCGGTCATGTTGATCAGGCCCCTGGCGCCACCAACCGGCGGAGAAACCGTCCGGTGTGACTGGCTTCGATACCGGCCACGCGCTCCGGGGTTCCGGCCGCGACCACCGTGCCGCCCTTCGTGCCGCCTTCCGGCCCGAGGTCGACGATCCAGTCGGCCGTCTTGATGACGTCGAGATTGTGTTCGATCACCAACACGCTGTTGCCCTTGTCGACCAAGCGATGGAGCACCTCCAGCAGGACCCGCACGTCCTCGAAATGGAGGCCGGTCGTGGGTTCATCGAGAATATAGAGGGTCCGGCCGGTGTCCCGCTTCGACAGTTCGGTGGCGAGCTTGACCCGTTGGGCTTCGCCGCCCGAGAGGGTCGTGGCCGCCTGCCCGAGGTGGAGGTAGCCGAGCCCGACATCATTCAAGAGTTCGAGTTTTTCCCGGATCCGGCCATGCGCGGCAAAGAACTCGAGCGCGTCGGCCACCGTCAGCTCCAACACCTCGGCGATACTCCGCCCTTTGTAGCGGACCTCGAGGGTTTCCCGGTTGTAGCGCTTCCCCCGGCACACCTCGCAGGGGACGTACACGTCGGGCAGGAAGTGCATTTCGATCTTGACGAGCCCGTCGCCTTCGCAGGACTCGCATCGCCCGCCTTTGACGTTGAACGAGAACCGCCCCGGACCGTAGCCGCGCATTTTGGCCTCGGGCAACTGGGCGAACAGATCCCGGATCGGGGTGAAGAGCCCGGCGTAGGTGGCCGGGTTGGACCGGGGGGTCCGTCCGATCGGGCTCTGGTCGACGTCGATGACCTTGTCGAGCTGGTCGAGGCCCTCGATCGTCTTGTGGGCCCCCGGAACGAACTTCGCGCGGAAAAAGTGGCGGGCGAGAGCGTGATAGAGAATGTCGGTGATCAAACTCGATTTGCCGGACCCCGACACGCCGGTCACCGCGACCAGGACGCCTAGCGGAAACTCCACCGTCAGGTTCTTGAGGTTGTTCGCCTTGGCGCCGACGACCCGGAGCATCCGTTTGGGGTCAACGGGGCGGCGGCGAACCGGTAAGGGAATCCGGAGTTCGCCCCGGAGGTACCGGCCGGTGAGCGAGTCGGGGTGACCGACCACGGCCTCGACGAGACCCTCGACGATCACTTCCCCGCCGAAACGGCCGGCCCGGGGTCCGAGATCGACGACATAATCGGCCGCCCGGATCGTGTCTTCATCGTGCTCCACGACCAAGACCGTGTTGCCGAGGTCCCGGAGTTCCTTCAACGTCTTGAGGAGCCGATCGTTATCCCGTTGGTGCAGCCCGATGCTCGGTTCGTCGAGGATATAGAGCACGCCAACCAACCGGGACCCAATCTGGGTGGCCAACCGAATTCGCTGCGCTTCGCCGCCCGACAGCGACCCCGATCCGCGGCCGAGCGTGAGGTATTCGAGGCCGACGTCGCGAAGGAATGTCAGGCGGTCGTGGACTTCCTTGAGGATCGGCGCCCCGATGTCGGGATCGATGCTGCCGGCTTTGCCGCGCCCGACCGGGATGCCCTCGAAGAACGTGATGGCCTCATCCACCGACAGGTCCACCACCTCGCCGATGCTCTTCCCGGCCACCAAGACCGCGAGACTCTCGGGCTTGAGCCGGCGGCCGGAGCAGGTCCGGCAGGGCATTTCGACCATGAACTCGCCGAGCTGGACCCGAACGGCGTCGCTCTGGGTTTCGTAGAACCGGCGTTCGACGTTCTTGAGGATGCCTTCCCAACTCGTTTCGTAGTCGCCTTTGAACTTCGGGCCGTCGAGCTGGAATTTGAACGTCTTCCCGGGGGCGCCGCGGAGCAGCACATCCTTGGCCGTTTGGCCGAGCGACCGCCAAGGCGCCTCGAGGTCGAACTTGTACAACTTGGCCAAGGTCGGGAGGATCACTTTGCGCAAATACCCGCTGGGCTCGCCCCAGGGAAGGATCACGCCCTCGAGCACCGACAGACCGGGATCTCCGACCACCAACTCGGGCACGGATTCGCGCCGGGTGCCGAGACCGTGGCAGTCGGGGCAGACCCCGAACGGCGAGTTGAAGGAGAATTGCCGGGGCTCGAGTTCCGGCATCGACAGGCCACAGACCGGACAGGCAAACCGCTCGGAGAAGACCACCGACTGGGCCCCACCCCCATGGCGGATCACCTCGACGACGCCGTCGGCCACTTTGAGGGCGGTCTCGATCGAGTCGTTGATGCGGGACCGATCGGCCGGGCGGACGACGAGGCGGTCGACCACCACGGCCACGTCATGATTCTGCCGCCGGTTGAGCTTCGGAACCCCGGTGAGGTCGTAGGTCTCACCGTCGACGCGGACTCGGACAAACCCCCGCTTGGCGAGATCCTCGAACAGGTCGCGGAACTCCCCTTTCCGGCCCCGAACGACGGGACCGAGAATCTCAATCCGGGTGCCTTCCGGCCAGCCGGCGACGGCTTCGGCGATCTGCGAGGCGCTCGACCGGGCCACCGGCGATCCATCGGCCGGGCAATGCGGCGTCCCGGCCCGAGCCCAGAGGAGCCGCATGTAGTCGTAGATCTCGGTGACCGTCCCCACCGTTGACCGGGGGTTGTTGCCGGTGGACTTCTGCTCGATGGAAATCGCGGGCGACAGGCCCTCGATGGCGTCCACGTCCGGCTTTTCCATCAACCCGAGGAACTGCCGGGCATACGCCGAGAGGGATTCCACGTACCGCCGCTGGCCCTCGGCGTAAATGGTGTCGAAGGCCAGCGACGACTTGCCGGAGCCCGACAGACCGGTGATCACCGTCAGTTGGTTGCGGGGAATCGTGACGTTGATGTTCTTGAGATTGTGCTCGCGGGCACCGCGGACGCGAAGGTATTCCTGGGCCATAGCCCCTGAAGATATCCCGAAAATCGGATTCTTCAACGTGCGGGGGTCATCGGGTTTTGGCGGACGCCGCCGGTCCGGGATACCTTGTCGGAATGACTCCGCGCCCATTTACCGTGCTGTGCCTGGCGAGCTATCGCAAGGGCGACGCGTTCCTTCATGCGGCGAAGCGAACCGGTGCCCGAGTTCTGCTGCTCACCTCGAAGAGCCTGGAGGGATCGGATTGGCCCCGGCAGTCGATCGACGATCTCTATTTCATGCCCGATGTCAATAACAAGTGGGATATGGCCGAGGTCCTCAAGGGCGTCAGTTGGCTGGCCCGGACCACGAAGATCGACCGCGTCGTGGCCCTCGACGACTTTGACGTCGAGAAGGCGGCCATGATCCGGGAGCACCTCCGGGTCGCCGGGATGGGCGACACCACCGCCCGGTATTTTCGTGACAAGCTCGCGATGCGGGCCAAAGCCAAAGAAGCCGGCCTCCGGGTTCCGGCGTTCGTGCCGGTGCTCAACTACGACGACATTCGCGAGTTCCTGGCGACCGTCGCCGGCCCGTACGTCCTCAAGCCCCGCTCGATGGCCGCCGCGATCGGGATTCGCAAGGTCGCCACCGGGGCCGATCTCTGGCCGTTGCTCGACGAACTCGGCGACGAGCAATCCTTCTTCGTACTCGAGCAATTCGTCACCGGTGATGTCTTCCACGTCGATTCGATCGTGGCGGGTTACCGGGTCCGATTCGCGATTGCCAGCCGGTACGGGACACCCCCGCTCGAGACCTCCCATGACGGCCGGGTCTTTACCACGAAGACCCTCCGCCGCCGGAGCGCCGACGAGCGAGCCCTGGTCAGCTTCAACCAGGTCTTGCTCAAGGCGTTGGGCTTGAAACAGGGGGTGTCTCACACCGAGTTCATCAAGAGCCGAACCAGCGGTGAGTTTTATTTTCTGGAGACCTCGGCCCGGGTCGGGGGCGCCCACATCGTCGACCTCGTGGATGCCGCGAGCGGACTCAACCTGTGGGCGGAGTGGGCCCGCCTCGAGTGCCGGCGGGATGACGACCCATATGTCGTGACGGCGCCGAAACGCCGGTATGCCGGATTGCTCGTGTCGTTGGCCAAACAAGAGCACCCCGATCTTTCGGGCTACGATGCCCCTGAGGTCACCTGGCGGTTGGCCAAGAAACATCACGTCGGGTTGGTGGTCGCCTCCTCCAAACTCGAGCGGGTCGATGCCCTGGTGTCGGAGTACACCGACGGCTTCTACCGGGATTTTTTTGCGACCGCCCCCCCGAGGATGACACCGACGGAGTGAGGGCTCTATCCTTCCGGCATGCGCCGACTTACCAACTCCCGCGATAACCTCCCGGACGACCAGGCCCTCCTCGGTCCCGACCCGCTGACCCAGGAGGGCAACCTCCTGACTCCTTCTCTCGATGCCATCGGATCGCTTCGGCCCTTCGGCCGGGACGTGCCGGAGCAACGGCTCGGTCCGATCCTCCACCCGGACTCGGCGGCCGAGGCCAGCGCGGTCAGCCGGGCTGCGAACCTGGCGGCCGCAGGCCGCCGGCTGGATGCGATCGCTCTCCTTCGACAGGTCATCGAGGACGGGCCGGACCCGGTCGAGGCCCGAGTGGCGTTGGCCGAGCTTCATGGATCGGCCGGTGATTGGGAGGCGGGCCTTGGGGAGCTGACCGAGGCCCTGAAGGGGGGAGCGGCCGTGGCCCCGACGTTGGTCCTCCGTGGCGCATTCCATGCACAAGCCGGTCAGACCAGGGAGGCCGAGCGGGACTTCCGCGACGCCATGAAGCAAGACCCAACTTATTGGCTTGCTTATCGTTACCTCGGGTTAACCCGGCTCCGGAAGGGGGCCGGCCGAGACGCGGTTGAAGTGCTTCGGGAAGCCCATTCCCTGGCACCTCAAGACCCCGAATCGGCCCTGCTCCTCGGGGAGGCGTTATTGGCGCAAGGCGAACTCGCCGAGGGCCATGGGGTCCTGTTGCTGGCGATCGAGTTGGGGCCGCGGGACCCTCGGGGCTACTTGGTCCTGGGGCGACTACTGGACCGATTGGGACGAACCGACGAGGCGATGGCAATGCACCGCAAAGCACGCGAGGTCACTCCGGCGTGAAGACCGGGACTCTCAATCGGCGAACCGCCGCGCAGTTCATCCTGCTCGGTTGGGCCGTCGCGCTCGCCTGGCTGGCCCAACGGGAATTCGGGAAGGACGAGGCCGAGACGATTTCCGAAGCGACCATCCGGCTGAGCCCGGAGGCCTACTTCTTTTCCGTCAAGGCTACCGATCGACAAATCGGGTACGCCAGCGTCACCATCGACACGATGGCCACCGGATTCAAGCTGTCGGAAGTGATGGCGCTCGATGTGCCCGAAAGGGATTCCATGCGGCGGGTCACCCGTCGGACCGAACTGGTGCTGACGCGAAGCCTGCGGCTCCGGTCCTTTGCCCGGACGATCACCGGCAGTGGGCTGTTCGAGGAATTCACCGGCGTCATCGAAGGCGACACGATCTTGCGGATGGGGCAGCGGGACGGCCGGGATCGGCCGCCCGCCCACTGGACCATCCCGGTGCCGGGTGATGTTGTGTTGGCCCAGGTGCTGCCCTATCGATTGGCGTTCGGCAAGCGACTCGAAGTGGGCCGCACCGTGTCGGCCAATGTGCTCGACCTTTCCACCGGGATCATCGGTCGAGTCGAATTCTCGGCAACGGCGGAGTCCACCTTTGTCGTGGCCGACAGCGCCGTCGAGCAGCGCCAGACCCATCGGTGGCGTCCGGTGGCGTACGATACCGTTCGGGCCTGGCGGATCGAACATGCGGCGTCGGGCACCCCGGTCGTGACCTGGGTCGACGCTCAAGGCGGGCTGGTCCAAACCGAAGCGGCGTTGGGCGTCCGGCTCGAGCGTTCGGCGTTCGAGTTGGTCAGTTTCAACTACCGAAACGATCTAGTGCGCGACGGGCCCGATGGTCACCGGGCGATCCCCGGGATGCAAACCGCGTTGGAGGCGAGGGTGGTCCTCGACAGCGGGGGCCCCTCGGCGTACCGGATTGAAAGCGCCCCCATCGAGCGGTTCTTGATGCCGCGGGTGGCCTGGCTGGCCGGTGGCCGACAAACCTCCGGCGGCAACGAGCTTCTGATCGACGCACACGGCGTGCAGCGGGCCGACTCCGCCAAGTCCAACTATCTCGACCCCAGTCCAACGCTCCGGCCGGTGGCCGCCGCGGTGGCCGCGGAGGCCGCCCGGATCGTGCCGGTCGGCGCCACGCCGATCGCCACGGTGCGGGCGTTGGTGGCGTGGATCGGAACCCGGATTCAATCCGACCCCGGCTTTGGGGCCCCGCGGATGTCCGATCACGTCTTCGAGGCGCGGCGGGCCGGCGCGGAAGGAAAAGCCGCGCTCTTCGTCGACTTCGCCCGGTCGCTCGATTTAGATGCCAGGGCGGTCGGCGGCCTTGCCGTCCTCGCCAACCGAACCGTGGGTCACGCCTGGGCTGAGGTTCGGATTGACGGCAGTTGGATGGCCGTCGACCCCACCTTCGGCCAAGTCCCGGCATCGCGGCGGCTGATCCGGGTCAGCGTAGGTGGTGGCGGGCAAGCCATCGACCTGGTCCCACTCCTCGGATCGGCGCGCATTGCGCCGGTCGAACCTACGGCAAAGCCATGATCGAACTGAAGAGTCTGACCAAGCGGTACGGGAAGTTCACGGCCGTCAACGCCATTTCGCTCGAGATCCCGCGGGGGACCCTCTACGGCTTACTGGGGCCGAACGGCGCCGGCAAGACGACGACGATGCGGATGATCGCCGGGATCCTCCGGCCGACGTCAGGTTCGGTCTCGGTTGCCGGCTTCGACGTCGTGAGCCAACCGATGCAAGCCAAGCAACGGTTGGGGTTCATTCCCGACCGGCCGTTCGTGTACGACAAGCTGACCGGCGCCGAGTTCCTTCGATTCGTGGCGGGGCTCTACGGGCAAAGC
>JANMHX010000269.1:0-4052 GCA_031375485.1 Gemmatimonadota bacterium | reverse complement strand
CAAGTTGAGGTCTGGTCCCCGACGCAGTTCCCCGATTGGGGGGCCCAGGCCCTGGCGGCGGCCCTGAAGACCGATATCAAGAACGTCCGGGTCCACGTCACCCTGATGGGCGGCGGGTTCGGACGGCGGATCAATCCCGACTTCACGGTCGAGGCGGCCTTGGTGTCGCAGAAGATCAAACAGCCCGTCAAGGTCGTCTGGACCCGCGAGGACGACTTGACCCACGATTTCTACCGCCCGTGCTCGACCCACCGGATCGAGGCGTCGTTAGGTGCCGACGGGCTGCCCGAGGCCTGGCGGCACCGGATCAGTACCCCGTCCATCGATGTGTTCTACGGCCCCAAGCCCGCGCCCGGGTGGGGCCCGAATGAGTCGGACGGCTCGGCCAACATGTCGTATCGGGTGCCGAACCGGTCCTGCGAATACACCCTTCTCGAGTCGGGGGTCCCGCGCGGCTGGTGGCGGGCGGTCAGTACCACCCACGGCATGTTCGCCGTCGAGAGCATGATCGATGAACTCGCCGAGGCGGCCGGGAAAGACCCGTACGAATACCGGCTTGGGTTGATCGACAAGGTGTGGTGGCAGCAGCCCGCCGATTCCAAGACCTTCCCCTTCAATCCCGAACGCCTGAAGGGCGTCCTCCAAACGGCAGCGGCCAAGGCCGGCTGGGGCCGGCAGCTCCCGGCCGGCCACGGCATGGGGATCTCCTGCGGGTTCGATCATCTCGGCTATGCCGCCGAGGTCTTCGAGGTCTCGGTGATCGGCGGCCGGCTCCGGATCCACCGGGTGGTCGTGGCCGCGGACAGCGGACCGGTGCTCAACCCGAACGGGGCCCGGTCCCAGTTGGAGGGCGGAGTCATCCAAGGCCTGTCCGCCGCCATCAAGGAGCGGATCACCATTACCGGCGGCGCGGTCAAGCAACGGAATTTCGACAGCTATTCGATGCTCCGGATCAACGAGGCGCCGGCCGTCATCGAGGTCCATTTCGTTGAAACCGACACCCATCCGACCGGCTTCGGCGAGCCCGCGGTGCCGCCGGTGGCGGCGGGGCTCGCCAATGCCATCTATCGCGCCACCGGCACCCGGGTCAGGACGCTGCCCCTGGGCCTCAAGATGGCCTAACGATGGTCGTGCGGATGATGGTCAACGGCCGGGCCGAGGTCCTCGACCTCGACGCCCGGACCACCCTGCTGGCGGCCATCCGCGACGAGCTCCGGCTGACCGGCACCAAAGAGGGGTGCGATCGGGGTGAGTGTGGCGCCTGCACCATTTTGCTCGACGGCCGGCCCGCCTTGGCGTGTCTGGTCCTCGCGGTTGCGGCCGATGGCCGGGCCGTGACCACCATCGAGGGTCTGGCCGGCGCGGACGGGGCCCTCCATCCGGTGCAGCAGGCGTTTGTCGACCACGACGCGCTCCAATGCGGCTTCTGCACGCCGGGCCAAATCATGTCGGCGGTCGCCTGTATCGAGGCCGGTCAGGCCACCACCGAGGCGGCCATCGCGGAGTGGATGAGCGGGAATCTCTGCCGGTGCGCGGCCTATCCTCAAATTCGAGCCGCCGTCGCGGCGGCCGCGGCCCAGCGCTAAATGCGGCCGTTCGAGTATCGGCGGGTCACGACGGCGGCCGAGGCCATTGGGCTCTCGGCCGATCACCGGGACGCGATGTATCTGGCCGGTGGAACGGAACTCGTCAATTGGCTGAAACAGGGGATCGTCGCCCCGGATCTGATCATCGACCTCTCGGCCTGTGGGTTCGCCGGGATCGCCACCGCGGGCGACACGGTGTCGATCGGCGGGCTGGCCACCATGGCGGCCGTGGCCGAACATCCCGACGTCAGGCGGTCGGTGCCCGCGCTCGTGGAGTCCATTGAACAAGCGGCCAGCCCGGCCATCCGCCAAATGGGCAGCATCGTGGGGAACTTGCTCCAACGCACCCGCTGTCCCTACTTCCGCTCGGCCGGGCCGTGCAACCGCCGCGATCCGGGGTCGGGCTGCAGTGCCGGTGGCGGCGATCAACGGGCCGCCGCGATCCTCGGGGCGTCGCCCGGGTGCGTGGCCACTCATCCATCGGATCTTGCGGTGGTGCTCACCCTTCTCGAAGCCGAACTCGTCATCCAGGGCGAAGCGGGACGCCGGTCACTGCCCGTCGAGGCGCTGTATCCCGCCATGGCCGACCCGGCCGTCGAGCACACCCTGATCCGGGGCGAGTTGATCACCGAGGTTCGAATCCCCGTGGGCCGCGCCTCCCGGCACGCTCGCTATGTGAAGATCCGGGACCGGGCATCGTTCGATTTTGCCTTGGTGGCCGCAGCCGGGTTTCTGCTTGTGGAGGATGGCGTCATTGCGGACGCCCGGCTCGCGTTCGGCGGCGTCGCGGCCCGGCCCTGGCGGGCTCGGAGAGCCGAAGCCCAGTTGATCGGCCGGCGCCCGGCGCCGGAGGCCGTGGCGTTAGCGGTCGAGGCGGAATTGGCCGGGGCCATGATTCTTCCCGGGGCTCGGTTCAAGCCCGGTCTGATGGTCCGGGCCGCCACCAAGGTCCTGTTGTGAGTATCGGAACCCCGTTGGTTCGCCAGGACGCGGTCAGTAAAGTGACCGGCGCCGCCGAGTATACCGGAGACCGCGCCGTGCCCGGGGTTCTCGACGCCGTCATGGTCCGGAGCGATCTGAGCGCCGGACGGATCGCGTCCCTGGATCTGGCGGCGGCACGCGGAGTGCCTGGGGTGGTCCGGATCTTCGAGCCGGGCCAATTGGGCCTCGCCGGACCGCTCGAACACTGGGCCGCCGGCCAAGCCACGATCCCGTTGACGGACGATCAGATCCGCCATGAAGGCCAGCCGGTGGCCCTCGTGGTGGCCACCAGCCGGATGGCCGCGCTCGACGCGGCCGCCGGGGTCCGGGTCCGGATCGATCCCGAACGGCCGCGGGTCGGGTTGGAGGCGCTCCTCGAGGAGGCCATCGAAATCAAGGATTGGGCGGCCACCAATTCCTCGACCGGCGATGTCTCGGGGGCGCTGGCGAGCGCGTCAGTGGTGGTGAACGGGCGCTACCGGACCGCCGATCGTCACCACGCCGCCCTCGAGCCATCGGCGGTCATCGCGGAGTGGCTCGGCGACGAGCTGACGGTGTGGACCTCGACCCAATGGGTCTTCGGGGTGCGGGCGGCGCTGGCCCAGGCGTTAGGCATCCCGGGGGCGCGGATTCGGGTCCGGACCGGAGCGGTGGGCGGCGGGTTCGGAGCCAAGGGGTCCACCTGGCCGCACGAGATCCTGGCCGCGGCCGCCGCCCGGGAGTTGGGCCGCCCGGTTCGGCTCCGCCTCAGCCGGGCCGAGACGTTCGTGGCCCACGGTTATCAGCCGGCGACGGTACAGGATGTGACCCTGGGCGCCGCGCCGGACGGCACCCTGCTCGCCATCCGGCACGAGAGCGTGAGCGCGGCGGCCATGGGTGATGACTATGTCGAGCACGGGAGCCTCGGCAGCCGCACCATGTATCGCTGTGCCAATATCGCCACCCGCGACCGGATCGTCCGCCTCCATCGGCCCCAGCCGACCTTCATGCGGGCGCCGCATGAGGGGCCCGGGATGACGGCCTTGGAAATCGCCATGGATGAATTGGCCGAACGACTCGGGATCGATCCACTGGAACTCCGGCTTCGAAATTACGCCGACGCCGACCCCACCTCGGGGAAGCCGTTCTCGAGCAAGGAGCTTCGGGCCTGCTACCGGTTGGCGGCCGAGCGATTCGGGTGGAGCCGGCGAACCAGCCTCCCGGGCTCGATGCGCGACGGGTCAACGTTGGTGGGGTGGGGCATGGCCAGTTGCCTGATGTCGACCTTCCGGTTCGGCGGTTCGGCGCGGATCACCATCCGCCGGGACGGCAGCGTCCGGATCGAAACCGGGTTCAACGCCGAGGTCAATGCGAAGCTGAAAGTATCAGCTCTGCAGGAGACCATCACGGTGGCGGGCGAAAGCCCGGTAGTCGACACCCGCTCCACCACTCTCGCCACCGCCTTCACCCGCGAGATGCTCGAGAACATCCCTTCCGCGCGCGATC
>JANMHX010000238.1:0-12928 GCA_031375485.1 Gemmatimonadota bacterium | reverse complement strand
CGAGTCGGTGACGCTCAAGCGGGCCGGGTCCGATTGGCGGGGGCCTTGTCCGTTTCATGGCGGCACCCACCGGAACTTTGCGGTGGTGCCGAAGAAGGGGCTCTACTACTGCTACGTCTGTCATGCCGCCGGCGACGTGTTCACCTACCTGATGAAGCGGTTCGGGATGGACTATCCGACCGCGGTCCGGGAAGTGGCCCGGCGAGTCGGGATCACGATCCCCGAGCGGGGCGCCCGGGAGGGGCCCGATCCCCGCGAGCCGCTCTATGGGGCCATGGGCGTGGCGGAGGAGTGGTTTGCGGCCCGTCTTCGGGACGGCGCCGACGCCGACCATGCCCGGCGGTATCTCGAATCCCGGGACATTCCGTTGCCGGTGGCGGCCGAATGGGGCCTCGGGTATGCGCCGATGGATCGGTCGTTCCCGGCCGCCATGAAACAGATCGGACTCGACGAGCGGATCCTGCTCGACGTGGGCTTGCTCGTCAAGCGAGACGACGGCACGGTCAATCCCCGATTTCGGGGCCGGTTGCTGTTTCCGATCAAAGATCAGCGGGGCCGGGTCGTGGCGTTTGGCGGGCGGATCTTGGGTTCGGGCGAGCCCAAGTATCTCAACTCGCCGGAGTCGCCGATTTTCCATAAAGGCAGCACGCTCTACAATCTCCACCTGGCCAAGGGGGCGATCCGGAAGGAAGGGCAGGTCATTCTGGTCGAAGGGTACTTCGACGCCCTGCGGCTCTACGCGGCCGGGATCGAGCAGGTGGTCGCCCCGTTAGGCACGGCGCTGACGTCCGACCAGGCGGCCTTGCTGAAGCGGTTTGCGCCGCAAGTGGTGCTGCTCTACGACTCCGACGCGCCGGGTCTCAAGGCTACGTTCCGGACCGGTGATGAGTGTCTGCGGCACGGGCTCCGGGTCAAGGTGGCCACCTTGCCGCCGGAGGAAGATCCCGACACCTTGGTCCGCAAGGGCGGGGCCGAGGCGTTGACGCCGATTCTGGAACACGCGGTGGACGTACTGGAGCGGAAGATTCAGCTGCTCGAGCGGAAGGGCCGGTTCGAAGACGTCGAAGGGCGCCGCGACGCGCTCGACCGGCTGCTCTCGACCGTGCGCGCCGCCAGCGATCCGATTGCCCGCGATCTCTATATCGCCCGGGTCGCTGAACGGGTGGGACTGACCCGGGCGGTGTTGGAGCACGAGCTGGCGGCGCCCGCGCCGCTGCCGTTTCGGGCCCCGGCCCCCGCCGAGCCATTACGCGCCGACCAGCAGCGGGTGGCGCGCCCGTCGGCGGAGCGGCGCCGGGTTGGGGCCCGGACCGAGGCTGACTTGCTTCGGTTGGTCGTCCACAAGCAGGCCTGGCTCGATCGGGCGCGGGAGGAAGTCGCCCCGGTCCGGTTCGAGGTGCCGACGTTTCGGGAAATCTATGAGGCGCTCCTCGCGCTCCCCCCGGGGTCGGCTCCGCTCGAGGCGGCGCCCCGGTTATCCCCGGCGGCCCTCGCGGCCTGGCAACGGCTCCAAGAGGACGAGGTCGAAGCCGGCCTCGACGAAGACGGCATTTATGCGGCGGCGGTCACCCGCCTCGATGAACGCGATACCCTGCGGTCGCTACCCCCCGGGTCCGATGTCGTGGCCCGTCGGGATTCGCTCTCGCAGTTGTCCCCCGAAGCAAAACAACGGATGTACTGGCAGAAGCAAGCGACCAAACCCCGATCCCGTGGATGAACTCAATGCACGCTGAACTCGCGAAACTGCTCGATCTGCAGACCAAAGACCTGACGCTGCTCGACGCCGATGTTCGCCTCAAGGCGATTCTCGACGAGGTGGCGCGCCTCGATACCGACCTCGACACCGGGCGCCGCGACATCGCCCTGGCGCGCAAACGTCTGGAGGACGGGGTCAAGAAGCGGGAGGATCTGGAAACGCGGATTGAGGGGTTCCGGTCGATCCAGGACAAACGGCGGCAGCGACTCGAGTCCGCCAAGGGAGCCCGGGAAGCCCAAGCGGTGATGACGGAAGTCGAGATGGCCCGCTCGGTTCTGGTGAAGGAGGAAGGCGACTGGGTCCGGACCGCCGAGGGAGTCCACGATCTCGAGCGGAGTTTGAAAGCCGTCGAAGAGCGAGTGGCGGCGCTGGAGCTCGCGCAGGTGGCGGATCGGGAGCGCCTGGCCGCCGAGCGGGCCTCGATCGAGGTGGAGCGCGACGCCGCCAAGGCCGCCCGGGAGGGCAGCGCCTCGGTGATCGAAAAGGTGATTCGGGCGCGGTATGACCGGCTCCGTTCGGCCCGGACCGTGGCGGTGGTGGTCGCGCTTCGGGGCGAGGCCTGCGGCGCCTGTTACACCTCGGTGCCGCGGAACCGGCGGACCCAGATCCGGGCCGGGATCCTGTTGGATGACTGCGAAGCGTGCGGCGTCATTCTCTATGCCGAGGAGTCCGAGGGTTGAGACAACTCCCGCCGCGATGGATCGTACAGGCCACTCCCGATCCGGTGGCGGCCGGGCGATTGGCGGAGGCCATTAAGGTCCCGCCGCCGCTGGCGCGATTGCTGGTCCAACGCGGTCACACCACCCCGGAGGCCGCCAAGGCGTTCCTCCGTCCCGACCTCGACCGGCTGTCCGACCCGCTGGCCTTGGCGGGCATGGCGGACGCCGTCGAGACCATCGTCCGCCATATCAAGGCCGGCAACCGAATCCTGGTCCACGGCGACTACGACGTCGACGGGCAATGCGCGGCGGCCCTGCTGACCCGTGGGCTCCGAGCCGCCGGCGCCGACGTCGAAGGCTTTGTGCCCCATCGGATGGAGCACGGCTACGACTTCGGTCCGGCCGGCTTGGCCAAGGCGCTCGCCATCGGGGCCCGGTTGGTCGTCACCTGCGATTGCGAGATCACCGCGGTCGACACCGTCCGGGCGGCCCGGGAGGCCGGACTCGTTGTGGTGGTGACCGAACACCACTTACTCGGCGCCGAGGCGCCGCCGGCCAACGCCATCGTCGATCCGCAACGGCCCGACGACACCTCGGGCTTGGGCATGCTCTGCGGCACCGGGATCGCGTTCAAGCTGGTCCAGGCAGTGGCCCGGGCGTTAGGCCTGCCGGCCTCGCTGCCGTTCCACTTCTTGGACTACGCCGCCATGGCGACCGTGGCCGACGTAGTGCCGCTGGTCGGCGAGAACCGGATTCTGGTTCGCCACGGGCTCAAGTTGCTGGCGACCTCGCGGTGGCCGGGGCTCCGGGCCCTGATGACCGTGGCAGGGATCACGGGCGAGGTTCGCGCCTCCCAAGTCGGTTTCATCCTCGGGCCCCGCTTGAACGCGGCCGGCCGGATCGGCGATGCCGCCGACGGCCTTCGCCTGCTGCTCTCGGACTCGGCCGAGGAGGCCGCGCAGTTGGCCCGGCGGCTCGAGGAGTTGAACGTCGAGCGCCAAGCGATCGACCAGCGGATTCTCGAACAGGCCATCGACCACATCGAACGGACCGTGGATCTCGACCGGACGGCGGGGCTGGTGCTAGCCTCCGATGAGTGGCACCCCGGCGTCGTTGGGATCGTCGCGTCGCGGGTGGTAGAGCGGTTCGGCCGGCCGACGTTTTTGGTTGGGCTTTCCGGCGACACCGGCAAGGGGTCCGGCCGGAGTATCAGTCGCTTCGACCTCCATGGGGCCCTCGGCGAATGTGCCGACCTGCTGGAGCGGTTCGGCGGCCATCGGATGGCCGCCGGCGTCACCGTGCGGCGCGATCGGCTGGAGGCGTTTCGGGCCCGGTTTGCCGAGGTGTGCGCCAAACAACTCGATCCCGCCACGCTTGGTCCTGAGCAGCGGGTTGATCTCGAGCTCGGCCTGGGCGAGGCGTCCGAGGAGTTGGAACGACTCTGCCGGCACCTCGAACCCTGCGGCATGGGGAATCCCGGTCCGGTGTTCCTGGCCCGGGATGCCCGGCTGGTCAACTGGAGCTACGTCGGACAGAAGAACGAGCATCTCCGCGGCACCCTCAAAGACGACGCTGGGGGCCTGGCGGCGATCGGCTTTCAGTTCGCCGACCGGGTCCAATGGCTCAACAGCACCGATCCGGTCGATGCCGCGTTTCGGCTCGAGCGGAATGAGTTCCGGGGGCAGACCAGCCTCCAGGCCCGATTGGTCGGGCTCGCCCCCGCGGCCGTCCCCGCGGCGTGACGCGGGTCATTGCCGGCGAGTTCGGCGGCCGCCGGCTGACGGTGCCGGCCGACGACCGGGTCCGGCCCACGGCTGACCGGGTGCGGGAGGCGTGGTTCAGTATTCTCGGGGCTCACGTCGAAGGGGCCACCGTGCTCGACCTGTTCGCGGGGAGCGGGGCCTTGGGGCTCGAAGCATTGTCTCGGGGCGCCCGTACCGCCACCTTCGTAGATCTCAATCAGCGGTCGGTGGCGGCCATTCGGGCCAACATCGCGGCGTTAGGTCTCGCCGATCGGGCCGTGGTCGTTCGGCAGGATGCCCTGCGGTTTGTCACGAGGCCGGTCCGGTTTGATCTGGCGCTGGCCGACCCGCCGTACGGGCTCGGGCTGGCCGAGCGACTGGTCCAATCGTTTCGAGAAACTCCGTTTGCGACGATGCTCTGTATCGAACACCGGAAGACCGAACCACTGAGCGGGGACGAGACCCGAGTCTATGGAGATACCGCGGTGACTTTCATTGGTGGGCTATGAGCCGGCTCGCGCTCTATCCGGGATCCTTCGATCCCCCGACCAAGGGCCATCAGGACCTGATTCGCCGGGCCGCCCGGATCGCGGATCGGGTGGTCGTGGCGATCGCGGTCAATCCGGCGAAGCAGCCGTTGTTCTCGGTCGACCAACGCCTCGACTTGCTCCGCCACATCGCGGGCGATGTTCCGGGCGTCGAGTTTGCCCATTTCGAGGGACTCGTGGCGGAGTACGCCCGCCGGATCGGCGCCGGATTCGTGATCCGGGGCCTCCGGACCGCCGGCGACTTCGAGTATGAGCTCCAAATGGCGCTGATGAACCGCGAGCTGTGGCCCGGCTTTGAAACCGTGTTCATGGCTCCCGCCTCTCACCTCACCTACGTGAGTGCCAGTCTGGCCCGCGAGGTGGCCCGGTTCGGCGGCGACGTGAGCCCGCTGGTTGATCCGGTGGTGGCCGCCGCCCTCGTCAAGCAGCTGGCGCGATGAATCCCTTCGAGGAAGTCCACCACCGGGTCCGCGGGCGGGGGGTTCGGATCGTGATGATCGGCCAGGGCGACGGCTCGCTCGAGTCCGCCGCGGCCGTCCTGGCCGCCGAGGGGACGGCCGTCGTCTCGATCGTCGGCGATGGCGGGATCATGCCGGCCAGCGATCCGCGGCTCGGACGGGTGGCGGCGGCCCTCCGGGACCGCTGGCCGGAGCGGGTGCGGGACGGGATTCATGCCCTCGACCTGGCCACCAATCCGCTGTTGTTCGCCATCGGGCTGACCGCGGGTGGCGAGGCCGATATCTGTCTGGGCGGCACGGCGATCCCGCTCGATGCCTTGGAGGAAGCCGGCCGCTGGCTCCGCGGGGCGGACCGCGGTACCGCCGGACGGGGCCATCTCTCGTATCTGCAGACCACCGACCACCGACTCCTGACGCTCGTCCGGCCCGACTCGGCCGGACCGCTCGACGCCAAGATGGTGGCGCGGTTGGCGCTCCAGGCGTCGGACCATCGAACCCGGGTCGTTGGCGATCAATCCCGAGTCGGTTTCTTGGTGGCACCGCCGAGCCAGGACGCGAGCCACGCCGACGCGGAACTCGCGCTGGCGGAGTTCCGGCTGCTCGCCCCCGGGATCGCCGCCACGGTGGAGTGGAACTGGACGATGGACCCGGGAGCCACCGAGCCCGGGCGGTTCCGGTTCGGACCGAACGTTCTGATCTTTCCCGATCCGGTCTCCGGTCACCTCGCCGAGTTGGTGCTGCGCGACGCCGCCGATCTCCGCACCTGGGGCCCGTTGTTTCCCGGCTCGACCTGGACCTTGGCCGGCGTGCCCGAGGGCGCCTCGCCGGCCGATATCGTGGCGGTCGCGACGCTCGCGGCCGCTGGAGTAGTATCTGCCTAACGATGGAGACCAAGATGAATTTCAAGAAGTCGACCGCCGGCCAGGGTGTGACCGTCATTCGGGTCGAAGGCCAGCTCGTCGTCGGGAACCGGCAGGAGCTCAAGGGTCTGATTCAGGAGGCCCTGGAAGCGGGCGAGCGGAAGTTCCTGATTGACTGCTCCACGACGGCCTACATCGATTCCTCCGGGCTCGGTGCGCTCGTGACCATCTCGAAGAAGGTGCGGGAGAGCGGCGGCGAACTCCGTCTGGCCGGACTCAACAGCGACCTCCAGTCATTGTTCGAGCTCACCAAGCTCGACACCCTGTTCGTCATCGCGCCGTCGCTCGCCGACGCCCTCGCGAACTTCTGACCCGTGCCGGCCCGCGCCTCCCTCTCGGTGTCGCGTTCGGTGCTGGACGCCGCCGCCGACGTGGTGGCGGTGGACTTGGCCATGCCGAGTGAGGTCGCGGCGGTCGAGCAGGCCGTCGAGCTCATGGCGCGCCACTGCTTCGAAGGGATCCCGCCCTCCGACCGGACCGCCTTCCGGCTTCGAGTCACCCTGGCCGAGGCCCTGAGCAACGCGATCCTCCGGGGCAACCGCGAAGACCCTCGCAAATGGGTCTGGGTTCGGGCCGAGGTGTCGCGGACGGCCATTCGGCTGTCGGTCCGCGACGAGGGCGGTGGCTGCGAACCGGGCCGCCGGATCTGTCCAACGCTACCGGCCGATCTCGAAGACGACGGCGGCCGCGGCCTCTTCATCATCAACCAGCTCGCTGACCAGGTCGAATTCAACGACCAGGGGAATACCATCTGGATGACGCTGCCGCGCTGCTGAGGCGGCTCAAGCCGGTGCTCGACGTGCTCGACGGAACCACCGTTTGGCCCGATCGACTCTGGTTGGCCGAAGCCCAGTCGGCCCGCTTGGTCCATGGGACCGAACCGGGATGGCTGCCGGGGCTGCCGGCGGCCGCCGGCTTGGTCCTGACGCCGGACGGGCCCCGCTGGTTCGCACCGATAGCGGACGAGGCCGGCCTCTGGCTCGAGGGCGAGTGCGGCCCCGCGGGCGCCGCCACCCAAACGGCCACGGTCCTCGACGTGGTGGGCCACCTACTCCGGGTCGAACGCGAAGTGGCCCGCCTCACCCAGGAACTCGCGAGCCGCTACGAAGAGATCGACCTCCTCTACACCATCAGCGAAATTCTCGGCCAAACCGTGCGGCTCGAGAAAGCCGCCCAGATCATCGTCCGCGCCGTCAGTAGCGTGGTCGGGGCCCGGCGGGCGTCGATCGTCGTCCACGATGAAGGGAGCCGGGTGCTCCGAACGGTGGCCTCCCTCGGCATTCCCCTCGGGCGCGCCGGCTTGATCGACATCGACGATCCCCACTCGGTGGCCGCCCGGGTGTTCCGGGAACAGCGAGCGTTGATCGGGGATCCGCTCGATGCGGTGGTGATCTCCGCCGGCAAGGAAGAGCGCGGCTACCAGGGTTCCGCCTTCATGAGCGTCCCGATCTGTTATGCGGCGCCGGGCGGGCCTTCCCGCTGTATTGGCGTGGTCAATCTGACCGACCGGGTCGGCGGCGACCGGTTCGTGGCGACCGACCGGAAACTGGTGATGGCCATTGCCAACCAGATCGGCGCCGCGCTCGAGAATGCCCGGTTGGTGGAGCGGGAACGGCAACAGGAACGCCTGGAGCGGGAGCTGGAACTGGCCTCCCGGCTGCAACAGAGCCTGCTGCCGAAACCCGTCGTGTTGGCGGGCATCGGCGATGTCGGGGTCCGGTGTCTCCCGCTCGAATCGGTGGGGGGCGATTTCTACACGTTCAGCCGGCTGGGGCAGGGCGGGGTGGCGGTGATGGTCGGCGACGTCAGCGCTCACGGGTTTGCCGCGGCCCTTCTGATGGCCTCGGCCGTGGCGGCCGCCGGCATTCACGTGGCCGCGAGTGCCGAGCCCGCGTCGGTGTTGGCCGCTCTCAAGGACACCTTGGCGGAGAATCTGGCCGCGTCCGATCACTACCTCACGGTGTTCTTTGCCCGGATCGATCCGGCTGGCGGACGGTTGACGTTCGCCAACGCCGGCCATCCGCACGCCTTCCGGATCCCGGCCAACGGCCTGCCCCGCCGGCTCGAGGCCACCGCACCGCCGTTAGGCCTGAGTCCGGCCCCCATCGGTTCGGTGGAAGTGCCGTGGGTTCCCGGCGAAGATCTCCTCTGCGTCTGGACCGACGGGCTGACCGACGCGGCCAACGAACGCGGCGAGCGGTTCGGCGAACGGCGGATTCTCGAGGCGATCCGGGCCCGGCGGGCCGAGCATCCGGAGATGATCGTGGCGGCGGTGATGGATCTGGTCGACCGATTCGCCCCGACGCCGTCGGACGACCGGACCATGCTCGTCCTCCGGGTCTAGGGTCCGGTTCCGTGCCCAAGAAGGCGCTGGGCCAGCACTTTCTGTCCGATCCGAGGATCCTGGCCCGGATTGCCGGAGCGCTGCCGGCCGGGGCCGGCGCCGCGGTGCTCGAGATCGGGCCGGGCCGAGGTGCGCTATCCCGGGCGCTGGTGAACCGCGGGGTCCGCCTAACGATGATCGAACGGGACCGGGACTTGGTGGCCGGTCTGGCGCGGGAGTTCCCCGAATCGACGGTCATCGAGGCCGATGCCCTCGACGTTGACTGGGTCACCGCGGTCGGGGTGCCCCCCGGGGGGCCGTGGTACGTCATCGGGAACATCCCCTACAACATCACGAGCCCCCTGATCGAGAAAGCACTCGATCAGGCCGCGCCGCCGGCCGCCGTGGTGTATCTGGTGCAAAAGGAGGTGGCGGTCCGGCTCGCCGCCGAGCCGGGGACCTCGGAGTATGGGGCGCTGACCGTGGGGGTCGCGGTCGCGGCCACGGTCGAACGGCTCTTTACGGTTCCGGCGGGCGCGTTCTGGCCGCCCCCCAAGATCGACAGTGCGGTCGTCCGGATCGTGCCCCGGACCCCGCCGCTGGTTCGCGATCCCAGGTTTCGGCGTCTGGTGGTCGGATTGTTCGGGGGCCGGCGGAAACAGTTGGTCCGGGCCCTTCGCACGGTGCTCGACCTCGAGGATCTTCCCGCCCGCGGTTTGGTCGAGCGGGCCGGGCTCCGGACCGATCAGCGGCCGGAGACGGTCGGGGTCAGCGAGTTCGTCCGGCTGTTTCAGACGGTCGTTGACGAAGGGATGGCAGATCCGCTAACTTTGTGAAAACTTTCACATGCCATGCGGAACATCGCCGACAATACCGTCCGACGTCTCTCCCTCTACCTCCTGTTCCTGGAGGACTTCCAACTCCACGGCGCCACCACGGTGAGCTCCGGTGCGTTGGCGGCACGAGGCGGGACGACGTCCGCCCAGGTCCGAAAGGATCTGTCGTTCTTCGGATCGTTCGGCAAGCGGGGGCTCGGCTACTCGGTGCCGCAGTTGATTCGCCGACTCCGGGAAATCCTCGGGCTCGGCCGGCGGTACCGCGTCGTTGTGGTCGGTGCCGGGAAGATCGGGAGCGCCTTGGCCCAGTATCGCGGCTTCAACCAGCGGGGCTTCGACATCGTGGCGATCTTCGACAACGACCCCTTCAAGGTCGGGCAGCCCTGGAACGGGCTGGTGGTGGAGGACGTCGCGGATCTCGAGCGCCGGGCGGCCGAGCTCCATCCCGATATTGCGGTCATCGTCACGCCGGGTGAGGCGGCCCAACCGATCGCCGATCGGTTGGTCGAGTGCGGGGTGACGGCCATTCTCAACTTCGCGCCGGTGCCGCTTCAGGTTCCCGATGCGGTCGCCGTCAAGGCGGTCAACCTCGTGCTGGAATTGGAGGCGCTGAGCTACGCTCTGGCAAGCAAATAGGGGTCCCCGATTACCTTCCCCGCATGCCGTCCGTTCATGTTACCTCCGAGATCGGTCCCCTCGAGACCGTGTTGGTGCACACCCCGGGCAAAGAACTCGAAGCCGTTACCCCGAGAACCCGGGAAGACTACCTCTACGATGATCTGATCGGGCTCGAAGTCTCGGCCCGCGAGCACCGGCGCTTGGTGGCGGTGCTCAAGAAGTTTGCCAAGGTCTACGAGGTTACGGAACTGTTGGCCCAAACGTTGGCCGGGTCCGAGGCGCGGGAGTTCCTGGTGACCCGGACCATGGACGTTGTGGCGTCCGAGCCGCTGGCCCAGCAGCTGACGGCGCTCGCCCCGAAGGCACTGGTCCGGATGTTGATCGAAGGGGTCGAGGAGGCCGGCGGGGCCATTTCCCGAACGGTCAACGAAGTCGGGTTCGTGCTGCCGCCGCTGCCCAATCTCTTTTTTCCGCGGGATATCGGCATGGTCATCGGTGACCACGCCGTCGTGGGCTCGATGCGCTTCGGGATTCGGTGGACCGAAGAGCTTCTGATCAAGACCCTGTTCCGATTCCATCCGGAACTCGCCAATGCGGGTATTCTCTACGACGGCTCCGAGGAACGCCGGAGCAACTACACCCTCGAAGGCGGCGACGTCCACGTGCTCCGCCCCGACCTGCTCGTCGTCGGGTATTCGGAACGATCGTCAACGGCCGCGCTCGATCTGTTGTGCGATGAGGCGTTCGCCAAGACCCGGGTGACCGATGTCGTGGTGGTGATCATGCCGCGCGAACCGACGGCCATCCACCTCGACATGCTGTTCACTCAACTGGATCGGGATCTCTGCGCGGTCTATCCGCCGGCGTTTCTCGGCCCGGAGCGGCTCACCATTCTCCACCGCCGGAAAGGGGCCAAGACGGTCCGGGAGCGGAGTGATCTGTTCGCGGCGCTGAAACAGGTCGGGATGCCGCTGACCCCGGTCATGACCGGCGGGAACCACCGGTTGTCGCAGGAGCGGGAGCAGTGGGCGAGCGGCTGCAATTTCTTCTCGGTGCGTCCCGGCGTGGCGATCAGTTATCAGCGGAACGAAGTGACGCTCCGGGAACTGGAAAAGGCCGGATTCGCGGTGGTGCCGAGCCAGGACTTCCTGGCCTTCGATGACTGGGACGAGTCCCGCGGGCGGGTGGTGGTCACCATCCCGGGCGGGGAACTGGTCCGGGGCGGTGGCGGGCCCCGCTGCATGACGCTTCCCATCCGGCGCGCCGACATCTGGTGACCGGCCTTTCGGCGGTACCGGCCGGCGCGTTGGCCGATCGGGCGATCGAACTCTTGATCCGAGGGCCGGAGTCGGCGGCGGTCCTGACGCGAGACGTGTTCGGGATGGCCCGGGCGCCGGTGGCGGTGGCCGAGCGGCTGGCGGTCGCGCTCCTTGGCGCCGATCCGCGGGTCCGGCGCCTGCCGGACGGCCGGTGGGGCTTGGTGGTGGGGGCCTCGGGCTCCCCGCTGATCGAGGAGACGGCTTTCGCGGTGGTCGATGTCGAAACCACCGGCAGCCGGGCGGGCGGAAGCGATCGGGTGACCGAGGTCGCGGTGGCGGTGGTCCAAGGCAGCCGGTGCGAGATGGTGTTCGACAGCCTGATCAATCCGGAGCGGCCGATCCCGCCCATGGTGGTCTCGATCACCAAGATTACCGATGCCATGGTCCGAAACGCCCCGACGTTCGATCTGGTGGCCGATCAACTGATGTCGGTGCTGGCCGGCCGGGTGTTCGTGGCCCACAACGTCCGGTTCGACTGGCACTTCGTCCGGTCGGAAATGAAACGGGCCAAATCGGTCGCCTTGGACGGGCAGCGGCTCTGTACGGTGCGGCTGGCCCGCAATCTGGTCGTCGGGTTGCCGTCCTACGGGCTCGACGTCATGCAAGAGTACTTCGGCGTCGAGAACCCGGCCCGGCACCGGGCCGGGGGGGACGCGCTCGCCACCGGCCGGGTGCTCCAGCGGCTGCTCGACCTGGCCCGGGGCAACGGCGCCCGGACCCTGGCCGACCTCGAAGCCATGCAAACCAAGCGCAAGAAGCGGCGGAAGGGCAAACGCCGGCTGAGCGCCCCTGAGGACGCGTTCTGAGATGGCACTGGTCCACACCTTTCGGCTTGGAAGCCTCACCTGCCATGCCATCGATGCCGGCGGGTTCATGCTCGATGGCGGGGCCATGTTCGGGGTCGTGCCGAAGCCGCTGTGGTCGAAGCGGATTGCCGCCGACGACCAGAACCGGATCCAACTCGTGCTTCGGTGTCTGCTGGTGGAGCACCCGGATGGGCTGGTCCTGATCGACACCGGGGTCGGCAACAAGGAGGACCCGAAGTTCCTCAGTACCTACGCCATCGACAACGCCGCCGCCGGTGGCCGGACCCGGCTCGAAGCCGCCTTCGAGTCGCTCGGCCATTCCACCGCGGACGTGGCCTGGGTCATCAATTCGCACCTCCATTTCGATCATGCCGGCGGCAACACCTACGTCGAATCGGGGGGTGACGGGGTGTCGGTCGGCGGGCCCCGGTTGACCTTTCCGAACGCCACCTATGTGATCCAATGGGGGGAACTCGAGTTCGCCAGAAACCTGAACGAGCGGACCCGGGCCTCCTATCTGGCGGACAATTTCGAGCCGGTGGCCGAGGCGGGGAAGTGGAAGTTGCTCCGGGGCGACGTCGATGTGCTTCCCGGTATTTCGGTTCGGGTTACGGCGGGACATGTTCCGTACCATCAGAGTGTTGTGTTGGAAAGTGACAAACAAACATTGGTCTATTTGGCCGACGTCATGCCCACCAGCCATCACCTCGGGTTACCGTGGATCATGGGGTACGACCTCGAGCCGTTGAAGACCCTCGAGTCGAAGCGTCGCCTGCTCCGGATTGCCGAGGACGAGGGCTGGTGGTTCTTCTTCGAGCACGATGCCGACGTGATCATGGGCCGGCTCGGTTCCGGCGAGCGGGGGCCGGCTCTGGCCGACGTGGTGCGAGTGGCTCCGCCGGCGTTCGAGGGGGTCTGATGGAAGCACCGATCGTTCCCGCGG
>JANMHX010000237.1:0-2900 GCA_031375485.1 Gemmatimonadota bacterium | reverse complement strand
CGATCCCGGGATCGGCTTCGGCAAGACGGGGTCGCAGACCGCAGCGATTCTGGCCCGGATCGGCGAGTTCAGAGCGTTAGGTGTCCGGCTGCTGGTCGGACATTCCCGGAAGTCGTTTCTCAAGACCTGGTTTGCGCCGGGTGGATCCGGCCCGTGTGCGGCGGTGGGTGATCGGGAGAACGAGACCCTGGCGTTGACCCAGCATTTGGCCGCCTGGGCGGTGGACTACGTCCGGGTCCATGACGTCGAGGCGAACGCGCGGTTGCTCCGGGCGGGGGCCATGGTCCGGGCCCCCGACCGCTGGGTAGTGTCCTAGCGGACCGGTGGCCCCGCGACGTGAACCGGCGGCCGGCGCTGATGCCACGGCGCCGCCTGCTCGAGGTGGCCGGCGAGGTTGAGCAACGTGGCCTCGTCGCCCCAGGGCGCGACGAAATGCACCCCGACCGGGAGTCCGGCCGGGGTGTGGTGCAACGGGAGGCTGATGGCCGGCTGGCCGGTCATGTTGTAGAGACCGGTGAACGGGACCCGTCCAAACAAGAAGTCGTAGTACGCCTTGGCGTTCGGCACCGGGGCGTTCTGGTTGAAGGTGCCTAACGGAAGCGGCGGGTCGGCCAGCACCGGCGTGATCAGCACGTCATACTGGGTAAAGAACGGCGCCACCGCCCGGCACACCAGATTGGCGAAGACATCGGCCATTTCGAGGTCGAGGAGGCGGAGGCTCCGCCCGTGTTCGAAGCTGGCCCAGGTGGCGGCCTCGAGGTTGTCGGGCGACGGGGTGAGCCCGAGCATCTGCGACGCCCCGGCGATGCCGCCGGCCAAGAACCCGCACCAGTACGTCAGGTTGGCGGCGTGAAAGAGCCCTTCGTCATAGCTCGGCGTGGCTTCCGTCACGTGGTGCCCCGCCGATTCGCACAGCGCGGCGGCACGTTCGACCGCCCTGCGGCACTCGGGATTCACCACCGCGTTCATCATCCCGTGGGTTGAGAACGCGATGGTGAGCTTCCGAGGGGGCGTGGCCGCCTCGACCGAGTACGGGCGGACCGGGCGCGGGATGACGAACCGGTCGCCGGGGGATGGTCCTTCGGCGGCGTCGAGCATTGCGGCACAATCCCGAACGGTACGAGTCACGACGTGCTCGATCCCCATGCCGTGCAACGCCTCCCCGTACTCGGGCCCGACGGGCGTGCGCCCCCGGGTAGGCTTGAGCCCCACCAGGCCGCAGTTCGAGGCCGGTACCCGAATCGATCCGCCCCCATCGTTGGCGTGCGCGATTGGAACGATGCCAGCCGCCACCGCCGCCGCCGACCCGCCACTCGAGCCGCCAGCGCTCCGGGTCAGGTCCCAGGGATTCTTGGTCGATCCATAGAGGACCGGCTCGGTGTTGGCATTGAAGCCGAATTCCGGGGTGTTGGTCCGGCCGAGAAAATTGACGCCCGCGTCGAGGAACTTCCGGGCCAAATCCGTGTCGTGGGGCGACACGAACCGGCCCGCCAGCAACCGGCTCCCGCCGTCGCTCGGCACGCCCTTGAGGTGGAGGACCAGGTCCTTGATCAGAAACGGCACCCCGTAGAACGCGCCTCCCTTGGGCTGGCTCGCAAACCGGGTTTCCCAGTCGTTGATCGGTGCGATGACGGCGTTGATCGCCGGATTGACGGCCGCGATTCCCTCCAAGGCCAGCCGGGCTAGTTCCGCCGGGGTGACCTGTTTGGTCCGGACCAACTCGGCCAAGCCGAGGGCATCGTAGCTGGCGTACTCGGAGAGGTTCATTGGCTATTGAATGGCGGCGAGGTCGATTTGGAACACCAGGACCGAGTTGGCCGGGATCGGACCCTGGGCCCGGGCGCCGTAGGCCAATGATGGTGGAATGATGAGCTGCCGGCGCCCTCCGACGGCCATACCCCGAGCCCCCTCATCGAACCCCTTGATGACCTGGCCGACCCCGACGGTGAATTGAAACGGGCTGCTGGGTGGCTGATTGGCGTCGAACTGGGTCCCGTTCGTGAGCCAGCCGGTATAGTGAATCGAGACGCGCTTGCCGACCAACACCGTGGCGCCGGTGCCGAGGGTCAGGTCGCGATAGTAGAGGCCGGAGGCCGTCTTGGTCATCTTGGACAGGTCGATGCCCAAGGCCGGGGCGAACGCAATCATGGTGATGTCGGGGTCAGGGACTGGGCCGGTAGTCTCGGAGCCACACCCCCCCGCTACCACCGCCACCGCAAGGAACCTCAGAAATTTATTCATCCCCCAAAATACACCGCCAGCCGCCGAGTGCCGAGCGCCGAGTGCCGAGTGCCGAGCCCGAGGCCTTGTGGCCGAGCCCCTCGGATCGTCTATTTGACCCGTTCCCCCTTGCCATTCTGGAGCGTCGCATGCGTCATCTGGTCGGCACCGCCGTTGTGCTCCTCGTCGCGTCAGCCGCCTCGGCCCAACAAACCCCAGCCGCCCGCTCGGCCGTGGATTCGGTGCTCCGGTCCGAGCGGTTCGTCGCGCCGGCGCCGTCCATCGCGGAGGCGGTCCTCGCCCCGCGGTATCGGAACGTGGCGTTGACGGAGATCAACTCGGAGCGGACCTGGTTTATCAACGAAATCAGCGACGGCCCGGTCACCATGGAGGTGTTCTCGAAGCCGTTCCATGAGTTGGGCGGATTGTTCGTCGATTTTCGGGCTCATCGCAATCGGACCTTCACGATTCGAAGCAACGTCGGCCTCGAGGTGATCTCGGCCCGCGACGGATCGAAGACCCCGGTCGTCCTGCCGGCGGGGGTCAGGATTTCCGACGCGGCCTGGAGCCCGGATGGAAAGAGCGTGGCGTTCTTCGGCCACACGCCGGACGGGAGCCACCTCTGGGTGGCCGACGCGGCCACCGGGAAGGCCCGCCAAGTCACCAAGACGCCGGTCCTG
>JANMHX010000041.1:0-3326 GCA_031375485.1 Gemmatimonadota bacterium | reverse complement strand
CCCGCCCGCCCCGCCCGCCCTTGGCCACCAGAATCAGCTGGCCCGACACCAGCACCTCGCCTAACAGGTCGCCGGTCTTGGCATCCTTGATGATCGTGCCCAGAGGCACCGGCAGCACGACGTCGTCGCCGGTGGCCCCGGTCATGTTCTTGCCCTTGCCGTGCATGCCCCGTTCGGCTTTCCAAATCGTCCGATACCGGTAATCGAGCAACGTGGTCAGGTTGGAATCGCCTTGGACATACACCTGCCCGCCGTTGCCGCCGTCCCCGCCGTCGGGGCCGCCCTTCGGCACGTACTTGAATCGCTGAAACGACGCGGTACCGGACCCGCCGGTACCCGCCTCGACTTGGACTTCCACTCGATCGACAAAACTCATCCGGTTACCCGCTCCCACAATCGTCGCGCCATCGTCATGGCTGTCGCACTCGCCTCACTCGCGGTCGCGTCCAACACCGCGCTGATCGCCGCCCGATCGGCCCCGGCATTCCGGGCCCCCCGCAAATGCGAGTGGAGTTGTCGCTCGGCCTCGAGCACGGTCACCTGGGCAATCACACAAAATTCCCGCCGGACGAGATCGAGGCCGGGGCGAGACAGCGTCCGGCCGTAGCCCTCCGACACCATCCAGCCGTCGAGGGCCGGGTGCAGACCGGCCACATTGGCCCGGAGCTTGGCGTAGTTCGCCCCATAGACGATCCGGCAGGTTGCTTCCCCGCGCACCCGCCAACCGGCCGCCTGGGACCCATCGGTGCCGTCCTCCAACTCCGCGGGCGGCTGCCCGGTGGCCGACCGCCATTCGACCGCGGCCGAGAGCGCCCGAGGGTACCCGACCATCAGCACTGACTGCAGCAGGAGTTCGTCGCCCCAGACCACCGGCACCCCGGCCCGACAAGCCGCCACCGCCGCCTCGGCAACCCGAGCCCCCCGCCCGCCGGCAATGGCGGCCGCGAACCGCACCAACGCCTCGGTCGCCTGGTCGAGCGCCATCACAATAACCCCTTGGGCCGGAAGCGGCGTACCATTCTTCAGCGATCAGGCGCGAAAAAATTCGAGCTGCCCCGCCGCCCGGATCTGGCCCACCAGCGCCCCCCGGGTGGTGCGAACCTCGGCCTCGCGGTGCTCGGTCAGGCTGTCGAGCCGGTCCACGGCGTCACCCGCCGGGCCTCGCTCAAACACTTGGCGGATCACCGCCACCAGCGCCATCCCGACGGAGCTCATGTCGCCATCTTCAACTTTGAGGGCAATCCCAAGCCCCCGGGCCGGAATCGCGGCGCAGTACACTCCCTCGGCCCCGATCTTGGCAAAGATTTCACCGGGGAACACCGTCATGAGATCGGTGCAGAGCCGCTTGGTGCCCGCAATCAGGTGGGGATGATTGGTGACGGCCTGCCAGAGCGCCCGGACTTCCGGCCGAGCCGATGTCCCGAATCGAGCATAGGCCTGGGCCATCCGCCGGAGCGGCAGTCCAAAACACACCGTGGTGCAGCCATCGACCGCCAGCACCAATTCGTTCCGCGGCATCCCGGTCCACTGCTCGAGTTCGTCCAGAATCCGCTCCTGGACCGGATGCCCCGCCCGCTCGTAGCCGGCAAGGTCCCATCCGTGGTGCTTGGCCAGCGCCAAGAGCCCGGTGTGCTTGCCCGAACAGTTGCTCCACCGGGCCGTCATCCGGGTGCCCGACCGAATCACCTCCCGCGCCACGTCGGCCGAGAGCGGCGGGTGCGGACCGCAGGCCAGTAACGACTCGTCGATGCCGGTCTTGGCCATGAACCGGTCCACCGCTTCGAGATGGAATGGCTCGCTCGAGTGCGAGGCACAGGCAATGGCCAACTCTTCCTCGGTCAGCCCGAACCGTTCCTGGGCGCCGTCCAGAATCAACGGCAGGGCTTGGAACGGCTTCGCCGCCGAGCGCCAGAAGGTCACCAAATCGGGGTCACCGGTGGCGGCCAGCAGCCGGCCGTCGCCGTCGGTGACCACGGCCGTCACCCGATGGACCGACTCCACCAGCGACCCTCGGGTCACTTCAATTCGAAATGGGTGCATGCCGGGGGAAACATAGCCGGTCGGCCCATTACATTCCGCCCGTGCGCCTTCTCGTCGTTGGACTCGTCCTGGCCCTCCCGCTGGCCGCGCAATCGTCGCCATATATCCCGCTCGACCATCCGCTCCTGCCGGCGGCCGAATACTTGATTACCCGGGGCGACATCGCCGACCCGTCGCCGATGATTCGGCCCTTCCGGCGGTCCGACTTGCTCCGGGTCATCGGTCACGCCGGGCTCGACTCGGCCACGGCCTCGGGCCGGCTGGCGGCGAGGCTCGTCGAAGCATTTGCCGATCCCAACGGAGCGCACTGGATTCGAGTAGCGCCCCGGCTTGGCGTCGACGGTTTTTCGAGGGCCCGGCGCGATCTCTTCCATCCCGCCGGAGCCGGCGGGGTTCGGCCGTATCTCGAGTCGAGCTTCGAACTCCGGTCGGGGCCCTTGGTCATGATGAGCCGGGCGGCGGCGGAGAACCGGCTCAAGCTCGACCCCGACTGGGCGGGGGCCGCCACCCAGCGAACCAAGTCCCAGGCCTACCGTTTCATCGATGCGTATCTCGCCGGGCAGTGGAAACACGCCCGGCTCTTCTTCGGGCAGATGGAGCGAAACTGGGGGCCGGTGGGGTCGGCGGGACTTTCGATCGCGAACCAAGGGTACCCCCGAACCGACTTGGCTTTCGAGGTCATCTTTCGAGACCTCCAGTTCACCGCCCTCGGCACCCAGCTTACGGCCATGCCATCGAACGACGGGACCATCCACCAGCGCTACTTCGTGGCCCACCGGCTGAACGCCCGGCTCTCCAAGCGGGTCAACCTGGCCCTCTGGGAAACGGCGCTCCTCTCGGGTACCGACCGGTCGTTCGAACCGGGCTTCGCCAATCCGTTGGTGTTGTTCTCGTTTCCAATCCAGCAAGGCATGAAGGACGACCGCAACACCATTCTCGGCGGCGACCTGTCATGGCGGCCCACGAACCGCGTGCTCCTCCAGGGCCAAGCGATGATCGACGATCGGTGGCGACGAAAACCCGATCCGACCGGCACCGGCGAGCCGGCCCATCCCGGCCGGTGGGCGGCCACCATGGTCGGATCCGGCGCCCTCGGCAACCGGCTCAGCTGGCGCGCCCACCTGGCGATGGTGAGCTCCTTGGCCTATCGCACCCTCGACAGCGCCCAGAACTTCGTCGACAAAGGCCTCGGGATCGGCCCTCAGTTTCCCGACAACCTGAGCCTGGGCGTGAGTGTCGGCGTGCCGGTGGGCAAGTCGTGGCTGGTGGCCCCCGATCTCACCCTG
>JANMHX010000367.1:0-1658 GCA_031375485.1 Gemmatimonadota bacterium | reverse complement strand
GGAAGCCCGCGGCCGGCGCCTTGGTACGCCCGGGTCGAGAGGTCGAATCGATCCGACACGACGACCCGGCCCCCGTCGAGCGCCGGGCGAATCAGCTTCGCCACGAGATCCGCCCGAGCGGCGCACATGTAGAGCAGTTCCGCTTCCGGTGTCCAGGCCCGGCCGTCGTGGAGCAGTTCGTAGCGCAGGGCCTCCGCGGCCGGAGTCCCACCCGGCTCCCGAACCATCAGCGGGTCGAGGCCCACTGCCAGCAGCCGACGGCCGAGGTCCTGGGCCAGCGTGGTTTTGCCGGCTCCTTCCGGTCCCTCGAGCACTACAAAGAAACCGGTCATTACCCCAACGTGATGATGCTGCTCGTGGCTCCTCGCTCCATCCCGGCCGCGATTTGCTGGTTGACCCGGCCCATCAGCTTGTCGAAGTTGGCCCGCGCCACCACATAGGCTTGGCCCACCACCGAAAGCTCGAGAGCCCGGACCGCCTCTTCGTATTCGGTCGTGGTGGCTTCCTCGGGCATCTGGCCTTGCGCCACCTGTTGGTCGATCCGTTTGGCCAACGCCTGAATGTTGTCGAGTTTGGCCACGATGTCCGCATCGTTCTTCATGGCCGTTTCGGCCCGCCGCATGGCCTGATACTCGGTCGATTGGCCGATGAGGCGGCCCAATTCCGTTGCGCGTTCCTCAATCATGTTTCCACCTCCCGCCGCCCGATCAAGTAGCGCGGCCCCCCCAATAGATCCACGTCGACGCGGAGATCGCGCCAACCCAGTTCGTACCCCAACTCACGAAGCGCCTCACTCCTGGCCGAGGCCACCTCCATGATGATCCATCCTCCGGGCCGAAGGACCCGGAGTCCGTCGTGCAACAGCCGTCGGGAGGCGTCCAACCCGTCCGGCCCGCTCGTCAAGGCGAGCCGCGGTTCGAAATCCCGGACCTCGAACCCTAATTCGGCATACTCCGCGTCGGACACATAGGGCGGATTCGACACCACGACGTCAACCGACCCTGACGCGACCGGCGCGACGAGATCACCCAACACCAGGTCGATCTCGCGCTGAAGCTGCCGGCGATTGTGATCGGCCAATCCAAGCGCCTCCCGGTCGATGTCCACGGCCAGCACCCGTTGATACCCTCCCTCCGCTCGGAGCGAGAGCGCCAGGCACCCGGTGCCGGTCCCCACATCCACCGCGACTCCCCCGGGAACGAGCGCGAGCGCCCGGTCAACGATCCCCTCGGTCTCGGGGCGAGGAATCAACGCCCGCGAATCCGACCGGAGCACCAGCGTCCGGAACCCGACGATGCCGGTGACATAGGCCAGCGGCTCGCCCGCCGCGCGGCGCGCCACGGCCTGGTTGATCCAACGACGCCGGTCGGGCTCGATCACCGACCCACGCTCCAACATGACCTCGGCCGGGGTCAGATCCAAGAGATCTCCCAGGAGGCGAGTCGCATCCCGCCGGGGGCGTTCGATCCCGGCCTTGGCTAGCGTCTCCGTCGCGGCATCGAGGGCCCCTTGGACGGTCAAACGGCGCTCCATGATGTCGTCAGTCATCGGCCGCTTCCTCGCGGCTGGCGAGCCGAAGCGCCTTGACCAGCTCGTCGAGTCGGCCGTCCATGATTTCCGCGAGGTTATGGAACGACTGGTTGATCCGGTGATCGGTC
>JANMHX010000360.1:0-6493 GCA_031375485.1 Gemmatimonadota bacterium | reverse complement strand
CCTGGACCCCGCAGCCCTGACGACCTTTGATTGCTGAAAGACCGGCCTGCCCACCACCCGCCTGGACCCGCGATCCATGACCCACTCCGTCGATTCCCTGACCGGCCCTGAGATCATCGCGCTGACCAAGCGGCACACGCTCTACGAGTGGTCCGCTCAGTCCAAAGTCGATCCGATTGCCATCGCGCGCGCCGAAGGGATCTACTTCTGGACCCCGGAGGGCAAGCGGTTCTTCGACTTCAACAGCCAACTGATGTCGGTGAACATCGGGCACGGCGACCGGCGGGTGGTCGACGCGATCACCCACCAGTTGACGACCTTGGCGTATGCCAATCCATTCATGGCCACGGAACCCCGGGCCCGGCTCGGCGCCAAGCTGGCCGAACTCTGCCCCGGTGACATCGACACCTTCTTTTTCACCAATGGCGGCGCCGAGGCCAACGAGAACGCCGTGAAGCTGGCCCGGTTCTACACCGGGCGCCACAAGATCATGGCGCGGTATCGCTCGTACCACGGGGCCACCGCCGGCGCGATCACCCTGACCGGCGACCCGCGGCGCTGGGCCGCGGAACCCGGGATGCCCGGGGTGATTCGTTTCCCCGATGAGTATCACGGGATTCAGCGTGGGTGGGATTCCGTCGAGCGGTCGCTCGCCGCGATCGAGGAGATCATCCAGCTCGAAGGGCCCAATACGATTGCCGGCCTGATTCTCGAAACCGTGACCGGTACCAACGGGATTTTGATTCCCCAGCCGGGCTACTTGGAGGGGATTCGGGCCCTCTGTACCAAGTATGGAATCTTGATGATTGCCGATGAAGTGATGTCCGGATTCGGGCGCACCGGGAAGTGGTTCGCCGTCGATCACTGGAATGTGGTGCCGGATCTCATCACCATGGCCAAGGGCCTGACCAGCAGTTATCTGCCACTGGGCGCCCTTGGCATGCGTCGCCACCTGGCCGAGCACTTCAACGACAAAGTGTTCTACGGGGGCCTCACGTACAACAGCCACCCGACCTGCTGCGCGGCCGCGCTCGCAACGATTGGGGTCATGGAAGACGACCAGCTGGTGGAGAACGCCGCCGAGGTCGGCGGGGTCATGAAACAGTTGTTGGCAGACCTTGCCGCCAAACACCGGTCGGTTGGTGCGGTCCGGTCGATTGGCCTGTTTGGGATCGTCGAACTGGTTCGGAACCGCGAGACCATGGAGCCGATGGCGCCGTTCAACGGCACCTCGGAGGAGATGGGCGCCCTGAACCGCTTCTTCCGGGAGGAGGGCCTCTACACCATCGTGCGCTGGAACTACTTCTTCACCAACCCGCCGCTTTGCATTACGGAGACTGAACTCCGTGAGGCGTTTGCGATCATCGACCGAGGCCTCGACATCATGGATCGGGCGGTGATGGGTTGAGACCGTTCCGGGGCGTGCTCGCGGCTGCCGTGATCGCGGTCGGGGCGAAGCCCGTGTCGGCCCAACTGCCGGGCCAGAGTGTCTTCGAGGGTCGGAAGAATCCGCGGGAGGAGGTTCGCGCTCGGGCGTTTGAGGAAATCAAACCGGTGTTGGCTGATTGGAGCGACCAGATCTCCGAACGGAACCAGAAGCGGCTCGACAAGCTCCTGATGGATGCCGTGATGTTTTCGCCGCTCGGCCTGTTGGCCGAGGGGCGCCCGGCGGTGGGTGATTCTTTGACCGGTTGGCTGCCCCGGATCAGCGGCTATCACCTCACCCCGCTCGATTTCGACGCGAGTGGAAACCTGGCCTATGCGTATGGGGCGGTCCGGTACGACCGGCGAGACGCTGACGGGGTCGCCAAGACGATCGAGGCCGAATGGGTCATGGTGCTGTATCTCTGGGGGCGGTCCTGGAAGGTCCGCAGCTATCTCGAGCGCGCGGGTGTCGGAGGCTGATAGAGTTGGTCCCGCCGTACGCCGAGTAACCCCGCCTGCTTCGACCGCTCGTCGACGACCGTGAGCCGGCGGGCCATCGCGGGGGTAATCAGGGTGACGAACCGGCGGTCATTCAGGGCATCCCCGATCGCCTCAAGCGCGGCATCATCCCACATCCAACCCCTGGCATCGAACCGCGCCAAGTCAAGCGGGTAAGCGTAGGCCCGGAGGGTCCGTTCCCCGAGGGCGTTGAAGTGCCCCTCGAAGTAGGACATGACCAACTCGCGAATCCCGCGGTAGACCGGTTCTCGCGATCGGAGCCCCGAGTAGTTCGACTTGGCGATGGCCCCAAGCAACCCGCCGCGTCGGTAGATCGCGATCAGGTGATCGTCGTCTCGGTCGTTCGGGAGCAAGTCCACCAAGATCCCGCGGTGCCCCAGCCGGCGGAGCGCCATGGCCGCGAACAGCGCGCCATCGAAACAATGGCCGCCCCGCTCCCGGAGGAAGGTGAGGGGCGAGCGATATCGTTCTTCCCCGACGTAGGGGAGCTCGTCCAGCAGCGCCTGAATCCGGGCCGGCGTCCGGAGCGCGGCGATGGTTCGGCGTTCGGCAGCGGAAAGCCGCCGCTCGAACTGTTGGCAGGTGGCGTCCATTCTGGAATGTCGCCTGCCACGGTTCGGTGTGACAGGGGGCATGCCCGGGCGCGGCCGGTCTGGCGACGGGTGGCGGGGAACGGTAACCTTCGACCGATGCTGCCCATCCGCCGAGCCTGCCGCCTCCTCCACGGTGCCGTGGCCCTGTCCGCGCTGTTGCTCGCCGCCGCGGCTTGCCGGCCGGCCGTTCCCGACGAGGCCGCCGGCCGGTTGGTGACGGGGTATCTCGACCGCTACTTCGCGTTCTATCCCACCCGAGCCACCCAGGCGGGCCGGCACGAGTTCGACTCCCGCCTCGAATCTTTGACCGCCGAACAGCGATCGGCCTGGTTGGCCTACAACCGGGCCGTCTCGGACTCGATTGAAAGGGCCATGGCTCGGGGTCCGACACCGGACGTTCGGATCGACCTCGAACTGCTCCATCGGCAGGTTGGCCGGGAGGTCTTCGACCTGGTAAACCGTGATCGCCCTCGCCGGGACCCGCTCTATTGGAGCACGCCGATGGCCGAAGCCTCGCTGTTCCTGCTGCTGCGGGGCGAGCGTCCGTTGGCGGAGCGTTTCGAGGCGGCCCGGAATCGGGTCGAGGCCGTGCCCGGCTTGGCGACGACGGCCCGAACGAGTCTGGCCGGCGCCCGCTCCTCGGATCTGGTCGCGGAATTCGCGACCCTCGCGGCGGGCCAAGTCCGGTCGGCGGCGGCGTTCTATCAGGAGGGGTTCGTCGCGGCCGGGGCATCGTTGCCACCGGCGGTGTTGGACTCGGCCCGGCACGTTGGGCAGCGGGCGTCGCGTTCCCTGGACTCCCTGGCGGCATTCTTCGACTCGCTCGCGGCGCGGGCCACCGGAGACGCCCGTCTCGGTGCGGACTATCCGGCGGTGTTCGAGCGAGAAACCGGCCTCGATGACCCGGTCGACAGCGTCTTGGCCGGGGCCGAGCGCGATCTGGAGGTGACAGTAACCAAGGCAGCCGGCTACGGCCGCTCGGTATGGGACTCCGTGCTCCCGGGGGTTCGCCAGCCACCGGACGACCGCGATGCCTTGCGGATGCTGTTTGGCGCGGTGAGCAGGGCCCGCGACTCGGTGGTGGGGCCCTACCTGGCCTATTGGCAGTCGTTGGTTCCGGCGCTGGAAACCTTCGTTCGGACCAAGGACCTGGCCACCTTGCCCCCGAATCGAACCTTGATCGTGGGCACGGCGCCGGCGTACCTGGCGGGCCAGTCGGTGGGCGGCGTGTACGGTGCCGGGCCGTACGAGCCTAACGCCGTCACGTTTCTGTTCGTGCCGGTGCCCGGCGAGTCCGCCGATCGGGCGGAACGGGCCTCCTTCTTCGCCGATTTCAACCGGCCGTTTACCCGGATGATTGCGGCGCACGAGTTGATTCCCGGTCACTACCTCCAAGGCCGGACGGCCGCCGGCGGCGGCAGGCCGGTCCGGGCGATCTTTGCCGACGGTGTCTACACCGAAGGGTGGGGCACCTTCGCCGAGCGGCTGATGCTCGAGGCCGGGTGGGGCGGGCCACTCGAGTGGCTGGCCCACTACAAGAAACGGCTCGAGAACACTGTCCGGACCATCGTCGACATCCGGGTCCATACCAAGGGACTCGACCGAGCCGGCTTAGTCGATCTGGTCGAAGGCCGGGCACTTCAGGGACGCCAGTTGGCGCGCAACATGTGGATCCGGACCCTGACGACCGCACCGCAGATCACGACGTACTACCTCGGGAATCGCCAGATTCAAGCGATCTACCTGGAAGCCAAGAAGCGTCAGGGGCGCGCGTTCGTGCCGGGCCGGTTCGTCGATCAGATGATGTCGCTCGGCCCGGTCCCGATCGCGAACTACCGCCGCCTGCTCTTGGGTCCGGAGCCCTAACGGCACCGATGGGAGTGATCGGCGGGAGCGCTCAAACCATACCGGCCCATGGTTCGATGGTCGGCCCAGGACAGCTTGATCCCAAGACTCAGGGATGTGAAGGTCGACTTGCCGTAGGTGGCGGCGACATCGAATACGTTACCGGCCGTTGACGTCACCCGGCCGGCCGTGGCCTCGCCGAAGGAAACGAGGCAGCCCTTCGAGAGGAAACGGCCCGCCGGTACGGTGACGCCGAGGGTATGGGAGGTCCAGCGCGAGACGCCGAGAATGCTGTTCTCGAGATGGGGGCGGGCGGATCGGAAGGGCGAAAGCCGTTCTTCCTCCGGCCGGTCGGTGGCCTCGAACCGATACTGGATTTGGATCGCCGGGATCCGCCACGCCAGTTCGGTGAGCCAGGTGTCGAAGACGAAAAAGCCGTCGAGCTCCGACGTCCGGGCCCATTCCGCAAAGACGCTCACGGCGGGTCCCGCCGGCCGGATGGTCACACCGACGTGATGTTTCGTCTGATCGGATCCGGCCCCCGGCCGATGCTCGGGCGACTTGACGCTCGCGAGCGAGGCCGCCACCTCGGCGAGATCCCGATGACGGAAGGTCGCGCGAAGCGACCACGAGTCGCCGAATCGGCCCCGGAGCCTGGGCCATTGGCCGGGCCGCTCCGGTTCGTCTCCGTTGAAGACCGACCCCTCGACCACCGCCGGTCCGACCCCCACCTGAACGCCGGCGACCGCCCGCTCGAGGATTTGAGCCAGATGATGGTTGGTGGGATAGCGGGCGAATGGGCGGGTCATCGGGTCGGCGGAGCCAAAGGGCACGAATCCCTTGCCGGCGAAACCGCCGATCCGGCAGGCCAGGCGACGGCCGCATGAGACGCGGGTTGCCCCCTCGAGGATGATCTCGTGCCAGTAGGTGTGGGGGTGACGGCGGTCGACGAACCCCTCGCCCCACGCGCCCGGCGTAAGTTCGCCGTTCGGGATGGTGAGTCCTTCCAGATTGACCGTGCCGCGGGCCGCAAATCCCCGACCCAGGCGAAGGGTGGCAGCGATCATCGGTTGCACCAGCTGGATGGCGGATCCAACCCGGGCTTCGGCCGTCGGATCCACGCGGTGGACGATGCCGACCACCTGGGCCGCCACGGTCACCCTGGCCTGGGCCCGCCCCGGTGCGACCCCGGGCCCCGCCAAGCATGTCCCGACGATCCCCATGACGGCCACCGCTCGAATCATAGACTTCATGTTAGCGAGGACAGTACATTTTTCACCATCTCTCACCCCTTGGGCCCATGCGCAATCGCCCGACACTGCTGGTGGTCGTATTGTCCGCTCTCGCCGCGCTCTCCCTCCTTCCGTTCGAGGCGGGCCAGGCGCAGGAAGCCCGCCGCCGGTGGGAACGGCTTTGTCAGATCCGGGAAGAGAAGTTCGACCGGATCCTGCCCGAAGTGATGCGGGAGAACCAGCTCGACATGTGGATCGTGGCGCAGAAAGAGGGGCACAACGACCCGATGTACGAGCACCTTGGCCGCGGATACACGGGCAGTATCGGGTACTACATCTTCACCGACCGGGGCGGCGACCGGATCGAGCGGGCGGCGCTGGGGATCACCGGCGGTATGCTGGAGCAGTGCCGGGTGTACGACATCGTCACCGGCAGCGGGGACGAGTTGCGTTCCTTCGTGGCGGCGCGCAATCCGAAGCGAATCGGGATCAACACGTCCGATGAAATCGGCGCGGCGGACGGCTTGACCCACACGCTGAACCTCCACCTCCGGAAGACCCTCGGCGACGGATTGGCCGGCCGCTTGGTGTCGGCGGAGAAGCTGGTGTCCGACTATCGCTCCCGGCATGTGGCGTCGGAGATCGTGGCGTTCGGCGAGGCCGGCGAATTGTCTCGGACCATCGCGGAACGGGCGTTGTCGAACGAGGTGATCACACCGGGCCGGACGACGTTGGCCGATGTCGCGTGGTGGATGTGGGATCAGTTGTTGACGCGCGGGCTTGGCTCCTCGTTCGACATGCCGTCGGTGTACATCACCGGTCCGAACGGGATCGAGGCCACCTCGACCGACCGGATCATTCAGCGCGGCGACATCCTCG
>JANMHX010000358.1:0-18055 GCA_031375485.1 Gemmatimonadota bacterium | reverse complement strand
CTGCCTCGCGGCGATGATCCACCACATCAACCGGCACCGGCGCTGTAACGTCATCACGGTGGAAGACCCGATCGAGTTCCTCCACCGCGATCAAATGTCCAACATCTCCCAGCGGGAGGTGGGCAGTGACACGCTGTCGTTCGGCGCGGCGCTCCGGCATGTGCTCCGGCAGGACCCGGACGTGATTCTGATCGGCGAAATTCGCGATCAGGAAACCCTGGACACCGCCCTCAAGGCCGCCGACACGGGCCATTTGGTCTTCTCGACGCTGCACACGACGGATGCGACCCAGTCGATCAGCCGGATTCTGTCGTTTTATCCGCCGCACCAGCAACAGGAAATCCGGTCGCTGCTGTCGACCGCCCTGGCGGCCATTGTGTGTCTCCGGTTGGTTCCCCGGGTCGATGGCCGGGGCCGGGTCCCGGCCGCGGAGGTCCTGATCAACTCCGCGGCGGTTGCCGAGAACGTGCGGAGCTTGGAGAAGTCGCTCAACATCCCGGATCTGATCACCGAGGGATCGGTCGGGTACGGAATGCTCTCGTTCGACCAATCGTTGATGCAATGGTACAAACGGGGCGTCATCAGTTACGATAGTGCGCTGTTCTACGCGAGTAACCCGAGCGAGTTCGCCCTCCGGGCGGCCGGGGTGACGGCGGCCTCGGACCGGACCTTCTCCGATGTTCCGGGGATCAATGGGGCGCCGTCGGATTTGACCAGAGACGTCTCGCCGACCTGATCGGCATTCCTCGACGTTGAGACCGGGAAGCCCGGGTCGGCCGGTTGGCGGACTCGGGGCGTTTCGGCGTCGAACTACCTACAACGACCGGCATGTTCAACAAGGTTCTGATCGCTAATCGCGGCGAGATCGCCCTTCGGGTGATTCGCGCCTGTCGGGAACTCGGAGTCCACACGGTCGCCGTCTACAGCGAGGCCGACCGGGAATCGCTCCATGTCCGGTTTGCCGACGACGACGTCTGCATCGGGCCGGCGCCGAGCCGGAGTTCCTATCTCAATATCCCGCGGCTGATCGCGGCGGCCGAAATCACCGGGGCCGACGCCATTCACCCGGGCTACGGGTTTTTGGCGGAAAACGCCGAGTTCGCGGAGATCTGCCGGGCGTCGAACATCACGTTCATCGGTCCGACGCCCGATCAGATCCGGCAGATGGGCGACAAGGCCTCCGCCCGCCGCTTGGCGAAGGAGGCCGGGGTCCCGACGGTGCCGGGTTCCCAGGGCATTCTCGCCGATGCCGATGAAGCGCTGGTGGTGGCCCAGGAGATCGGGTTCCCGGTCATCATCAAGGCGACGGCCGGCGGGGGCGGGAAGGGCATGCGCATCGCCCATGACGCCGACCAGTTTGCCCAGCTGTTCGGGCTGGCGCAGAACGAAGCGCTGTCGGCCTTCGGCAACGGCGATGTGTACGTCGAGAAATACCTCGAGCATCCCCGCCATGTCGAAATCCAGATCATCGGCGACCAGCATGGACGGGTCATGCATTTGGGCGAGCGCGACTGCTCGGTCCAGCGGCGCCACCAGAAGCTGATCGAAGAGAGCCCGAGCCCGGCCCTGACGGCCGAACTCCGGGACCAGATGGGGTCGGCGGCGGTCTCGTTGGCGGCGGCGATCGGCTACGTCGGCGCGGGGACGATCGAGTTTCTGCTCGACGCCGACGGCTCGTTCTACTTCATGGAAATGAACACCCGGATTCAAGTCGAACATCCGGTGACCGAAATGGTCACGGGATTCGACCTCGTCAAGGAGCAGGTCCGGGTCGCGGCGGGCGAGCCGCTCAGCTTCCCGGTCAGCTTCAACTGTCTCCGGGGTCATGCCATCGAATGCCGGGTGAACGCCGAGGACCCCTATCGGAACTTTCAGCCGTCACCGGGTTTGATCACCGCGTACCATCCTCCGGGCGGGCCCGGGGTCCGGGTCGACACCCATGTCTACGCCGGGTACCGGGTCCCGCCTCACTACGACTCCTTGCTGGCCAAGGTGATCGTGCATGGCCGGGACCGGCATGAGGCGCTCCGGCGGATGGGGCAGGCCCTCGATAGCTTCATTCTCGAAGGGATTACGACCACGATTCCGTTCTTGGCCCGGGTCATTCGGCATCCCGATTTCGTGGCCGGCACCATCGACACCCGGTTCCTCGAGCGGGAAAACCAGCTCCTTCGTCCGGAACCATGAGCCTCGATGTCGCCTTCACGCCTGCGAGCCTCGCGAAGGATGAGGTCGCGGGCCGGGGGGTATTCGTGATCGATGTCCTCCGGGCCACCACGACGATGAGCGCGGCGTTCTTTCATGGCGCCAAGAGCATCATCCCGGTCGCCTCGATCGAAGAGGCGATGAAGCTGCTTCAGACGCTCGGCTCGGACGATGTCGTGCTGACCGGCGAACGGCACGGGAAGCCGATTCCCGGTTTCGGCCTGGGGAACAGCCCCCTGGAAATGACCGAGTCCAGGGTCCGGGGCCAGACCCTGGTGATGACCACCACCAACGGCACCGGGGCCCTGCTCGCCACCGCGGGGGCGGCGCACGTCTACGTGGCCTCCGCCGTCAATCTCTCCGTGGCGGGCGCCCGGGCGCGGCAACTCCTGGCCGACGGCGTCGACCTCTTGATCGTCTGTGCCGGGCGGGAGGGCCGGTTCGGGCTCGACGACGCCTACACGGCCGGCCGGTTGGTGATGGAGACGTTAGGCAGCCGGACCCGGCTCGACGGCCTGAACGATGCGGCGGTGGCCGCGGTCGACTTGGTCCGCCGGTACGGCCGGCGCTGGGATCTGCCCTTGGTCCGTTCGGCGGCGGGTCGGGGCCTCGAGGCCATCGGGATGGCGGACGACGTCGGCGAGGCGGCCAAACAGGACCGCTATCCGGTGCTGCCGGTGTTTCATGACCGGCGGTTGGTGGTGATGCCGGGATGACGACCGAAGACCGGCGCCGGCTGGGCGCCCTGTCGGCCTTGGTGCTCGGCGTCTTCCTCGGGCTTTGTCTGGTGCCGCAGATTCCGACCGGGGCGGTGGGCCTTGCGTTAGGCGAGGGACTCCGGAGGGGACTCGGCGCCGGGGCCGTTGGGCTGCCGGTCCTAGGGCTCGCGCTGGCCCTGGCTGGTTTCGACCGGCTACCCCGCCTCGACATGAAACGGACCGCGCTCTTGCTCGGCGGCCTGGCGCTGATCGTCCCGTTCACCATCGGAGTGGTGACCGGCGTCGAACCGGCTGCCTTCACTCCGGAGTTGTCCCTCTGGACCTGGAAGGCCAAGGCCACCGGATGGGTGCCGGGCGGGCTGGCCGAAGCCGCCACCGCAAAGGTAGGGAAGACCGGAGCCCTACTGTTGGCGTTCCTGTCGGGATCGGCGCTCACGATCTTGACGCTGGCATGGCATCCCCTTGGCCGCCTTGAGAAGGCCCACCGGCCACCGGTCGTGCCGCGGCCGACCGACGTCCCGGGCAAGGCGAAGCGGGTGGCCAAAGCGGTCCCCACCCCGTTGGTGGACGACGACGAAGTCGTCGAGGCCAAGCCCGAACCGGAGGCCGCCAAACCGGAGAAGAAGAAGCCGGCTGCCAAGGTGGCGAAAGCCATCAAGGCGGCGGTGGCCGCGGTCCTCCCCACCGGGGATGAGAACGAACTCCCGCCGGTCGAGTTGTTGCAGCCCCCGCCGCCCCAAGACACCACGGCCGACGACGCCGCCCTCGACAAATTGGGCCAGCTCCTGATGGATACCCTCCGCACCTTCAAGGTCGACGGCACCATCGCCGGGCGGACCAGCGGGCCGGTGGTCACCCAGTTCGAGGTAGTGCCGGCCCCCGGGGTCAAGGCGGGACGGATCATCGCGCTGGCCGATGACTTGGCCATCACGATGCGGGCCTCGAGCATCCGGGTCGCGCCGATTCCCGGCAAGGGCGCGGTGGGGGTCGAGGTGCCGAATCCCTCGCCGCGGATGGTCACGCTCCGTGAAATGCTCGAAGCCGAGGAGTGGGAGCGGTCCAAAGCCATCCTGCCGGTCGTGCTGGGCCGGGACTTGGAGGGGAAGCCGGTCATAGCCGACCTGGCCAAGATGCCGCACCTCCTGATCGCCGGCGCCACCGGAACCGGCAAGTCGGTCGGCATCAACAGCATCATCAGCTGTCTCGTCTATCGGTACACCGCCAAGCAACTCCGCTTCTTGATGGTCGATCCGAAGATGGTGGAGCTCTCGATGTACAACGAGCTGCCCCATCTCCGGCACAAAGTCGTCACCAACAACAACGATGCCGCCCGGGTGTTGAAGTGGGCCGTGTACGAGATGAACCGGCGGTACGAACTGTTGCATGCCAACGGCTCCCGGAACATCGCGGATTTCAATCGCAAGCTCGACGAGGGGAAATCGCTCCGGAACCCGCTCCGGCCGACGCCGACGCTCAAGGACATCAGTGCCCAGGCCGAGACGACGGCGCCCGACGCACCCCAATCCGATATCTATGGTGAAGGGATCCTGCCGTACATCGTCATCGTGGTCGACGAGTTGGCTGACCTGATGATGACCGTGGCGGCGGAAGTCGAAACCCCGCTCGCGATGCTGGCCCAGAAAGCCCGGGCCATCGGGATTCACCTCATTCTGGCCACCCAGCGGCCGTCCGTGAACGTCCTGACCGGCCTCATCAAGGCGAACTTTCCGAGCCGGATCGGATTTCGGGTGGCCTCCAAGGTCGACAGCCGGACGATTCTCGATCAGAACGGGGCCGAGGCCCTGTTAGGCAACGGCGACATGTTGTTCCTGCCGCCGGGCAAGAGCGAGCCGATGCGGATTCAAGGCGCGTATATCGGCACCGAAGAAACCGAGGCCGTGATGGAGTGGTTCCGGGCCCGGCGCGAAGCCCGCCGGGCGGCGGAGCAGAAGGAGCGCGACGAGGCGGATATTCTCGAGTTCATGCGGGCCCAGGAGTCGGATGATGGCGGAGGCCCGGAGGGCGAGGCCGATGCCGACCGGGACCAGCTCTTCCGGGAGGCCGCGGAGGCCTGCCTCCAGAACCAGGGCGGCTCGACCTCGCTGTTGCAGCGAAAGCTCCGGATCGGGTACGGCCGGGCCGCGCGGGTGATCGACCAGCTGCACGCGGCGGGGATTCTCGGGCCCCCGGACGGCAGCAAACCGCGGGAGGTCTTGATCAGTTTCGACCAGCTGGACGAATACTGCGGTTAGGGACGCCCCGAACCGCGAACTCCCGGAACGCCCGCCAGATCCGATACTGGCTGTAGTTTCCCGCCGTGATGACCGCCACCAGGTCGAGTTCCGGAATGACCATCAGGAACTGACCGCCGTTGCCATTCGCTTCAAACTCCTGATACGTCCGGTCACCGACCCGGAGGACGTACCGGTGCCAGCCGTAGCCGTCGGACCCGCCGTCGGGGGTGGTGATCTGGTGGGAGGTCGAGCGGGTGACCCACCTCCGGCTCACGATCTGGCGGCCATGCCAGCGCCCGCCGTTCAGGAAGAGCTGTCCGATCTTGAGCAGGTCACGCGGGAGGAACGCGGCGCCGCCCGCGGTGTAGGCCTCACCGGACGCCATCAGGTTCCAGTGATAGCGGTCGATGGCTAACGGCCGGGCCACGACCCGGTCGAAGTACTCGGGGAGCCAAGTCTTGGTGGCGGCTCGCACCAAGCCACCGGCGAGGTTGATGCCGGCCGAGCAGTAGGCGTAGGTGCTGCCGGGTTCCGAGGTGAGCGGCAGGTCCAGGAAGTACTGATACCAATCCGGTTGGGTCTGCTGCCCCTGCATCCGCTCCTCGTTCCCCGGCGAGGCGTCATCCATGTCGTTACAGGCCAAGCCGGAGCTGTGGGTCAGGAGGTGCCCGACCGTGATCTTGCGTTTCCGGGGATCGGGACCGGTGTAGGCGGGGGCATCCACCCCCGATAGCGCCCCGGCGTCGATGGCGGTGCCCGCCATGATCGACGTGAGCGTCTTGCCGGCGGAGCGGATGTCGTGGGGCCGGTCGGCCGTGTAGCCGAAGAAATACTCCTCGAGCACCAGCCGGCCGTGACGGGCCAGCAACAGCGAGTGGACGAGAGGGGCGCTGTCGCTGGTGGGCACGGTGCCGGCGAGTTGCCGGACCAGGGCCGCGAGCGCCGCCTCATCGAGCCCGACCTGGCCCGCGGCGGCGGTGGGCCACCCATCGGACCGCGGCACCGGGACGCGGTACCGGTAGGGCGTCTGGGTCGCTCCACGGGGCAGGAAGCCAACCGCGGTTTCCAGTCCAATGGGGGTAAGGGCCAACGGCGCGCCGAAGTCCATCATGATTCGTCGTTCAGTGGAATCGTACGGCTGACTGAACCGCGCCCGGCCGGTACGCGGGTCGGTAAACCGGACCTGGTCGCCCTCCCGGGTGATCCGAAACCAGGCGGCCCCGCCGTTCCAGCGGGCCTCGGGATTGTGGAAGGAACCTCGGAGCGAACCGTCCGGCTCCCGGCGAATCGAGAGGTAGAGGCTGAACCGCTCGTCGAGCGGGACGACCGTTCCCCGCCAGGTCCCGGGCCGGATCCGGTCCAGGGTCACGGGGGAGGCGTATCGCTGCCCCATCCCAGCCGGCTGGATCCAGAAGCCTCGGATCGGCGCGGCCCCGGTTCCAACCGGCCCGCGAAAGTCGCCGAGATTGCCCGGCACCCGGAACCGGATGCTGTCGCCGGTTTGGGGAGCCGTGAACTCGAGGCCCCCGATCCGAATCGTCCACCCGGCAGGAGTTCGCTCCAGCGTCAGCTCACCTCGGATCACCGGCCCCTGGTTCACCTGGCCGGCCCAGAGCCCTACCAGATCATCCCCGTCCGTCGGCTTTGGCTCTTGGCCCTGCAGGGGGGCCGTGGCGAGCAGGAGGAAGAGGCGGGCAATCGCCATCGAGAAGCTCCGGGAAGAAGGGGTCGGACCCACTGGAGGGAACCATAGGGGAGTTCGGGGCGGGCGTCTTGGCTACCCCGAACCAATTGTCAGCGCGAAACCAAATCGCGCTGATTGGGCCCTGGCTCGGGCTCGAAAGGTTATTTGATCCGGCGGGGCGTTCCTAGGTTGGGTCATGCCGATGCCCAATGTGGTTCGACCCGCCGCCGAATGGCGCGACCCCCGTCACCGGCGGGGACTAGCCGGCGAACTCGCCGCCGCCAAGTACCTCGAATCGCTCGGCTGGCGGATTGAAGCTCACCGATTCCGGTTCGGGCACCACGACCTCGACCTGATTGCCAGCCGGGGCGCTCTGGTCGCCTTCGTCGAGGTGAAGACCCGCTCGGGGGTGGGTTTCGGCACCGGTGCCGAATCGATCGGCTGGCGGAAGCGCCAGGTTCTGGGGTTGGTGGCCGGAATCTGGATCGCTCGGCGAGGTCGGCCGAACGATGCCTACCGGTTTGATGTGGTGGAAGTGAGCTGGCCGGTGGGAGGTTTTCCACAGGTTTTCCACATCGAAGACGCATGGCGGGGTGTGGACAAGTGAAAAAGTGTACCCCTTGCTTCGGATAATGTTCGGCACTAGATTCGTTGAAGTAATGTTGTGGAGCAAAAACGGCCACGTTTGCACAAGTCTACTTCAAGCCCAAAGGGGACCCTCGTAATGCCACCCGTAGAAGAATCTCGGCACACCGCCGACCGCCGGAAGGCCCTCAACCTCGCCATTGCCCAGATCGAAAAACAGCTCGGCAAGGGTTCCATCATGCGGATGGGAACCGATGCGCCCAAAGAGCGAATCGGGGCCATTTCCACCGGCGCGGTCAACCTCGACGCCGCGGTCGGGATCGGCGGCATCCCGCGGGGTCGGATTACCGAGATCTACGGTCCGGAGTCGTCGGGTAAGACCACCTTGTGTCTCCACTTGGCGGCCAACGTCCAGAAGACCGGGGGCACGGCGGCGTATGTGGACGCCGAACATGCCCTGGACGTGGACTACGCCCGGCGGCTCGGCGTGGACGTGGACAGCCTGCTGGTGTCGCAGCCCGATACCGGGGAGCAGGGGCTCGAAATCGTCGAGATCCTGGTCCGCTCGGGCGCGGTTGATTTGGTGATCATCGACTCGGTGGCGGCGTTGGTGCCGAAGGCCGAAATCGAAGGCGAAATGGGCGACAGCCACATGGGCCTGCAGGCGCGGCTGATGAGCCAGGCCCTTCGGAAGCTGGCCGGGGCCATTCACCGTTCCAACGCCTCGGTCGTGTTCATCAACCAGCTCCGCGAAAAAATCGGGGTGATGTTCGGGAATCCGGAAACCACGACCGGCGGGAAGGCGCTCAAGTTCTACGCGTCGCTCCGGCTCGATATCCGGCGCGTTGGTCCGGTGAAGGAGCGGGAGAACATCATCGGCAACCGGGTCCGGGTCAAAGTGGTCAAGAACAAGGTGGCGCCGCCGTTCAAACAGGCGGAGTTCGACATTTTGTTCGACGAAGGCATCAGCCACACCGGGCTGTTGGTTGATCTGGCTTCCGAGGCCAACATCATCCAGAAGTCAGGCGCTTGGTACTCCTACGGTGAACAGCGGATCGGCCAAGGCCGGGAGAACGCCAAGCTGTTCATTCGGGACAATCAGGTCATGCTGGCCGAGGTCGAGCAGAAGGTCAAAGAGTGGCTCGGAGTGAAACCGGCGCTTGGCCCCGGCGAGGACGAGAGTGACGGCGAATAGGCCGATCGAGGCGATCGAGCCCGATATCCGGCGCGAGGGCACCGTCCGCATCGTGATCGGCGGGAAGACGGTGTTCCTCGTCCCGGCGGCCGCGGTTCGCCAGGAGGGCCTGGAGGTCGGGGTCGTCATCGGCCCCGACCAAGTCGGCCGGCTGGGCCGCGCGGTGGACCAAGAGGCCGCGTACCGCACGGTGATCCGATTGCTGAGCCGCCGCCCGTTTGCCCGCCGCGATTTGGAGCGTCGGCTGGCGCTCAAGGGCCATCCAGCCGACATGGTCCACCTGGCCTTGGACCGGGCCGCCGCCGGGGGCTATTTGGACGACCGGGCCTTTGCCAATTTCTACGTCCGCTCGCGTTCCGAACGGGGGCGCGGCCCGTCGCGGTTGCGGCGGGAGCTGGTGCAGATGGGGGTCGCCAAGGACTTGGTGGAAGCGGCGCTGGAAGGGTTGAGTGCGCCGGAGGTGGCCCAGGCGGCCATTGAACGCCTGATTGCCCGCCGGGCCGTCCAGCTCAAGGGCCTGCCGCCGGCCACGGTCCGCCGCCGGTTGTCGGCCTACCTGGCTCGACGCGGCTACACCGGATCCGAGGTCCAGCGGTTGATCCGGGCGGTCGCGTAGGGCGGGCGGCCTCCTCACGGATCCGGGGGGTCACTCCCTATATTCCGGCCATGCACGCACGGACGATTCGGAGACTTTTCCTCGACTATTTCGCGGCGCACGGGCATCGCGAAGTCGCGTCGTCGGCGCTGGTTCCGGCCGACGATCCAACCTTGTTGTTCACCAACGCCGGCATGGTGCAGTTCAAACGCACCTTCCTCGGCCAAGAGCAGCGGGAGTACCGCCGGGCCACCACCTGCCAGAAGTGCGTCCGGGCCGGCGGCAAGCACAACGACCTCGAACAGGTGGGGCTCACGAAGCGCCATCACACCTTCTTCGAGATGGTAGGCAACTTCTCGTTCGGCGACTACTTCAAGCAGCAAGCCATCGAATACGCCTGGGAGTTCGTCACCTCGAAGCAGTATCTCGGCCTCGAGCCCGACCGGCTCCGGTGTACGGTCCACCACACCGACGATGAGGCCCGGCAACTCTGGCTCACAGTGTCCGGGCTGCCGGCCTCCTCGGTTTATGGGCTGGGCGACAAGGACAATTTCTGGCAGATGGGCGACACCGGCCCGTGCGGCCCCTGTTCGGAGATCTACGTCGACCTCGACTGGACGCCGGGCACGCCCCGGAAAGACTACAGCCAGGCGGAGTTCGAGGAAAAGGCGGAGGCCGGACGGTTGCTCGAGATCTGGAATCTCGTGTTCATGCAGTACGATCGATCGGCCGACGGCACGCTCACGCCGTTGCCCAAGCCGTCGGTCGACACCGGGGCCGGCCTCGAGCGGATTGCCGCGGTGCTGCAAGGTCTCGATGACAATTTCCACACCGACCTGTTTCAGCCGATTCTCGACCGCGCGAGTGAGCTGATCGGGAAACCCTATCCCGGGAGCATGGCCGGCACCGGCGCGTCCTACCGGGTCCTCGCGGATCATGCCCGGGCGGTGACCTTCCTGCTGGCCGATGGGGTCTATCCGAGCAACGAGGGCCGAGGGTATGTGCTCCGGCGGATCCTCCGTCGGGCGGTTCGGCATGCCTGGTTGCTGGGGCGGAAAGAGCCGACCCTGGCGCCGCTGACCGAGGTCGTGGTGTCCCTGATGGGCGATGCCTATCCGGAAATAGCGGCGAAGCAGGACTTCATCCGCACCGTCACCGCCCAAGAAGAGGCGCGGTTCTTGGAGACCATCGACGGCGGTCTCAAGCGACTGGACGAGATCTTCTTGGCGGGCGCCAAGTCGATCGGCGGCGAGGAAGCGTTTCGGCTCTACGACACGTTCGGGTTCCCGATCGATTTGACCGAGTTGATCGCGGCCGAACGGGGCGTCGGCGTGGATTTGGCCGGATTCGAGGTGGCGCTCGACGAGCAACGCCGGCGGTCTCGGAGCGCCCAGGCGGCGGCCGGTGGTGGCCCGGCCGTGGCCACGGCCGGCGACGAAGGCTCGTGGCAAGAACTGGGCAGCGGGACCCCGACATTCGTTGGGTACGACGTGACGGAAGCCGCGACCGAGGTGCTGGCGTTTCGGGAGGCCGACGGGCGAGTCGAGTTGCTGCTCCGCAACAACCCGTTCTACGCCGAGTCGGGCGGGCAGGCCAGTGATGCGGGCGAAGTGGCGGGCCAGGGTTGGACGCTGACCGTCGATCGAGTCCGGAAAACCCCGCGGGGGTCGGCGGTCAGTGGCGTTTGGACCCAGTCGAATCGGTTCGAGCCCACCCCGGTGGTGGCTCGAGTGGACGGGCCCCGGCGGAGGAACATCGAGCGCAACCACAGCGCCACCCATTTGGCGCATTGGGCGCTCCGGCGTCGGCTCGGGTCCCATGTCCGGCAGCAAGGCTCGTCCGTGGACGCCAAGCGACTCCGGTTCGATTTCTCGCATCATGCCCCGATCGAGGCGGCGGTGCTCGATGCGGTCGAGCGGGACGTCAACGAATTGATCTGGGCCAACGAGGCGGTCGCGATCCGGGAGATGGCGTATCCGGAGGCGTTGGCGCTCGGCGCGATGGCATTCTTTGCCGACAAATACGGCGACCGGGTCCGGGTCGTGCAAATGGGGCCGAGCATCGAGCTCTGCGGTGGGACCCATGTCACCACGACCGGGGCGTTAGGTCTGTTCCGGTTCGGGGGCCAGGGCGGGGTGGCGGCCGGGGTCCGGCGGGTCGAGGCGGTCACCGGCCCGGCGTCGTATGCGGTGGTTGAGCAGATCGACGCCCGGATTGCCGCGGCCGCGGAGTTGCTCCGGTCGCAACCGGACCAGTTGGCTCGCCGGATCGAACAGCTGTTGGCCGAGCGGGAGAAGCTCGAGGGTCGCCTGGCCGAGGCGCTCCGCCGGGGCGGTCCGGGTGAGGAGGGGCAGCGCGAGGTGGTCGAGGTGCAGGGGGTGAAGGTCACCATCGGAACCACGCCGCTCGAGGACCGGAATGAGGTGGCGGCCTCGGCCGACCAATTCCGGAATGGGGGCACGAACGGGGTCCTCGTCTTGTTTGCCGAGTCGGGGCGCGGGGCGATTCACACGGCGGTGACGGACGACCTAGTGGCTCGAGGCAAGAAAGCCGGTGACTTGGTCGGGCGGATCGCCTCGGTCAGTGGCGGCAAGGGGGGCGGCCGCCCCACGTTCGCTTCGGCCAGTGCCGGCGATCCATCGTTGCTCGGGAAAGCCCGGGAGGCCGTGCCCCGTATCGTGAGCGAATGGCTGGCCGTCTGAACCAACAATGGCTGGCCGACCGGTTCGCCGGTGCGCCGGCGGAACTGGTGCAGCGAGCGTCTGAATTCGTCGGCGATGTCGATTCGCCAACCACCGCAGAGGCCTTGGCCCGGGCGGCGAGCCGGGCACTGGAAACCGCGTTGGCCCGAAAGGGAGACCGAGGTGCTGCGCTCGACTTGCTGGCTGCCGATGCGTTAGTGACGGTGGCCCTGGCTGCCCAGGTCGAGACCGACCCGTCCGCCCTGGAACAGTTCGCTCGGGAACTTCGGGGCAACGCGGGGGGGAGGCGGTGATCGACCTCCATTGTCACCTGCTCCCCGGAGTGGATGATGGTTCAAAGACCGTCGCCCATTCCCTGGCCGTGCTGGCCCGGATGGCGTCGGAGGGTGTCACGGATGTGGTCCTGACCCCGCATCTCGAGGCCAGTCGAGTGCTGGAGGGTCCTCCGCCGGAACATGATGAAGCGATGGCGGCGCTCGTTGCCGAGGTACCCCCCGGCATCAAGCTCCATCGGGGCGCCGAGATCATGCTCGACCGCGCCCTGACCCCGCGAACGGTGTCCACCCGTCGGGTCACGCTGGCGGGAAGTCGTTTTGTCTTGGTCGAGTTCACCCGCCAGGTCGCCGGTCGTTCCGCCGCCGCCGCGCTGGAACATGTAGTCCAGGCCGGCCTGGTGCCGTTGGTGGCCCATCCGGAACGGTACTTGGGGTGCTCCCTCGCGATGGTTCGCAATTGGAAAGGAATCGGTGCGCTCCTCCAGGTCGATGCGAACACACTGTTCGCCGCGACGAGCCGGGGGAACCGGGCCCGCGATCTGCTGGCCCATGGCTTGGCCGACGTGCTGGCGGCCGACAACCACGGCGACGCCCGCTCGCTGCTGTTGCCGTGGACTCGATTGGTCGACAGCGGGTTCGAAGCCGAAGCCCGGTTGCTGATGAAGCTCAATCCGGCCGCGATCCTCGCCGACGGTCTCCCCGAAGCGGTCCCGCCGGCCACGATGAAGGTGTCGCTGTTGACTCGGCTCAAGGGGTGGGTTCAGGAGGTCCAGGAATGAACGGCGAACGGATCCGGGCCCAGTTCGAGGGCTTGGCGGTGCTCGCCGCCGCAATGGCGGGGCAGAGTGAGGCGATTGCCAGGCTGGCCGACCGGTATGTCGGGGCGCTCCGGGCCGGTGGCACGCTGTTCTTTGCCGGCAACGGCGGGAGTGCGGCCCATGCCCAGCACATCGCGACGGAGTACGTGGTTCGTCTGGGGCGGGCTCGGCGTCCGTTCCGGGCGTTGGCGCTCTCGGTGGATACGTCGGTCGTGACGGCGGCGGGGAACGACCTCGGGTTTGCCGAGGTGTTTGCCCGGCAAATCGAGGCCTTGGCGGGTCCGGCCGACGTGGTGGTCCTGATCAGCACCAGCGGCCAGAGCGCCAATCTGATTCGCGCCGCCGAGGCCGCCCGGCGGGTCGGGGCAACGGTGGTGGCGTTGTTGGGTCGGGACGGTGGCCCGCTGGCTGGACTCTGCGACGAGGTGGTGATCGTGCCGTCGGAGGACACCAGCCGAATTCAAGAACTGCAGCTCGCGATCGATCACACGATCGTCGAGTTGGTCGAACGGGAGTTGGCACCATGATTTCATTGGCGGGCAAGTCGGTGGTGATCACGGGGGGTTCGCGGGGGATCGGCCGGGCGGCGGCGTTGCTCTGTGCCCGGGCCGGCGCCGACGTGGGTGTCACCTACCACCAGCGGTCGGCCGAGGCCGACCAGGTGGCCAAGGAGGTCCGATCGTTAGGCCGCCGGGCCTTCGTCGGGGGCGGCGATCTGGCCGATCCGGCGGTGGTCGCTCGGATCTTCAAGGAAGCCAAGGCGGCCTTCGGGGGCCTCGACGGGTTCGTGGCCAACGCCGGGGTCTGGCCGAGCGATGACACGCCGTTGGCCGAGATGGCGGAGTCGCGGTGGCGCTCGACGATGGCGCAGAACCTCGATTCAGTGTTTCTCTCGACCAAGGCGGCGTTAGGGCTGATGCGTCCGGGCGGGTCGGTGGTGATCGTGTCGAGCACGGCGGGCCAGCGGGGGGAGTCCTTCCACGCCGACTATGCCGCGACCAAGGGGGCGTTGATCGCGTTGACCAAGTCGCTCTGCATCGAGTGCGCGCCGGCCATCCGGGTCAACTGTGTGGCGCCCGGGTGGGTCGACACCGACATGAGTGCGCTGGCGTACGCCGACGGCGGCCGGGAGCGGATCGCGGCCACGATCCCGATGAAACGGGTTCCGCTGGCGGAAGACATTGCCGGGCCGATTCTGTTTCTGTTGTCCGATCTGGCCCGGCACGTGACGGGCGAAGTGCTCAACGTGAACGGCGGGAGCGTGCTCTGCGGGTGATGGGATGACCCGGTGACCCGGCTCGATCGGCTCGACATTCCGGCGGAGGTCGTCGAGATCGCGGCCACCCTGGAGGCCGCCGGGTTTGAAACCTGGTGCGTCGGGGGGGCGATTCGGGATGCCCTGCTCGGGGGGAGCCGCGACGACGTGGATCTGGCCACCGCCGCGACGCCCGACGAGGTCCAGCGGCTGTTCCGCCGCACCGTCCCGGTCGGACTCAAGTTCGGCACGGTCGGGGTCTTCGACCGTCGGAACCACCTCCACGAAGTCACCACCTTCCGCCGCGATGTGACCACCGACGGTCGTCACGCGGTGGTCGAATACGGCGTGTCGCTCGAAGCCGATTTGGCCCGCCGCGATCTCACCATCAACGCCATCGCCTATCATCCGATCCAGCATCTCTGGCGCGACCCGTTCGGGGGCGTCCGGGATTTGGACCTCCGGGTGGTGCGCGCGGTGGGGAATCCGTCGGAGCGGTTTGAAGAGGATTACCTCCGGATTCTTCGAGCGATCCGGTTTGCCGGCCGACTGGGGTTCGAGATCGACCCGGCGACCTGGGCAGCGGCCAAGGCGTCGGCCGGCGGGCTCGAGCGGCTCTCCGCTGAACGGGTCCGGGACGAGTGGTTCCGGAGTCTCGAGTCGGCCCTGGTGCTGCCGCCGTTGTTCGAACGATGGCGTGAGGTTGGGGCGGCGTCGCGATGGCTCCCGGGATTCCCGGCGGCCTATCCGTTTGCCGATCCCCGTCCGGTAGCTCGGGATCCGGTCTTGCTGACCGCGGTGGCCTGGGGCGACGGGGGTCCGGTGCTGGCCCGGCTCAAGGCCCCGACGGCCGCGATCGACCGCGCGGAGCGGATCGCCCGGGGGCCGGTGGCGCCGGAGGCGAGCGGGGCGGTGGCGGCGCGCCGGTGGCTGGCTCTGGTCGGGCCGGCGGCCGACGACCTGATCGAGGGGCACCGGCTCCGCCTCGGGGTCGAGGCGCCCTGGCGGGACGAAGTGGCCGGGATTCGAGCCCGGGGCGAGGCCACCTCGCGGTCCGGCCTGGCCGTGACGGGCACCGACCTCAAGCAGGCGGGGGTCGGGTCGGGGCCGGAGATCGGCCGGGTGTTGGGCGAGTTGTTGGCGGTGGTGCTGGAGGACCCAGCAATGAACGAGCGGGAGGCGTTGTTGGCCCGGGTCCGGCGGTCATGAGCGAGACCTTGGGCTTGTTTGCGACCGAGACGGGCCCGCTGGCCGAGCGGATGCGGCCCCGGGTGTTGGAGGAGTTCCTGGGCCAGCGCCAGTTGTTGGGTCCGGGGAAGGCGTTAGGCGAATCCATCCGGCGGGGCGACCTCGGCAGTACGATCTTCTGGGGGCCGCCCGGGGTCGGGAAGACGACGCTGGCCCGGCTGATCGCGCAGCACACCGGGCGGGAGTTCGTCGGGTTCAGCGCGGTGACCGAAGGGGTGCCCCGGGTCCGGGAGATCATCAAGGAGGCCGAGTCGCGCTTGTTGATGGGCCGGGGCACGGTGCTTTTTTGCGACGAGATTCATCGGTTCAACCGGGCGCAGCAGGACGCGTTCCTTCCTCATGTGGAACGGGGGACGGTGGCGCTGATCGGGGCCACGACCGAGAATCCGAGCTTCAGTTTGAACGGTGCCTTGCTGAGCCGGTGCCGGGTGTTCGTGTTGGAGCCGTTGTCGGTGGAGGATCTGGCCGGGTTGTTGGCGCGGGCGCTGGCCGACCGGGACCGCGGCTTGGGCGCCCAGTCGATCGAGGCCGATCCGGAGGCGCTCCAGGTCATCGCCACCCAGGCCGACGGCGACGCGCGCCGGGCGTTAGGCACGCTCGAGGCCGCGGTCCGGTACGTGGGGCTCAAGGGGCATCTGACGGTGGCCTCGCTCGAGACGGCGCTGGCCCGGCGGATGCCCCGGTACGATGCCTCGGGCGAGGAGCACTTCAACCTGCTCTCGGCCTACCACAAGTCGCTCCGGGGCAGCGATCCGGACGGGGCGCTGTACTGGGCGGCCCGGATGATCGAGGGCGGGGAGGATCCAAGGATCCTGTTCCGGCGGGCCATCGCGATGGCGGCTGAGGACGTGGGGCTGGCTGATCCGAACGCGCTCTTGATCGCCGTAGCGGCCCGGGAGGCCTACGATCAGTTGGGCGCCCCGGAGGGATTCCTCCCGCTGGCCGAGATGACGATCTATCTGGCGACGGCGCCGAAGTCCAACAGCGCCATGAAGGCGATGCGGCGGGCGTTCGAGGCGGCCCGGGAGACGCCGGCGGCCCCGGTGCCGCTGCATCTTCGGAACGCGCCGACTCAGTTGATGAAGGACCTGGGATATGGGGCCGAATACAAGTATGCCCATGACGATCCCGATCATTTCGTGGCCCAGAGCTATTTGCCCGAGGTGCTGGCTGGGCGGGCATTCTATGAGCCGGGGCGGTTAGGCTTCGAGACCAAGGTGGCGGAGCGACTCACGTGGTGGCGGCAAAAGGCCGCCGGATCTCCAACGCAGGGGAGTACACCATCGCACGAGACATGATAGAGGTCGCACCGCCGGTTGAGCGGGCGATCTTGGTGGGGTCGCCGAGGAAAGGGTCTCGCGACGCGCAGCAACTCGACGAGCACTTGGCCGAGCTGGCCCGGCTGGTGGATACGGCGGGGGCGCAGGTGGTCGGGCGCCTGACCCAGCAGATTGCCGCGGCCAGTTCCGCCACCTTGATCGGTGAGGGGAAGGTCGAGGAGCTCAAGGATCTGGTGGCCTCGCTGCAGGCGACACTGGTCATTTTCGACGAGCAGTTGAGCCCGGTGCAGGGGGCCAACCTCGAGAAGGAGCTCAAGATCCGGGTGATGGACCGATCCGAGATCATTCTCGACATCTTCTCGACGCGGGCCCGGAGTGCGGAGGCCAAGCTGCAGGTGGGGCTCGCGCAGTTGCAGTACCTGCTGCCGCGGTTGGCCCGGATGTGGACCCACTTATCGCGGATCCGGGGCGGCATTGGGCTTCGAGGCCCGGGCGAAACCCAGATCGAGACCGACCGTCGGATGATCCGGGAAAAGATCCAGCATCACCGGCTCAAGCTGAAGGACGTTGAGCGGCACCGCGAAACGGTGCGGGCCGGCCGGAGCTCGATGCTGAGCGCGTCGCTGGTCGGGTATACCAACGCCGGGAAGTCGAGCATCCTCCGGGGGCTCACGGGTGAGCGGGAGATCGTGGTCGAGGACCGATTGTTCGCGACGTTGGACACGCTGACCCGGGAGTTGTCGTTAGGTGACGGCCTCCGGGCCCGGGTGACCGATACGGTCGGGTTCATCCGGAAGCTGCCCCACCATTTGGTGGCGAGCTTCCGGGCCACGCTCGAGGAGGCGCGGGAGGCGGATGTCCTGCTCCACGTGGTGGATGCGAGTCATCCGGAGTACGAAGAGCAGATTCAGGTGGTCGAGGCGGTGCTCGGCGAGCTCGAACTGGAAGACCGGCCGGTGATCATGGTGTTCAACAAGAGCGATTTGGTGGCGGATCCGGGGGAGTTTGCGGCTCGGGTTCGGGAGATGCATCCGGGGGCGGTGATCGTCAGTTCGGTCCGGCCGGGGGGGCTGGAGGAGTTGATCCAGGCGTTGGCGGAGCGGGCCAAAACCATGGCGCCGGTGGTCCGGGTGGTGGTGCCGGCGACGGACGGGAAGCGGATCGCGGAGGTGTACCGGCAGGGTGAAGTGGTGGGGCGGGAGGAAACGGAGGAGGGGGTGGTGCTGATGGTGCGGATGGCGGAGTGGAGGGCGAAGACGC
>JANMHX010000347.1:0-44197 GCA_031375485.1 Gemmatimonadota bacterium | reverse complement strand
GCCGACACCTTTGCCTCCACCATCAGGATCGGCCGCCGGCGCTCGACCACCACGAAATCGACTTCGCGTCCGTCCACGTCGCGAAAATATCTGAGTTCCAGCTCCCGTCCCTCGGTGTCGAGCTGGAAGTGAATCCACTTGAGCAGGTGCGACGCGACCAGATTCTCGAAGCGGGGTCCTTCCTCGGGGACGATGCTCCAGTCGTAGTGATAGTGTTTCTGCTCCTGTTTGACGGCGCGGAGGCGCGGCGCGCCGAAGGGAGGCAGGCGGTAGATGGCGTAGAGCCGTTCGAAGATGTCGAGCCACCGAGTGACCGTCTGATGGTTGAGCTCGAGGTCTTCTCGAAGGGCGTTCCGCGAGAGTGGGCTGCCGACGCGGTCGGGCAGGGCCAAGGCCAGCCGCTCCAAAGCACCGAGGTCGCGGACTGACTCGAGGGAGGTAACTTCCTCCCGCACCAATCGGCTCCGGTACTCGACGGACCACCGCCGGGCCCGGGCCGCCGAGCCCCCGAGGAAGGGCTCGGGGAATCCGCCGAGGGTGAGCAAGGCGGTCAGGTCGCCCGGGGCGGTGGTCCCAAGCTCGGCCCACGACAGCGGGTGAAGCCGGAGGTAGTGATAGCGGCCCTGGAGTGAATCACCGCCAAACCGGTAGAGATCGAGCCGGGCGCTTCCGGTCACCAGGATTTGCCGCTCCGCGCCGAACTCGTCGTAGAGTCCCTTGAGGAAGTTCCGCCAGCGGCGATTCTTGTGGAGTTCATCGAAGACCCAGAATCGGGTATCGGGCAGCTCCCGGCGGAGGATCCGCTCCCGCTGGGCCGGCACGTCCCAGTTGAGGTAACCTCCGGGGGTGGGAAAGAGGGCTTTGGCGAGGGTGGTCTTGCCGACCTGACGCGGCCCACCGAGGAAGACCATTTTTTCCCGGAGGTCGGCGGCGATCTGGCTTTGGAGGTAGCGGCGCATGCCTTGAGTTTACCACGATGTATCGTGAATTACAAGCGTGTGTTTCACGATACGTCATCAATTACCCTGGAACCTGGCACCAGCCGCGGGGCCTAGACTGGCTGGGACACCCGGATCTCGCGGGCCTTGGCCGCCAACACCCGGAACTCGGGGTCTTCGCGGTACTGGTGATTGTGGCGAGCTCCTCGGCCATTTTGCCTCGATCGGGAGCGCCGACGTCGGACTCGATCAAGTGGCTCAGGGCGAGCAAGCAAGGGCCTGGCGACGAGGTATCGCTCGTACCCGACCAGGTTGTCGATCGGCCGAGCCGCCAGCCGCTCCGACTCGTTGGGCGTCACGGTCACCCGGAGCGCGCCGACAGGTTCCGCTCTTCTTCGGCACGCTCGCCTATCACGTCATCGGCGGCTCGACGATGCCGAAGGCGCTCCGATCGCTTTCGGACGGGCTTCCGGCCTTCTCCGCGCCGGGGTAGGATAGTGACATGACTCCTCTTCTTCTCCTCGCGGCCGTCGTGATGGCCGCGGCTCAGCCGCCCCGGACTTACGACCGCGTTATCCTCGGCGGTCGGGTGATGGATCCCGCCTCCCGGCTCGACGCCGTTCGCAACGTCGGGATCCTGAACGGCCGGATCGCCTCGATCACGGCCGCCCCCCTCCGCGGCCGAGACACGGTCGATGCCCGTGGTCTGGTGGTGGCCCCCGGGCTCATCGACCTCCACGCCCACGGCCAAGACGACGAGAGCTACCGCTATTACGCCATGAACGGCGTGACCACCGCGCTGGAGCTCGAGATCGGCGTGGGCCCGGTCGCCAAGTTCTATGCCGACCGCGCCGGCCGGGCTCAGGTCCACTTCGGCGGCGCCGCCTCGCACTTCTACGCCCGCCGGATCGCCTTCGGCGACACCCTGGTTCCCTACGAACAGCGCGGCTCCGACACCTCGACCAAGTGGTCTCATACGCCCACCACGCCGGCCACGATCGCGACGGTGCGGACGGTCCTGGCCGGCGAACTCGAACACGGGGGACTCGGCATCGGGATGGGAGTCGCCTACACCCCGGGCGCGTCGGCGATCGAGATCCTCCGGAACTTCGAGCTTTGCGCCGAGCGGCGGGTGATCTGCTTCACCCACATCCGGGGCGCCGGGGCCGGGGTCGGCGGGTTCAGCGGTCTCCAGGAGGTGCTCACCAACGCCATGGTGACCGGCGCCGCCCTCCACGTGGTCCACATCAACAGCTCGAGCGGCGCCAACAGCGGGTCCCCCGACGCCCTGGAGTTTCTCCGGGCGATCCGTGAGGCCCGGGCCCACGGCGTCGATGTGACCACCGAGGCCTATCCCTACACCGCGAGTTCGACCCTGTTGCAGTCCGCACTTTACGATCGCGCCCTCGACACGCCGGGCTACGACTTCGACCGGATCGTCTGGGCCGCCACCGGCGAACACCTCACCCGCGAGTCCTTCATCAAATACCGGGCAGAAGGCGGGGTCATCGTGCAGATCGGCGGGCCCGACGCGCACCTCTATCCGATCTTCCGGGACTCGCTCGTGATGGTCGCGAGCGACGCGGTCGGCTACGTCAATCACCGGGGCAACCCGCGTCTCGCCGGCACCTTCGCCCGGGTGCTCGGTCGTTATGTTCGCGAGCAGCGCCTGTTCTCGTTGATGGAGGCGCTCCGCCGGATGACGATCATGCCGGCCGAACGGCTTCAGAAATCAGTGCCGGCGATGGCGCGGAAGGGGCGGATCCGAGTCGGGGCGGACGCGGATCTCACCGTCTTCGATCCGGCGACCGTGATCGACCGGGCCACGGTCGAGGAGCCGGCCCAGTACTCAGAGGGGATCATCCACGTCCTGGTCGGGGGCACCTCGGTGGTGCGGAACGCCAAGTTGGTCGAAGGGGTATTCCCGGGCCAGCCGATCCGCCGGTGAGCGGCGGCGACCGGAGTCGAGGAGCCCCGACCTAACGCGGCGGCCCGCGATCCCTGTCTGATTCGATCGGAGGTACTGGTACAGCGGCATTCCCAGAAAATCGGTCACCCGCCCCGTTGGATGGAATCCCTGGGACTGATAGAACGCGATCGCCCGTCGTAGCGGTGCCGTGGTCTCGAGGGTGACGCGGGAACAGCCCGCCTCGTCCAGCCCGGCAAGTGCGGCGCTGAGAAGCGCGTGTCCGGTTCCGGTCCCCTCCCAACGGGGGTTGACGGCCATTCCCCGCAGGCGGCCCTCCCCTGTGTTCACACGGGCGTAGCCGATCGTGCCGATGACCTCAGTCGTGGGGGCGACGGCCAGCAACACCGTCATCTCGCGGACCCGAAGGCGGGCGACCTCTGGCGTGAGCACCGTGGCCTGATAGGCCCCTGCGGTGTAGGCGGTGCGATACGGCGCGAAGGCCGCCGTGAGAACAACATGAATGGTGTTCGCGTCGTCCTCGGTCGCACGGCGTATGGTCACGAACCCGTCGTTCACGCCAACACCGCCTCGAGCGCCGCCGCGACGTGGATCCGGGTGGTGTCCAGCAACGGGCAGCCGACGGCCGCGGCGTCGGCAAGGACCAGCGGAAGCTCCGTGCCGCCGAGAATCAGCGCGTCGAAGCCCTCCGCCTTGAACCAATCCCGCATCATCCGGGTCAACAACTCTCGACTCGCAGTCCGGTAGATCCCATGGACGAACTCGTTCATGTACATCGCGTGGATCGTCTCCTGCTCGGCCGGACCCGGCGCGACAAAGGCGATGCCCCGGCTGGCGCATTCCGTGGCGTAGTAGCCGCCCTGCATCGTGAATCGGGTGCCGATCAGCGCGACCTTCTTGAGCCCCATCGCTCCGGCAACCGCCCCCGTCGCCGTGACGATGCTGACCAGCGGAATCGGCGAGCGGCGCTGGAGCGCGTCGAAGACCAGGTGCGGGGTGTTGGACGCGAACAGGCCGATCTCGGCGCCGGCTGCAACGACTTTGCCCAGTTCGCCGACCAGCAGGTCGGTGGTCTCCGCTAACCGGTTGGCATGCAGGAGGGCAAGCATCGGCGTCAGGTTCATGCTGTTGATGATGATGTTCGGGTAACTCCCGTCAGTGACCCGGGCCCGATACCCGGCGATCAGCTCCCGGTAGTACTCGATGGTGGAGGACGGCGCGATGCCGCCGACGACGCCGAGTGTCCGGCTCATGGGTGCTCCGGAAACAGATTGTGAAAGCCGTTCCCCAACTCCCGAGCCATCGCCAGCCGCGAGTCTCGGGTCGCCTCGCCGTCCATGACGCCGTCGAGCAGCCGCAATTCGGACCGCCCGATCCCGCAATACTCCATGATGCCGGTGAGCAGCTGGATCCGCATCGCCTGTTCAAAGCCCCGGTCGGCGTAGGTCTCGCGGGCACCGGACGCCGTGGCGATCAGGAGGGCGCCTCGGAGGGAGAGCCGCCGGCCGCCGTAGGCCCAGCCATTGTTCCAGACCCGGTCGATCCATCCCTTCGTCGTCGCCGGGAACGACCACCACCACACCGGAAAGACGAACGCGATCGCATCGTTCCGGAGGATGCGGGCTTGTTCGAAACGCACCGCCGCCGAGTAGACCTTCTCCCGGTTGTCCCAATCCGGTTCATCGCTGAGCGGCATCCGGGGATCAAACCCGTCGGCGCGGAGGTCCGCCACTTCGGGGGTATGCCCGGCGGCGTCGAGGCCGGCCAGGAACGCATCCCGCACCGAGCCACAGAACGAATCGGGCCGGGGATGGTCGAACACCACGAGAACTTTCATGGAGTCGAGGCACCCCGCACGTCGACCCGCATGGCCCGAAGCGCCGATGGCAACGTGGCGATGGCAACCACCAGCACCATCCCCGCGGTGACCGACAGGAGGACCATCGCCGAACGGGGTTCGATGCCAAAGACGAACCGTTGCAAGCCATCGCCGAACATCAGCACCAGCGCCAGTCCAACGCCGATTCCCGGAAGGGCCATCTTCGCCATCTCCAGGAAGACGGCCCGGCCGAGTCGGCGGGGCGTGGCCCCGAAGACGAGCCGCAGGCCGTACTCCCGTTCCCGGTTGGCGACCAGCTGATTCATCACGCCGTAGCTACCCAGGCCGGCAAGGCTGACCGCCACGAGCCCGAACACCAGCAGGAGAATGGTCTGGAGCCGGGGGAGCGTGTTGGCCTGGTCGGCGAGGGTCGCCAGGCTCGTCATGCTGTGGGCTGCCAGCGTGGGGTCCGTCTGCTGCAAGGCGTGTCGGATCGCCGCCAGAGCCGGCTCCCCACCACCGCGAGGCCGGACGACCACCGACAACTCGCCTCGCGAGACTCGGGCCCACGGGACGTAGACCGTTTCCCCCGGCGGGGCCCGAGTCCCGGCGTCCATCACGTTGCCGACGATGCCGACAATGGTCAGGGGGTCGGGCGCACCGCCGCTCACCATCACCCGATAGATCCGTTTCCCCAGTGGGTTCTGGCCCGGCCAGAGACGGTCACCCAGGGACCGGCTCACGATCGCCACCCCCGGCGACGCGCCGTCGTCATGCCCGTCGAACTGCCGGCCTTTCAGGAGCGGAATGCCGATGGTCGACAGGTAAGTGGGAGAGACGCGTCGATAGTGGAACATGACGGGCTCGCGCGTGATGCTCCCGTCCAGCTGGTCGTGGTAGAATCGGCCCCCGTTGAGATTGTCGCCGACCGGCAGCACGGACGTCAGGCCGAACGCCGCGATCGCCGGATCGCGGGCCAGATTGTCCTCGAACGTCCGAACAAATGCGGCGCGCGCCGGGTGGGACTCGTAGCTGACGCCCTGCAGCGCCACCCGGGCCACCGCGAGCCTTCCCGTTTCGAAGCCGGCTGGCACGCGGGAGGCCTTTTCCAGGCTGACGCCCAGCAGAGCGGCCGCCGCGAGCACGACCACCGACACGGCCGCCTGGGCGAACACCATTCCCTGCTGCCATCGGAGCGCGGCCCGGGTGAGGGTGGCGCCTCGCGATCCGGTGCGAAGGCCGTCGACCAGGTCAGCGTTCCGGCTGAACCAGGCGGGGAGCACGCCCGCGAGCAGGCCGGCCACGACCGCCACCGAGGCGCTCAGCAGCAGCACGCTCGCGTCGAGGTCGACTCGTTCGATGAGGGACGTCAAGGTCGGGTTGATGTCGAGCGACTTCACCCACGGGATCGCGAGGCGGGCGAGGCCGATCCCGAAGACCGCTCCGCTCCCCACGACCAGAAGGCTCTGGAGGAACAGCATCCGGATGACGCGGCTCCCCCTGGCCCCGAGGGCCCGACGAACGGCCATTTCCTGGCGGCGATCGAAGCCCCAGGCGATCAGGAGGGAGGCCAGGTTGACGATGGCGAGGATCAGGAGCGCCACGGCCCCCACTTGCACCAGCAGCACGCTGTCGTCGGCGCCCGAGAGGAGCACCTTTCTGATCGGCTGGAGCTCGTAGCGGTAGTCCCGGTTGTCGACGCTGTTGGCCGCGACCGCGCGGGCGGTGAAGTCTCGCATGGCCGCGATCCCCGCGGCGATGGTCCGGTCGTCGGCCAAGCGGGCGTAGACTGACAACGAGCGCGCCCCGGTGATCGAAGTCCGCATCGATGCCGGGATATCAAAGGGGAGCCAGATGTCGGTGGGGGCCGGCTGGCTGAAGCCGGCGGGCATCACGCCAATGACGGTGTGGGGCCGCCCGTTCAGGACGAGGGTCCGGCCGATGACCGCCGAATCGGCGCCGAAGGTCGAGGTCCAGAGGCCGGAGCTGATCACCACGACTGCAGCCGGCGAAGGACCCTCTTCAGCCTCCGTAAACCGGCGGCCGAGGACGGGAAAGACTCGCATCGTCGGGAAGAAGCTGGCGGTGACGCTGGAGGAGTGGAGCGGCCTGACGTCGCCTCCTTGGTCCCAGCTCGACACACCCTGAAGGAGACCGGTGACATCACTGAACACCTGTTGGGTTTGGCGAAGCAACTGGTAGTTCGGATAGGCGTCGTTGAACACGACGGGGCCGCGGCCGGGCAAATCCCGGATCGGTCCGACGAGAAGGAGTCGTTCGGGGGCGGGAATCGAGAGACTCGACAGCAGGAAGGCTTTGAAGACCGAGAACACGGCGGTGTTGACGCCCAGGGCGAAGGCCATGGCGGTGACGGCGGCGACGAACCCGGCTCGCCGCCGCATCAGAAACGGGAGGCCGGTTTCGTGGGCCAGCCAACGGAACCCGTGGCCGAGGTGGTTGAGCATGGGCAGCGCCTCCGAGGTGAAAGACTTGCGCCCAAGTTAGGATCCCGGGATACTTGACACCAATGCATGGTTGGTATTCATGGCATGCATATTTGTCATGTCTCAGGAGATCGCCTCGATGACCCGTCGCGAAGCCTCACCACAGCTCGACGTCCGTGACTTGCGACTGGTAACGGCGGTGGCCGCCGAAGGCTCGCTTACCCTGGCCGGCGTTCGCCTCAACCTCACCCAGCCGGCCCTGAGCCGGCACCTCGGCAAGCTGGAACGACGCCTGGGAGCCCTCCTCTTCTCCCGATCCGGGCCGGCGATGCGCCCTACCGCGACGGGCGAGCGTCTGCTCCGCCATGCCCGCGAGGTGTTGAGCCGGATTGCGGCAGCGGAGACCGACCTGCAGGAGTTTCGGGGGACGCCGTCGCGGCGGCTCCGGATCGGGGTCGATTGCTATACCGGGTACCACTGGTTGCCGCAGGTGCTGAACCGGTATGCCGCCCGCCACCCCGATGTTGATGTCGCGATCGCCTTCGAGGCCGCCGGCGACCCCGTGGCCAGGCTCCGCACCGGCGCGATCGAGGTGGCCTTGGTGACCGACGGCGGACCGCGGAAGGGGTACTCGGTTACCCGGCTATTCAGCGACGAATACATCGCCGTGGTCGCCCCGGACCATCGGCTGGCGGGCCGGACCTCGATTGAACCGTCCGACCTCAAGACCGAGCGCCTGCTGATGATGGGGCCCGTCGAGTCGAGCATGGTGGCCCAGCAGTGGCTCGTCCCGGCCCGGGTGACCCCGAAGTTCATCGTCGACGTGCAGCTGGTCGGCGCCGTTGCCGCGCTGGCCGAAGCCTTATTTGGCGTCGGGCTGGTGCCCAGCTGGACCATCGCGCCGGAGGTGCGGTCCGGCCGGTTGGTTCCGCTGCGTCTGGGAAGGAATGGGTTCAAGCGGAACTGGTCGGCCGTGTGCACTCGGTCGGCGTCACGCGAGCGCCAGCTCCGCGAACTGGTGGAGGCCCTCGCAATCGACGGCCCCGCCTTCGGAGTTGAGCCGCCCGGAGCGCCTCAGCCCTTGCGGCGGACGTAGACGGAGTTCCAGACCGTCTGCCATGTCGTGCCGTGATCATTTGACACCTCCTGCATCTGCTTGACCTTGCCTGGTTCCATTTCATACCAGGTCCAGCGTGACAGGGTGTTGTTGACGTCGTCGGTGAGCATCACGATCCGGCCGTCGGTCAGCGTGCCGGCCATGGCGGGGAAGGAGCCGGCATTGCCGGAATTGTCGAGGTAGAGCTGGTGCCATTGCTTGTCGCGGATGTCGTAGTAGTTGAAGCTGGTTCCGGTTTGGCCGCCTCGGGCGGAGGTCCAGTGTTCCACCAGGACGCAGCCGTCCTGCTCCGCCGTCACCAGATTGTGCCCGGCCAGGCCGCCCTGGGCGCCGTAAACGTCCCAGTCACCGATCCAGAAGTCGAACTGACGATAGACCGGCGCGACGCACGCCTTCATTGCCGCCATTTGGGTGACGAATCGGGGGGCTGTCAGGTAAGGGGCGAACTCGGTGGCGCCGAGAATGTACGAACGGAGTGCGCCCCCCGCCGGGCCTTCCGCCACCTTCTGAAGCAACGGGTAGATCGCGGCCTCATCGCCGCTCGCGGCCCTCACCCTGGCCTGGTCCACCAGGCTCTTGAACGGACGGTACTTGAGCTCGGCCGCCCGCGCGAATGCCGCGGCCGCGGGCTCAAAGTGTTTGAGTTGGAGTTCGCTCTCGCCGAAGAGGGCCCAGTTGGCGCCCGACGCCGGGTTGGCATCGGTCAGCGCCTTGAAGGCCTTGGCCGCTTCGGTCCAGCGTTGTTGCGCAACGAGTGAGTCGGCGGCCTGTTCCGCCGGAGCTCGTTGGGCCACCACAGGGGTCGCGAGCAGCGGCAAGCCACCCAGCAAGATCAGCGCGGCGGTCAGCGACAGGCGAAACGGGCGAAATGGCGTCATGGCGGTCTCCAGGGTTGACGAGCGTCTGCACCGAAGAATGCCCGCCCCGAACGGACCTCGCTATCACGGGAATGTCCGCCGGTGAGTGACTATGGCGTGGCGCGGCGGTACCGGGCGTCATATACCGCTTGCCACGTCGCCCCCTGGTCGCGGGAGAGCTCGATGACCTGATGCACGTCACCCCCCGCCAATGGGGTCAGTGTTGTCCGGTCGAGGACGGCTTTGCCCTGCGGCAGCATGATGGTGCCCTGAAACCGAACGCCGCCGTCATCGAGACGGAGGATCAGTTCTTTTTCTTTGAGGCCACCGGGCTGATTGGCGTGATCAGTCACCCACACCTGGCGCCATTTGTCGACCGACGGCTGATAATAAAAGAGGCTGAACCCGTGGCCGCCGCCGGCGTCGGACCATTCCTCATGGACCGCACATCCGCTCAGTTGGCGGGTGACCCGGTCGTGGCCGTCAATCTTGCCGCCGGCCGTTACCTCCCAATCGCCGATCCAGAAATCGAGCAGGTGGTATGCGGGGGCGTCACAGGGCGAAGCGGTCTGACCCCGCGCCGTCGGGGCGACAACACAGGCGGCGAGGCAGAACAACCAGCAGGGAACCCGGGGCATTTCGAATCGGTGGTTGAACACCGGCTAACCCGCCGTGAGGAATCGGGTCGCGACGGAGACGTTGCCTCGGAGCGCCGACCGGACCTCGGTCGGCGTCATCCCGTGCCGGCGCCGAAGTACCGCCGTGAAATGGCTGTGGCTCGAGAACCCGAGCTCGGCTGCCAATCGGGAGACCCCGGTTCTCGTCTCGCCGAGGGTCTCGAGTGCGTTCCGGAGCCGGAGCTCCAGCCGATACTGGCGGAGGGTCCGCCCGGTGCCTTGGAGGAACACCCGGCAGATATGTGACGGCGATGCGTCCAGTTGCCGGGAGAGCTGACGCAAGTCGGTCGGCTCGGTCACGTCGCGAGCCAGTTCCGCCTTGGCCCGCTCGATCAGGTCGCGGCGCGCGGGGGAAAGGGCCGGGCCCTCGCCGTCTCGGCCGGCGGCCCGGCGGAGGACCTCCTCGACCAGCATGAGGACCCCTTCCTCGATCGCCAAGGGTTCGAGTTCCCGCCGCTCGATGGCCAGAAACAGCCGCCGCTGCCGGAGGTAAAGATCGTGGTCCGCCGGCGCCGCCTCGAAGCGGAAGGCCCGTTCGGGCTCGCCCGAGGCGCTCGGATCGACCTCCTGGGCAATCGCGACCGCCACGTCCGGTGCCACCGCAAACCAGTCGCTGAGGTCACCATCCGCCGACACCGGGGCCCGATCGTAGTGGCGACCCCGATTGTAGATCATCACGATCCCCGGGTCCGCCACCACGGGCGAGGAGCCGGCCTGTCTGATCCAGACCCCGCGCCGGGGGAAGGCCACCAGGCTTTTCTGGATCGGGCCCGAGTCCGGGAAACGGGGATCGGTGACCGGGCAACGGAATGCTCCGACCTGGACCGTTTGACTGGAGAAGAGGATGCGGTCGATTTGATTCATGGTCTGTTTCTACACCGGTTGTCGCCCTAATCAAGCTGACGGGCGGGGGCGCAGGCCGGTTTCAGTCGTGGACTGGGGTGAGCAATGGCGCGATAGCCAGGACATGCAAGTCCGTCTTCTCGCTGATACCGGGGCGACCGGGCCCTACCAACCCCGGGTCCGGAGCAGGGCGGTCAAAGCAAGGTAGCCTGGCTTGTTGGCCCCATCGTGCCGGCGGAGTCCAAGGGTCCTCAGGTACTCGCCGAACGTGCCCGCCACCGGCGACCCCGCCTAACAGGCCGCTAGATCATCGACCGGCGCTTGAGTTGAAGGTAGGCCTCGACCACCGCCTTGGCGGCGGCCTCTGGATGGGCATCGACGATGATGACGCCCTTGCTCCGCATCGCGTGGAGGGCCTCGGCCCGGACCTGGAGGAGCTGTTCTGCTGCCGCCCGTTCGAATGTCTGTTCGACCCCGGCCGGCCGGGTCGACGCCAACCGCTCAAGTGCCGAATCCCGGAGAGCAACGGCCACCGGCAAGTGGCGAGGCCTGAGCCCGCCGACCTGCGCCACCATGGCCTCGCTCGCGAATCGATCAATGACATCCGTAAAGACCACCGTCAGCGCCCGCTTTCTGGTTTGATTGGCCAGAAACGCAAACGCTTTGGGGTAGTCCGGCTCGACCAGTCGGCCTTCAACCGCCGCCAGCGCGTCGAGCACGGCCTTGAGCGCCCGCCGACCTCGGAGTGGTGGTACGAAGGCGTCGATCTCATCGGAAAAGACCAACAATCCAACATCGTCGTCGAATCCGGTGGCGCGATAGGCCAGCTGCGCGATGGCCTCAATGGCATCTTCGAGCCGGGCTCGGCCGTCCGTCTCCGCCGTCAGCATCCGGCCGGCATCGAGTACCAGCATGACCCGCTGCCGCCGTTCGTCCTCATACTGACGGCTGATCAGTTTGCCCCGCCGGGCGGTAGCCTTCCAGTCCACCGAGCGAAGGTCGTCTCCCGGTACCCATTCCCGGAGGCTTTCGAACAGACGCCCTTCGCCGATCCGGCGGGTTTGGCGTAGACCGGCTTCGCGCCGCATCCGGCTTTGAGACGGCAAAGCCTTGAGTGCGGCGTCCTTGAGCCGAGGATAGACGATGGCGGTCCAGTCCAATGCCCGAGTGTGCTGGCCCCAGCAGAGGCCCCAGGGTCCGGCAATCCGAAAATCAAACCGCCAGCCCTCGGTCCGGCCCCGAGCGGCCGGCGTCAGCAGCCGCTCCTCGATCAGGTCCCGGCCGGGCCGAAGCGACAGCCTCCGGTCAGCGTCAGTGAGCGGCGCAAAGAGCGCCGGGATGGTCTCCCGGACCCAGAGGTTCCGGACCAGGGCGGGGTACCGCCAGCGATAACGCCCGCCCAGCTGCCGACCCACCGAGAACGCAGCCAAGCCGTCGCGTTCGAGGATCAAGTCGGACCATCGAAAGTCGAGCGTTCGCCATGCGTCGATCCCGGCGGCCACGATCCATCCGATCGACGCCCCAATCCACACGGCAATCCCGGCCGGCCAGACTAGGGCCAACGGCGCGAGCGCCCCCAAGGCAACCGCCACCGCGAACCATCGGCGGCTGGGCACGATCACGTCCGGGGTGCCTCGATCCGGTCGATCAGGGTCTTGAGCGCGGCGTCCGGGGTGACCCCTTCGAGCTCGAGCTCCGGCGCTACCACGATCCGATGCCGCAGTACCGGCAGGGCCAGGTGCTTCACGTCGTCGGGAATCACGAAGTCCCGGCCCGCGAGCAGGGCGGCGGCTTGGCCCAACTTCAGGAGCGCCACACTGGCCCGGGGTGAGGCGCCTAACGTCAGTGCCGGGGCATCCCGTGTGGCCCGGACCAACGCGGTGATGTACTGCACCAACGCGGGCTCCACCCGGACTCGTTGGGCGGCCTGCTGCAACTGAGCCAGGCCATGGCCATCCAACACCGCGTCGATCCCGTAGCTCATGGGCAGGGCGGAGTCAAATCCGGCGAGGACTCGGTCGAGCAGCCCACCCTCGGCTGTGGCGTCAGGATAGGCAATCTGACATTTGATCAGGAAACGGTCGAGTTCGGCCTCGGGGAGGGGGTAGGTGCCCTCGAACTCGATCGGATTCTGGGTGGCGAACACCGTGAAGGCGGCGGGAAGATGGTGGGTTTCGCCGTCGACCGTGACGGTCCGTTCCTGCATCGCCTCGAGCAGGGCCGCCTGGGTCTTGGCGGGCGCCCGATTGATCTCGTCCGCCAACACGAAGTCGGCGAACAAGGGGCCGGGTCGAAAGGTGAAGCTGGTTCCAGCCGAGAGTAGGCTGATGCCGGTAATGTCCGCCGGCATCAGATCGGGGGTGAATTGGATCCGCCGAAAGCTGAGCGAGAGACTCCGCGATAGGGCCCGCACTAGGAGTGTCTTGGCGGTGCCTGGCGGCCCTTCGAGCAGAACGTGGCCACCGGCGATCAAAGCCAGCACGCACTCGCGGACCGCCTCGCGCTGGCCCAGGACGACTGACTCGAGCGCCTGGATGACGGCGTTCCCTTTGGCCGCGGCGGCTCCCGCCGGCTCGGCCGTCACGTCCGCAATTCCTTCCACAAGTCCTCCACGATGTTCGCGGTTTCAAGGGCGGCCGCCTCCGACCCCGGCTCCCGATCCAGTGCTTGCAACCGGCGGCTCAGCTTGTCGACCCGGGAGCTCGCGGCGCCAGTCCCCAAATGGACCAGCCACTCCGCTCGGAGCGCCGGATTGACCCGGCTGCCGGGCGTTAGGCGGCGTCTCAGGCCGTCGATCAGGACCCCGATGGCAACCCGGTGCCCGCCCGCCGCCCGGAGCGCGAATGCCAGCGCCCGGGCGTGCTCAGCTACCGAACGCCGGCGCCGGTCGATCGCAGCGATCGGCGGCCCAAACCGGATGGCGGCGAATCCCAGCGCGATGAGGCCGACGACACCGACATGCCACGAGAGCCAGCCCCAGGGGGACTCCCGGCTCCACCGGAGAGTCCAAGCAACCAACGATCCGCCGGAGAGAAAGCCATGGTGATATTCGTCGAACCACACCCGTCCAAACCGGCCGACCACCCAGTCCAAGACGACCGGGCCGGCCTCGGTATCGCGCCAGGTGCGGTTGCGAAACAGGTTCACATCGCTCACCAGCGTGATCGTTCCAGGCTCCCCGGCCGGATAGAGTCGCGCCGCGACCAGTTGGCCGGCTTGAGTCACCAGCAAGGTGTCGATCCGTTCGACGGCCGGCACCCGGCACTCGGTCACAGCGGCATCGAACATCCCGCTCGAATCGGTCACCACCGAATCCGGGACCGGCCGGAGACCCAACCGGACCTGGGGCGCGACGCCGGAACCGCTTGATAGTCGAACCGCGGCGGAGTCGGTTAGCCGGAGGGTGTCGTAGCCGAAGCAGCGGAGGATCGTCCGGCTTCGCGGTCCCGCCACCAACAACGAGATCCCCCGGGCCGCCAGGGCCCGAAGGTCGACCGCCTGTTCGACGCTGGCCGCCGAGGTCGGGTTGAGTACGATGAGCACACCAGGGCTGCCCGCGGAGTCGAGCGCCTGGGGCCGATGGCTCCGGAGCCGCCGCACCACGACGCCCAAGCGCTCGAGCGTTTCCGCGAAGGCCCGGGCACCGTTAGGCTCGGTCAGGTAACTCGAGGGCCGGAGGTCGGCGGCTGAGGTCGGCTGTCGCCTGCTTCCCGCCAGGGCGGCCAAGCTCGCCACCACGATCAACCCTCCGACGCCAACGAGCAGGCTACGCTGGGGCGACATATCGGTCGGCTGAGGCCATGCGTCGCCAGGCGGCGAACTGGTCGGCGCCGCACGGGACCCCGGCAAAGGCGTACTGGTAGAGGTCGCCCACCAGTCCGCCAAACTCAGCTTGAGCTTCAGGCGGCACTTCGGCGAGGTATTCGAGCGGTGTCTTACTCGGGTGGAATCGAACCCGGTTCCGAGCGTCCAGTTCCAAAACCAGTCTCACGAAGTCGGCCTGCATGGCCGCCGCATACCGGCCCTCCCGAAACAAGCGCTCGGCCTCCGTGCCGTACCAGGGAGCATTGCGGACGATCGCCGAGCCCCGGGCCGAGCCGGTTCGGTCGGGGCTCGCCGTTCGGCGAGTGGTGCGGATCAAGATCCAAATTGCCTGGGCGGCGAAGACGGCCAGCAAGGCCACCAATCCCCAGAGCAAGAGCCGAAACAGCGCCGGGTGATTCCCGGCGAGTTGGTCCAGCCACTCGACCAGGGAGTTCCACCATCGGCGCCAAAGGACCGTGGCGTCCGATTCCTCCCGCCATTGATACGGGGCGGTTTCAAAGACCTTGCGAACGGCCAGACGAAGCGAATCCGCCGGGATTGGCGCGTGAATCACTTGCCCTCGAGCTGCGACTCCAGCATCTCGAGATCAAAGCCTTCTTTCCGGACCCGGAGGTCGTAGTACAGCACCGTCACTGCCGCATACATGAAGGGATAGACGAACAGTGAAAGGAGCGCCGCGATGGCGGTCGCCAGAACCACCGCAATCAGCGGAGCCGCCCCGAGTACATTCGAGATGACGCCACTGATGATGCTGGCCGATAGTGTCACCGCATAGACTAACACCACCGCGACGACCATCGTCCAGAAGACTTTCCATCGATGACCCTTGGTCAAGTTCCAGGACCGGTTCATCGCCTCGTTGGCCGAGAGACCTTCGACCACCAGCGCCGAGGGCGCCACCGCGAGTGCGCTCGCCAGGATCACGCCGGGAACGAATATCAGCAGGAACCCGATCATGACGGCGATACTGATCATGACGGTGAGGCCGATCAGCTTCCCCAACGACGGAACCACCCAGGCCAGCGCCTCGGCGGCGGTGGTGGGCCGGCCGAGATAGCTGTCGGCGATGATCTTGGTCGATGCGCCCATCCCGATGGCTGCACAAACCGACGAAAGGATCATCGAGACCAGCGTCAAGGCCAGGTTGACCAACGACCCCCCCGACGCCGCGACGTAGATCGAAAAGATCAGCGCCACGCCTTGGCTGGCCAACGCCACCAGGGCGAGAACGACGAAATGCCGGCGGTAGAGAGAAAAGGCAACATCGAGGACCTCGCCTGTGGATAACGGGCGGAGCGCAGGCGCTTCCATGGTTCCTCCTCATTTGGGGGCGGCGGGGTCCGGGGAACTTGGCCCTTCCCGGCCAGGTTGGGAAGCCCACCGGACCCTGATATGATTGCCAGTCGATGCCAATTCCCTCCGCCCGCCGCCGCCCGAGGGCTCTCGCTCCCCAGGACCACTGGCAACGCCTCGCGGTTGAGACGCCCGAACATGTCGTCCTCGACTACGAGGTCGCCGGCCTTGGATCCCGGCTGTTGGCCGCGATCGCCGACGTCCTAATCATGGGGGCCGTCCTCCTGGTCGCGTTCATGGTGGTCGGCCAGCTCGGGGGTACCACACAGGGTGGTTTCGTGGCCCTTGCACTCGTGTCTGCGGTGCTCTACTGGGGCTATTTCGCGCTCTTCGAAGGGCTCTACCGGGGCCAGACTCCCGGGAAGAAATGGATGGCGATCCGGGTCATCCGTGATACCGGTCACCCGATTGGGTTCGCCGAGGCTGCGCTTCGAAATCTCCTTCGCGTCGCCGACTATGTCCCGCCCCCGGGGTTGATCGGCTTGGCCCTGGTTGCCTTCCACCCGCGGGGAAAGCGACTGGGTGACTTGGTTGCCGGCACCGTCGTGGTTCGAGACCGCCCGATAGAGACCGGCCGCCCGGATGCCCAAGCCCTTCGGCTGCGGGCAACGGCCGAAGGCTCTCCGGAATTGACCGACGCCGAGTTCCGGGTCCTTGAAGAGTTCCTGAACCGGGCACCGGGACTCGAGGCGGGCGCTCGGGACCGGTTCGCCGATCGCCTCGTGGCTCGTCTTTCGGGTCGCCTTCCCGAGGGTACCTCCGGCGAGGCGGCGCTGCGGACCCTGTTTACCGACGACCTGGCCCGGCGGCAGGGGCAATTCGGCTCCCGGTCCGGCACTGGTAGCGTAGCGGACCGGTTCGTCCGCCAAAAGGAAACCCGGTGGGCTGAATTCGGAGTGGCGGCGACCGAGGTGTCGGCCCGCGGTCTCGATCGTTTGGCACCGGATGCCCTGATTGATTTTGCCGCCCGGTACCGAGAAATCGCCGCCGATCTGGCCCGGGCTCGGACTTACCGGGTGCCGGCGAGCCGGTTGGTCGCGCTGGAGCGGGCGGTCGCATCCGGGCACAATGCGCTCTACCGGACGCGGGGTACGACCGCGGCCACCTGGTGGCGGTTCGTAGCGGTGGAGTGTCCGGCGGCCGTCGTCGAGGCCCGCCACACGGTGGCGATTGCCTTTCTCGTGTTTGCCGTTCCGGCGGCGTTAGGTTTCGCGCTCCTGCGGGAGCGGCCGGCCCTGGCGGAACAGGTCCTCCCCCAGGTGATGTTGGATCGTGCCGACGCCGGGGTAGCCCGCCACCGGGAAGGGAAAGGCTACTTCGACGCCGCCCCGGGCGAACGGCCCATCATGGCGGCCTCCATTATCGCCAACAACGTTCAAGTCTCGTTCCTGGGGTTTGCGAGCGGCATCTTTGCGGGGTTCGGCTCGCTGGTCGTCATGGCGACGAACGGCTTGTCGATCGGGGCCGCGTCAGGCCACTTCGCCAACTTGGGCCTCTTCGGGTATCTCTGGACTTTCATCGCCGGCCACGGGGTGCTCGAGTTGTTCGCGATCTGGGTGGCCGGTGCGGCCGGGTTTCAACTCGGATTGGCCCTCCTGGCGCCGGGCCGGTTGTCCCGGAGCGAAGCCCTGGTCATTGCCGGGCGACGGGCCATCCGAATGGTGGGGTTCACGGTCGTGCTACTGGTTATCGCCGGGTTGATCGAGGGGTTATTGTCGGCCAGTACCCTGCCGGCCGGAGCGAAGGTGGCCGTCAGCCTGTCCAGTGCGATCTTCCTGGTGGCGTACCTCGCCGTCGGCGCCGGCCAAGGTGACCGAGCCCTACCAACCCCGGGCGCTAAGCAGGGCGGTTAAGGCCGCGTAGCCGGGCTTGGCGGCCCCATCGTGCCGGCGGAGGCCGAGGGTCCTCAGATACTCGCCGAATGTGAACGCCACCGGCGACCCCGCGATCCCATAGTACGCCGCAAACGCGGCCGTCTGCTCGGCCGAGAGGTCGGTGAGCCAGAGCCAGCCGACGTACTTGATCCGGGTCGGGTACCGATCCCACGCTCGAAAGACCTCCTCCGCGAACTGTTCTTGCCGGCCCTCTGAGCTCCCCAAGGCTTCACTGGTGGGATACCCGACTTCCTGGAAATAGATCGGGCGATCGGCGATCCGCCCAACGACTCGATCGAAATCGGCGCCGGCGGACGTCGGGGCCCGAACCGTGAAGTCCGAATTGAGCGGGTAGTAGGTGATCGACGCCACATCGGACGCCGCGATCAACCGGTCGATGGCCGATCCCACCCCCGCGAGTTCGAGGCCGTCTCGGGTGATCGTGGTCCCGACGGCGGTAGCCGGCCCAAAGAGTTGCTTGGCGTGGGCCTTCGTGGCCTCGAAGAAGGTCTGGTAACGGGCCCACGCGGCCGGGTCGGTGCCTAACACGCCGTCGATCTCATTGCCGAGAATCAGCACCTCGATCCGGAGTGCTGGCGTGTGGGCCCGGACCGAGTCGAGGAGCCGATTGAACCCGGCGATCAATCGGGGATCATCGTACGGGAGGCCGCGAAAGGCACTCGGCACCTCCGAGACCACGGTGTTGATCGGAGAAGAGAGCGTCAGGTAGATCGGGAGGCCGACCGGCCCGAAGAAGGCGTTGGCGAGGTCGAGAATCGAGAGGTCCCAGCCGGTCGGGGTTTCGACCGTCGGCCAGGAGAATGAAAATGGCAGCATGTCCATCTTGGTGGCCCGAGCCGCTTGGAAGGCTCGTCCATAGTCGCCGTCCGACGCCTCGGTGATGTGGATCCCGAAGCGGCGGTTGCCTTTGGCGACGGTGGGCGGGGTGTCGGGCCCGGCAGTCTGGCATCCGGCAACCAAGAGAACGACCGCTAACCGCGTTGTGAGATTCATGGCGCCACCCTTCGGATTCGGTCGTCAACGTCCCCTGGGTGTCGTTCGGCGCCAATGGATAGGACGGGTACCCTCGATGTTGTGGTCGGCGCCGGGCTCGGTGTGGATCCGAACCGCCATGGGATGGCCGGGGTGGCTCTGGTGCTGCCCGGCATTAGGTGCGATGGTCCGCCGAGGTGTAGGTGGCCGTGATGAAGAGGGCGTCGCGTTCGTCCCCGGAAACCCAACCCGTGCGCCCCGCCTTTTCGAGGGCGCGGTGCAGGGCTGCGATATCCCTACGGGCGAAATCGGCGAGGGTGCGGAGTTGCTGTTCGATGTCGGCGGCCCCCCGCCGCGCGCTGGCGCTGTCGAGCAGGCGCTGAAAGAGCAGCGCCAGCAGTTCCGTCGATTCGCCGGCGAGGAACCCGCCCGTCGCGGCCGCGAGATCCTCGGGCAATCGCCGGAACACCTCGAGTCGGGCGCCGCGTCGGTGCGGCACCGCCGGCCGGCGCGATGGCGGTTCGCGATGGCCAAGCCTTGCGAACAGGTCGGTGAGCGCTTCGAAGGCCGTTTTGGCCCGCGCCCGCGAGCGGAAACAGCCGTGCCAGCGCACCCCAAGGCCGTTCCACTCCTCGGGGGCGGACGTAAACGCGAGGAGGACCCGCCCCTCGTCATGCCCAAGGCCGATGGCCGGATAGAGAAACGAGAAGGCGCCGTCAACGTTGAACGGCGGGCGCAGGGTGCGGATCAGCTCGTTCTCGAGTAGCAGGGCCTGGACTTCGCTCCCGAGGTGGCGGGTTTCGAGCGTGGCCGCGGCGCGCACCAACGAGCGCATCTTACGGTGGGCCTTGCGGCGGGTCGCCGCGCGGTAGCCGGCCAGGCGCCGTCGCAGATCTTTCGCCTTGCCGACGTAGAGCACCCGGCCGTCGGCGTCGCGGAATAGATAGACGCCCGGCCCGCGGGGAACCTCGCCAAGCCGTTCCCCGCCGAACTTGCGCTCGAAGAGGGCGCGTGAAGAGCCGGGGCTCGATCGGCGGGTCGTCGTCATCGCGCGTTGGCGGCCAGCCACTCCGCCATCCGGTCGAAATATCCCGGCGCGAATCGGTTCAAGCCGGGATATTCATCCCGGCCTCCGGTCTTCGCGAGGAGAAGAACGTGGTTGGCGCGCGGGATGACATAGTGAGTGACCCGTGAATTCCCGGCGGCGCGGAGCCCCCGTTCGATCGGGGGCCACGATTCCGCCGGCGGGACGTTGGCGTCGAGTTCGCCGAAGAACAAGAGGACGGGGCAGGTGATTTTTCCCCAGGTCGATCGCGGATCGTAGTCGATCAGGATTCGGTAGTAGGTCCGGAACCAGGCGTCGGCCGGCGCCGGCTCCTCCAGCCACGGCGCATCCGCCCGATGGGATTCATAGAATCGTTGCAGCGGGTTCAATTCGGCTCCGGTCGTGGTGACCGAGTCGTCGAGGATCCGGTACCGGACTCCAATGGCCACCGCGGAATCGGGCAGGCCGGCGAACCGCAGTTCGTTCCGGTAGTTGAGGATGCCCTGCTCCCGAACCGTGGTGCCGGTCCCGGCATGGACGACGAGGAAGGCGATTTCACTGGGTGCCCGCGACACCACCAGCGGCATGATCCAACCGGCCTGACTGATCCCCCAGAGTCCGATCTTGTCGGGGGCGAATGTCGGGTCGGGCGGCGAGGGCGCGAACTCCACTCAGCACATCGCCCGCCAGGATCCCGAAATCGGCCTGCTTCCAGTCGCCGGCCGAGCGGCCGGTTCCTCGCTTGTCGAAACTCAACACCGCGAATCCCAAGCCGGCGAAGTAGCGGGTCCACGGTCCCATGCCGTCGCGGGTTTGGGCGTTGGAGCCGTGAACCAGCACGATCGCGGGATGGGGACCGGCGCCCTCGGGCAACGTCAGGGTGCCGGCGAGCGACACCGGCCCGTTCGAGAACGAGATCTCCTCATCCCGGGTTGCCATCCGCTTGGCCACGATTGGTGGGCGCCCGGTCTCGAAGTATCGAAGCCCGGTTGGTTTCCCAGCCGGGTCGAGATCGAGCGTCACCGAGTCGGCCGGGAAGAGCGGGGCTACGACCGACCGGCCCACCAACAAGCGGTTGGATCCGATCGGAAGCAAGGGCCCAATCCGGCCGCCGGCGTAGTCGACCAAAAAGGGCCGGTCGCCGAATTCGGTGAACCGGGCAATCCCGATCAGGCGACCGTCAGGGGTCCGGTAGGTCCCGGTGATTGCCGCCCAGTTCGTTTCGGTCAGCGGGGACGTTCGACGGAGCTCGAAGGGGACCGTTTCCCTGCCCCTCCGGGCCACCCCGCTCCAGGTGGTGCCGGTGAGGGCCCCGCGGAAGTGCGCCGTATCGCTCTCGGTGGCCACGACCAACTCGACGGTGTCTCCCGAGCTGATGACGCCCGCGGGAGCGTCACGGAGCTGCCAGGGACGGAGGCTCACGCGAGCCGCGGAGTCCACGGTCACTTCGAGTAGGAGGGTCATGGCGGGATGGCGAAAGTCACCGACCCAGCGACCGGCCAACTCGGGAGTTTTCTTCGCACAGCCGACGGACCACAGCGCCAGGCCACCGAGACCGACGAGAAATCGACGACGAATCATGCTGCCCTCACGGGTCGGTCAGGGTGCCGTGGCCCCGCGAGAGCAGCACGTTTTCCGGCTTGATGTCCCGATGGATCACGCCTTGCTCGTGGGCGTATTGGAGCGCGTCGGCGATTTCCTTGAGAAGCCGGATCGTCTCGGCCACGGGCAGCTGCCGCTCGTGGACGAGCCGGCCGCGCAGGGTTTCCCCCTCGACCAGCGGCATGACGTAATAGACCTGGCCGGCGGCCTCGCCCGAATCGAGCAGCGGCAGGATGTTGGGATGCTGGAGTCCGGCGGTGGTGCGGATCTCTTGGAGGAAACGGTCGGCGCCGAGCACGACTCCGAGTTCCGGCCGGAGGACCTTGATCGCGACCGAGCGGCCATGGCGGAGGTCGTCCGCGCGGTAGACCGTGGCCATCCGCCGGCGCCGAGGGGGCCGGTGACGCGGTACCGCTCAGCGAGCGCAGCCGTGAGGTCGGGAATTGCCATGAGAGCGGGAAGGCTATCCCTCGGGGGGAGGTGACGCAATGCCAGCGGGGGACGGTTGAACCGCTTGCCGCTGTGCGACTTACCGGGGACTGTCTGGACACTTCGCGTCACCGGAGCTACGTTCGCGCGACCGAGCCAGGTAAAGTCGGGAACCGACATTTCCAAGGGGGCACTCTGACCGTCCAATCGTCATCTGGTCTGGCAGGCAAAATCGTGATCGTCACCGGCGCGGGGCGGGGCATCGGTGAGGCCATCGCCAAGCTGTTCGCCGCCGAAGGCGCGCTCGTCACCGTGAACGCTCGCACCGAGGACCACGCCCACCGGGTGGTCGCCGAGATCGCGGCCGCCGGCGGGACGGCCCACGCGGTCGTGGCGGACATCGGCAGTCTGGCCGGCGTGACGGCCGTGGTGGAGAGAACGGTGGAGCGGTTCGGGGCCATCGACGTCCTGATCCACAACGCCGGGATCTACCCGTTCCAGATGCTTGAGGACATGGCCGACAGCGAGTGGAATCGGGTCTTGGAGGTGAACCTGACGAGCGCGTTTCGGCTCACGAAGGCCTGTCTGCCGCACCTGAAGCAACGGGGCGGCGGACGGGTGCTGTTCACGTCGTCGGTGACCGGGAATCGGACCGGCTTGGTGGGGGTGGGTCACTACTGCGCTTCGAAGGCCGGGATGAACGGCTTCATGCGGGCGATGGCGGTGGAGCTGGCACCCTACCACATCACGGTCAACGGAGTGGAACCGGGGCTGGTGCTGACACCGGGAGTCGAGGGGTTCACCACCGCCGAGGAGCGGGAAGCGATGACCAAATTCGTTCCCCTGAAGCGGTGGGGCACCCCAGCGGACATGGCCCACGCGATGCTCTACCTCGCGAGCGCGGGAGCGAGCTACGTCACCGGCCAGACCATCATCGTCGACGGCGGCGCGCTGCTGCCCGAAAACGGCGCGCTGATGACCTGAGCGGGCGCTGTCGGCTCGCCGGCTGTCCCGCCTTCGGCATCGTCCGGGTCTCAGAATCTCTCCCGGGCAACCCCACTCGGGTTCGAATCCCGGCCCGAGCACTCGACCCGAACGACCGGCCATCCACGCCGCTGGGTACCGGATGGCTCACCGGGAGGTACCTTTCGCCTCGACCCGGCCGCGCGGCACTCAGGAATTGGCGAGGCGCCGAGGCTCGTCCCGACCATCTACCCGTCGCACCCAGAACATGGCGGAGGCTCAAATGCCGAATCGGCTCGTGGTTCTGATTGTCGGCGCCGTGCTGCTCGCGGCCACATCGGGTTTCGCGCAACCGCGGGCCCGCGGCGCGGGTCCTCGGACGCCGGACGGGCGGCCGGACTTCCAAGGCAACTGGACCAACGCGACCCTCACCCCGATCGAGCGCCCGGCGGGGCGGGGCCTGATTCTCACGCCGGCCGAGGTCGCCGCGTTGGAGGGCCGCCGGCAGCTCCGAAACGACTCGTTGAGCCTGCCGAGCGACCCCAACCGGCCCGCGCCACCCAAGGGCGGAGTCTCGATCGGGCACCCCCAGTTCGACGCGGCCGCGGGCGGCATCGAGGAGATTCAGCCGGGCCGGGGTTTGGGCAACCGCGAGCGACGGTAGGCCAAGGGCAAGCAGTATCGCGAGACGGCGCGTCCGCTCTCCATAGTGATGGGATCCCCAAAATCCGCCTGGCGCTCGCCTTGCCGACAGCCGGCTCGCGGGCGAGCGATAGGCTCGTTCGCTTCGATACCTAAGGGCGATCCCGACACCTGCGCGTGACGATCGAGCCGCCGGCGGCGAGTTCCAACCAGTCCCGGTAGCCGGCCGCGTCCACCGCGGCTTGGAGTGCGACCCGCTCGACCTTCGTGGCGTGCAACCCGACTAACCAGACGCACGCCGGGCGCCCGCGGAGGATTCGTTCCCGCTCGGCCTCAGCCCATCCGGGATCGACCGACCGATGCCGCAGATACCCGATTCGCCCCAGGTAGCCTGAATACTGGCCGTATACTTCCGTGGCCCCGCGATAGACGTAACGGAGGTCGTCGCCAATGGGCGCTGGCGGCTGACCCCGAGGGAGCCCGCTCGCCGACGTTCGCCCGTTGGGATACCGATACTCGGACTCCACCAGCGCGATTCGGGTGCGGTCCGGCTGCCGCCAATCGGTCGTATAGAAAAACCACTCGGGCGTCGCCCTCGCGAACACGTAAACGAGATCGTGAGGCCCCCGCCGGCGGGCCATCTCCTCCAGCACGACTCGGGCGTGGCCCTGGTTCCCGACCGGATCGGCCACCAGGCGATAGGTTGCGCCGGCGGGGATCAGGAGCAGAACCGAGATCACCAGGGCCGGGAACCACCGCCGCCGAGCCGCCTCGAACCAGTGGGCCAGTCCCGTCGCGAGGAACAGGCTGAGAATCGGGGCCAGGAACAGGCAGAGCCGGACTCCGATCGGAAAGACCCGGACTGCCGCAAGACCGATCAAGACGAGAACCGGCCCGGCCAGGATCGCCGTGGTCGAGCCGCGTGTGGTCCGAAAAATTTGTCTGGCGCCGACTCCGATTGCCACGAGCAGCAAGGCCGGAAACAGATCGCCGCCTTCACCGAAGAACGTCGGGGAGACCAGGGTCATTGCCGCCTTCCAAAACCGACGGGCGAACTCTGGGCCACCGGGGTCGAGGAACTCCCGCTCCCAGAACGCTGTGACATACGTCTGCAGCCAGGGCTCAAGACGAAGGTGGCCAAGGTAGGCGATCGAGAACACCGCGCCGATGACGGCGGCGAGGAGCACCCGCCGCCAGACGTCCGGTGCGAACGCCCCCCGCCGGGTTCCGGCCAGGACCACGCTCGGAATCCCGCCGGCAACGACAATGACAGCTCCGGACGAGATCCAACACCCAAGCCCAAGCAGCAGGCCGAATCCCAGCGCCGCGGGAACCGAGAGTAGGGGACGCCGGATGAGGTGGATGAATGCGGCGATCACGCCGGCGGCGATCAATGGTTCCCCGCCGTAGGGCTTGAGCTCGACCGCATACCTCACCAGCGCCGGCGATACCGCGGTGAAGGCGAGCGCCAGGAGTCCCGCACGTTCGCCGGCGAGATGGCGGACCAGCAGCCACACGGCCGGTAGGTACCCGATGGCGAGCAGGAGCGTCGGCAGCCGCAAGGCCAGTTCGCTCGGACCGAAGAGCTCGGTCGCCAGACGTACCATCGCAAGCCAACCGAATGGCGAGATCTGTCCAAAATCATGGGTGCCCCAGGTTGCGGCAGACGGCTTCCAGAGGTTTCCGATGGCCACCGTTGCTTCGTCGATCCAGAGTGACCGATTGCCATACCAAACGACAAGTCTGATGGCAATGCCCAGTGCGATCAAACCGGCCGGCAACCATCGGCGGGCGGCCCCGAACCGCCCCGTAAGGGCCGCGGCCGTCATGGGCGCCTTGAAGCCATGAGATCCTCCTCCGGAGCGCCGAGAAAACGGTCGTGAAGCCAAAGGTACTGGTCCGGCGCGAGCCGAATCAGGCGTTCGATCTCCTGGTTGACCGCTGTCGTTACCGCAACGTCATCGGCGGCCGCGAACACCTCGGGCTCGAGGACCCGATCGATGACCGCCCGGTAGAAGAACGGGCGGTCGGTTCGATAGCAAGCGCCGAACACCACCGGGCACGAGAGGCGGCGGATCAGGATCGGAATGCTGCGCTCGCAGAGGGCCGGCCGGCCGAAGAAAGGCGCGACCACCGAGCGTCTCCTGCTTCGAACCCGCTGGTCGAGCATCAACCCGACCCATCCTCCCGCCCGGACGATTTTAGCAAGATCCCGGACCGCCCCTCGCCGCGGGATCAGCCGGTACCCTCTGGCTTCGCGAACCAGTTGAGCGTATGCGGACAGGGGCCGGTTGCGCGGCGGACTGGACACGACGTAGGCTGGTTGAAAACCGAGGGCTACTCCGAGCGCCGGCATCGCCTCCCACATTCCAACGTGAGGCACCACGAAGAACCCACCGCACTTGCTGTCGAGGATTCGGGCCACGTCAGGGGAAATCGTCGTCTCGAAATGTTGGTGGATGGCGGAGCCTAGCACCCGCCGGTTGAACGCCGCGTCTTCGAAGGCCACCTCGATCAGATGACGCCATGCCGCCAGTACCAAGGCGTCCTGATCTGGCGCACTGAGATGTCCCATCCCTTGGGCAACGAACCGGCGGGCGGCATCGGTATGCCGGTGTTCGAACCTCCGAAGTGCGTGGGCCAGGCCGATCGCTACCCCGCGCCTGGCCAACTGCGGCAGCCGGCCGGCCATCGCGGCGGCCCCGCGATAGAGCCAGTACTCGGCCTTTGCCCGCGCGGTGTCGCGGTCGCCCAGCACCAGCCGATGGGGGATCGGCCACGGATCGGGTTCGGCCGGGGTTCGCACCGGAGCACTTCGGCCCAGCCGCTTATCACCGGGAGTCATCGGGCGCCCTCTGGTGCGATGTCCGCCTCGATCGTACCATTGTCATTCAACGTTGCTCGCCGAGCTAGCGAATCCACATGCCAAGTGCCTCAAGCGGGCCGGATCCTTCTCGCCAAGCGGGGTTGGCGCGGCCAACCATTACCGGGATCGTCGCCTGCTATAACGAAGCGACGAATATCGAGGCCTGCCTCGCGAGCCTTGCCTGGTGCGACGAATTGATCGTGGTCGATTCGTACTCCACGGATTGTAGTCCCGAAATCGCCCAGCGGAACCCCAAGGTCCGGTTCTATCAGCACGAATACTACGGGGACGGTGCGCAGCGGAATTGGGCCATTAATCTGGTCCGGACCGACTGGTTCCTCGTTCTCGACGCCGATGAGCGATGCAGCGACCCTCTTCGTTTGGAAATCGAGCACTTGCTCGCCGCTCGCCCAGCCGCCGCCGCATTTACGATTTCCCGAACCACCTATTTTCTCGACCGCCGGCTCCGGTTCTCCGGTTGGCAGAATGACCGCGCGGTTCGCCTGGTGCGGCGGGGTTCCGGATTCTACAGCCGGCGCCGGGTCCATGCCGGGATCGTGACCATCGGCGCGGCCCCAATGCTCCGCAATCCGATCCACCATCACATGGTTCAGTGCTTTCACACCTACGTCAAGAAGATCAACCAGTACGGCTTCTGGGGCGCCGCGCAAGGCTGGCGCGATGGCCGACGCGCCGGATTTGGCGAGGTGCTGATCCGGCCCGGATTTCGGTTTCTGCGAACCTACGTTCTTCAGCTCGGGGTGCTCGACGGAACCCGGGGCTTGGTGTTCTGCCTGATTCAATCGTATCAGTCCTACCTCAAATGGTCGTTGTTGTGGAGTTGGCGGGTCGGCGCCGAGCGCGGCCGGGTGCCGGTCCTTCCCGAGTTCGATGACGATCCCGCCGTCTGGAGCGGCCTTGGTCTGATCGAGGCCGTCCGGGCCCAGCCGCGATCGGTCCCGGCCGCCGCCGAGCAGGTGCCCCGGACGGCGGCGACCTCGGATCTCCAGTAGGTGCCGGGGCCGCCACGCGTCCAGGCGCCGACGGTGGAGAACCGCCTCTATGGCACCCGTCCGATCGCCGTGCACGCTCCCGGTAGGCTCGATGAGAGCCCGTGGTGGGAGACCGTCAAGGCTGGTGTCTTCGCCAGTCGCGTAACGCTCCGCCGCCCCGAGTCCCTCGCGATCCTGACGTGGAACTCCGGAGCGGCCAACCCGACCCTTGGAGTACGCGGTCACACGCTCGGTTGGTTCGAACGCTCGCTGGACCACGTCGGGATCTCCTATGCGGTCCTCGGCACCGGCCTCGGCGCCGCCTGGACCAACCGCTTGAAGCTGGACCTGACGCTCGCTTTTCTCGAGCAGACCCGGTCGGAGTACGTTCTCGGGGCTGATTCGTCCGACGCCTTGCTCGTCGGCGATCCCGGCCTTGCGGTCGCGGAACTCCAACGCCGGGGGGCCGACGTCATCTTCAACGCGGAGAAGAACTGCTGGCCGGCGAAGCTCCCCGAGATCAGATCATTCGAACGCCGGGCGGCCGGCGCCCCATTTCGGTATCTCAACTCGGGGCTCTTCGTCGGCACCAGGGCCGGTCTTCTGCGGGCCTTTGACGCCGCCCGGAAATGGGGAGGCAGGCTTGAAGGATGGCCCGGCTCGGACCAAGTCTGCTGGAAGCATGCGTACCGCGAGCTGCATCCGGCGGTGTGCGTCGATGATCAATGCCGGATCTTCCAGACCCTGAACGGTGTCCGCCGTGAGATCGCGGTGGCTGGCCGCGCCTGGTCGATGTTCGGGTGGCCGCCTCGTTAGGCGGAACCGGGCGTCGTCTCGCTGGCTGATCGGAGGACCCGCGACAGCGCCTGGGCGGCCGCGGGCCACGGGTGCCGGGTCCGCGCCAGATCGAGCCCGTCCCGGCCCGCGCGGTGCCGCCGGTCCCGGTCGCCGAGCAGAGCGGTCACCAAGCCCGCAAAGTGGTCCGGGGCGCCGGCCACCAATGCCGCCGTCGTGTCGTTCAGCCGCAATCCATTGGTGGCTCGCGGTGTTTGGACGACGGGCCGGCCGGCCGCCCAAGCCTCGAGGACCTTGTTCTTGATGCCGACCCCCAGTCGCATCGGGGCAACGACCACCCAACTGGCTTGGATGACGGCGGCCATGTCGGGAACGTCGGGGAGAATCTCGATCCCGTGCCCGTCAGCCAACTGAAGCACCTTCCGGCTCGGGTTTCGCCCCGCGATCTGGAGACGGGCCCCGGGCACCGCGTGCCGGATCGATGGCCAGATGGCGTCGGCGAAGTACCGGATGGCATCGACGTTGGGCGGGTAGTCGAGGGTTCCGGTGAATGTCACGGTTGGCTGCGGAGATTCCCGGTCAAATCGGGGGTCGGCCTGGGCCTCCACGCCATTGGGAATCACGACGATCCTTGATGACCGGCCACTGAGCCGGCTCAGGCCGGCGGCGTCCTCCTCACCGGCCACGACCGTTGCGGCCAACCTCCGGACCAATCGCCGCTCGTAGTAAGCGGCCTGCGCCACCCGAATCAACGCGCCGGGCCGCCATCGGATCCCCCGAATTCGCTCGAGAGTGGCGCAATCCACCCGGTCGGCCACCACCGGAGGGAAATCCGGCCGGCCGAAGGCAAGGAACTCCGTTCCGGGCCACAAGAGAACCACATCCGGCCGGTCGCGGGCCACTGCCCGAACCACGGCCTCCCGGAGCCGGACCACGTCGGGGCCTCCTTGGGGAACCGGCCGCCAGCGCGGCGTTAGGCCGATCGGGAGGACGGTGATGCTCGCCGGCAACCCGCCCGGCCCGCCGGGTACTTCGGTCGGCGGCGTCACCAGCGTAATGTCCCACTCGGCCGCGAGCTCCCGAAGGAGGTGGGCCGCTCGCAGCGAGAAGCCGCCCCGCATCGGCCACGGTGCCACCCCCGTGACCGCAAGCAGGGTCGGCCGTCCAGGTCCCGTCACGTTCGGGGATACCCGGCCAGATCCATCACCGGACCCAGGGCGGCCTCGAGCCGGGCCACGAGCGGCGGCGTCAGCTCGCTCACCCACCCGTCCGGCTGGCCTTTTCGAACGAAATCCCCCCGGCCGGCCGCCCGCCCCCGGTACGCTTCCGCCCCGTACCGGCTTTCGAGACGGCGCATCGCATTGAAGTCACCGAGCTCGGCGGCCCGGTCGAGCGCCCCCTCCTCCGGGGCAACACCGAGAAACCGGACGACCCGCTCAAGGCTGCCCCGCCGGTCCGCGATGAAGTCCTCATACCGGCAGAGGAGGATCCGTGGATCGGTTGGAGCCGCGGCGATCGCGGCGCCGACTTGCCGGTCCCACCGAACCAGGTCGCTGTTCCAATACCGGAAGATCCCGTTCGCCGCGAGATACTGATCGATGAACTTCTCGATCGGCAATCGTTCGTCGCCTGACATGGTCCGGTACATGTGCCAGAGCGATGGCATCACGGACCGAGGATCGCGAATCAGGTAGATCATTCGCGGGTACAGATCCCGATAGCGAGGGTATTCGTTTCGGAACACCCGCGGGTCGGCCAAGTGATCGTACCGGGCAATCCGGTGGTCGTGGCCATGCACGAAAGGGACATAGCGGCCCACGTTCGCGAGCGTGACGTCGGCGCCGGCCGGCTGTCGCATCGCCGCGATCATATACGCAACCCACGTGTTGCCCGATTTGGGGTGGCCCACCAAGAAGGTGTCGGCGCTTCGAAGGGCCCGGCGGAAAGCCGGCCGATGAAGGCGGGCGCGGAGGCGATAATATCCGAGCGAGCGCTTCGCGCTCCGAATCCAGCCCCCGGCGGTCCGTACGGCCCGGTTGATTCCGGCCAGCCGGTCGTTCATCGGCACTGGTCGTCGAGAAACGTCGGGCCGAGCCGTCGGAACCGGTCCTGGTCGGCGGTGCCGTTCCGGATCGACTCGAAGTTCCGCCACTCCCGCTGCTTCCGCGGACTCGGCCACTCGGTCGTGGACCAATGGTCGAATTCGGCTTCGGCCACGAATTTGAGTTCGTAGAACGCGACCGGGAGGAAATCGCCGCGCCGCACCCACGGCGGCCGGGCCAGATGTTCCCAGTGGGGTTTCTTGACGAAACGGCAGCCTCGGCCGGCGGGGACCAATTCCACTTCGCGGTTCACCTCGCCGATCGCCAGGAGGTAGTCGCCGTTCGCATCGCGGTAGATGGTCTGTCCCGCCAGGCTCCAGCCCTTGGGGTATCCCCGCTGAACCGCCTCGAGAAACGCGGCGAACTCAGCCCGCGTTTCCGGGACCGCCACCATGTCGGCGTCCCATTTGCAGACGAACCGGCGGGAACACTGTGCCAGGGCCCAGTTGCTGAAATAGACCGCGCTGTGAATCGAATTGGCCGCTACTTGCCGGTGCTCGGGTCCGAACCGCGCCAAGCGAAATGGGTACTCGCGGAGCACGATCCGGTCGCCCCGTGGGGCGCTCCGCTGCACGGCCCGCACGGCATCGGCGGTGGCGTCCTCGCTCCCGTTGTCGACCACGATGACTTCGTCGAAGAGCGGCAGAATCGACCGGAGGCAGGCGCCGATCTTGGTGACTTCGTTGCGGGCCCGAACCATGGCGCTGACGCCCGGTTGCATCGAAGTTGAAGGCAACCGAAAATCGAAGGCGCCGTGGCCTTCACGGTTGCGATAGGAAGTGGGACCGAATAACCGGGCCAGCAGTGACATTTGACAAACTCGAGGCTCGATCGTATCCGAGAAGTTACCCTGAGTCGGAGTTGCCGGTAATGCAGAGGCCCCGGATGCTCAAGGAGATCGGTCGTCTGGTGCGGCGGCTCCGGCACGTCCGCCATTCTCCGGTGGCCGTGCTCCGGTATCATCGGGTCGCCGATCTCGAGTCCGATCCGTTCGGCTTGGCGGTCTCGGTCCGGTACTTCGAGCGGCATTTGGTCCTGATCAAGGCTGAGTTCGCGCCGGTGGCGCTGAGCGCGTTCGACTGCCCCGGCCAGATCCCCGCCCGGGCGGTTGCCCTGACGTTCGACGACGGGTATGACGACTTCGCTGCCACCGTCCATCCGCTGCTGGTCCGGTATCAGGTGCCGGCCACGGTCTTCGTGACCACCGGAGCCCTCCCGGAGCCGCGGGAGTTCTGGTGGGACCGGGTCGGTCGAATCTGTCTGGCGCCCGGCGTGCTGCCGAACCGGCTGGAACTCTGCCGCCGCACGAACCAAGCGATCCGGTTCGACCTCGGTGACTCGGAGCGCTACACGGCCGGGGAGGCGCTGCGATTCCGGACCTGGAATCTTGGCTCGCCCGAAGATCCGACCGGCCGGCACCGCCTCCTTCGGGCGCTGTTCTCGGCGCTCCAACCCCTCGACTCCTCCGAGCGGGACGATCTGACCGGGCAGCTCGAACGGTGGGCCGGGGTCCCGGTCGGATCACCGGCGGCGCGGACCCTCGGGGCAGGGGACTTGGTGGCGCTCTGTCGAGATCCCCTGATCGAGATCGGTGGTCACTCCGTGACCCACCCCCAGTTCCGCCGGATCGACCGGGCCAGTCAATGGCAAGAAATCCGCGACTGCAAGGCCAGTCTTGACCGGCTGCTGCCACGCCCGGTCCGGAGCTTCGCGTACCCGTATGGCGCCGCCGGCGGCGCCGCCAAGCTCGCCCGGCAGGCCGGCTTCGCCGCGGCGTTTACGACGACTGAGGCCGTCGCGTCTGGGTGGCATGATCGGTTTCGGTTGCCGCGGATCCAGGCGGTCGGCGATCCGGACCACTTCGCCCGGCGGCTTCGAACGCTGATCGGCGGATGACCGTGACCGGTGAGCGGTACACCACGGAGCGATTGGGCCCCCGATTGACGATCGCCGATCCCTTGGGCCGGTTCTTGTTCGTCGCGAACTGGACCTCGAACGACCTCTCCGCCTACCGCATCGATCCGGATACGGGCGCCCTGGCCGGTCTGCTCGGGTCGCCGTTTCCCTCGGGCCGGAATCCGCGGGCGGTGACGATGGATCCCACGGCTCGTTTCCTGTACACCGCCGACTGGGGGTCCGCCACGGTTTCCGGGTGGGCGTTGGACCCGCTCGCCGGTTGCCTGGTACCGCTCGACGGGCCGCCGGTTCCGACGGGGCGACATCCTCGAAACATTCGGTTTACCGAAACGGGAGACCTCGGGTTCGTGTCCTGCGCGGCCGACGCCGTGATTGCCGTGTATCGTCGCGACGCCGGCACCGGCCATCTGACGAACGTCGCCCGCGTCCCGACCGCGGCTCCTCGGCCTCGCTCGGCGATGGTTGACCCATCGGGCCGATTGGTACTGACCGCCCACGAAGGGTCCACCGTCGTCTCCGTCTTCCGGGTGGACCCAAGTGGCCATCTGACGCCCGCTCCGGGGTCGCCGTTCCCGGCCGGTACCGACCCCCGTTTCGTCACCGTGGACCCAGCCGGCCGGTTCGCGTTCGTACCGAACCAGCGGAGCAACGACGTTTCCGGGTTCTCCATTGACGCCGAGACCGGCCGCCTAACGCCGATTCCGGGATCGCCGTTTCCGGCCGGAACCCGCCCCTTCCAGTTGGTGCTCTCGCCCAATGGCCGGTTTGGCTACCTCGCCAACGAGAAGGCGAACACGATTTCGGCGTATCGCATCGAACCAACCACCGGTGTCCTGGTGCCCGCGGCGCGGTCCCCGGTGCCCGCGGGCCGCCGCCCGGTGTGGCCGGCGACCGATCCTCTGGGCCGCTTTCTCTATGTCGCGAATCGAGACTCCGGGAATGTCTCGGGCTGGTCGATCGACCAGTCAACGGGTGGGTTGGCCGAGATTCCTGGCAGTCCATTTGCCGCCGGTCGCCGGCCCCGGGCTATCACCGTGGTGTCTTCGGGCCGCTTCGCCTATCTGGCCAATGACTGGTCGAGTGATGTATCCGGGTATGCCATCGATCCGGTCACGGGGACGCTGACGCCGGTGCCGGGGTCGCCGTTTCGGGCCGGTACGATCCGGGCAACTGCCTAGACCCGGCCCCGGCTGCCAGGCCAACGCCGCGGGGATAGGGCCTCACCCCCACGGTACCGGTCGACCGATGAGGGCCTCCAGGTCCGCCGCCGTTCCGCGATAGATCTCCTCGAGATGCCTGCGCACCAAGTCCGGCATCGGCGCCGACGGACTGGCGTGGACCGGCCGGGTCTCGATCCGGATGCCGGCCTCGCCATCGACACCGAGAAATCGGAAGGTCCCCCGGACGACCGCCTCGGGGTCGGCGATCGCGTCTTCGAGGAAAGTGATCCATAACTGGTTCCGGTTGAAGACCGCCAGCCAGGCCCTGAGACAGCCGAGGTAGTCGCCGCGTTGCCGGACCCCTGGCTGTTCGAGAAACCGGAGCAGATCGGCAACCGGTGCTGGCCCGGGTCCGGTCAGGTCGGGTCGATCGTGCCTGGCCTGCGACCATGCCCGCTCCACCGGATCCCGAAGGATCATGACGAGCCGCACGTCCGGCATCCACTCCCGAATCCTGGCGATCGTTTCGGGTCCGAGAATCGCGTAGCGCGGGGTGAACTCACCAACGAGCTTGCCCGGTATCGACCCCGGCAGGAACCGGAGCGCATAGCGGAACCGGGCCTCCCGGTCCCGATCGATCCCGGGGATCAGGCGCGCGTTGAGATGCCGGTCAAAAAAATGGACTTCCTTCCGGCCGATCCAGATCCGGGGATGCTGCCTCAGGTTGTCCGCGAGCCACGTCGTTCCGGCCCGCATCGCGCCGATGCCAAGGAATCCCGGTAACCAACGGCCGAGGGGAGTGCCGGTCCCGGGGGTCATAAGTCGCTCCATCGACACCGGTCCTGAATCGAAAGACGGACTCACAGGCCGCTCGTCGTCCCTGGCCTCCGGGTGCATTGCTGGGGTTCGCGCCCTATTTTGGGTTCGGTGCTCTCATTGCACAAGGTGTTGATGCCCCAAGCCGACAACCCACTGCCACGACCCCCGGGTCCGGGCCGGCCGCTGGTCAGGCGATTCGTCGCCGACTGGGTGCTCGGTCAATGGCGGGTGTTGGTGGTGGCCGGCATCCTGATGTTTCTCCTCGCGGTCGTCACCGGCGGCTACCCGATCGTGATCAAGTTCGCCTTCGACTCGCTGCGGGCCAGGGTCGGCCTCCGGGTCGTCGGCACCGTCCTGGCCGCGGTGGCAGGCATCACAGTTCTGCGGAGCGTGCTGCTGTTTCTCCAGGATGTCGCCACCAGCCGGGTCGTCCTCCGGATCGCCACGGATCTCCAGCGAGCGACTTTCGGGCATCTGATGGAGGCCGACTACTCCCGGTTGACCCGCCGGCCGCCGGGTGAACTGGTGGCTCGCCTCACGAGCGACATTCAAGTCATTCGCCAGACGTGCCAGACGACGCTCAGCTCCGCCGTCCGGGACACCTTGTCAATCGGGGCCCTGGTGGGCACGATGTTCTATCTCGACTGGAGCATGGCGCTGGTTGCCCTCGCCATCTATCCGATCGCCGCGTGGCCCATCGCGCTGGTGAGCCGTCGCCTCCGTCAGGTGTCGCGGCAAGCGCAGACCGAAGTGGGCGACCTGATGTCACTCCTGACGGAGAAACTCGCCAGCGCCCGCCTGATCAAAACTTTTCGCCTCGAACGCTACGCCCGGCACCGCCTGGACCGCAGCTTCGACGGGATCCTCGCGACTCGAATGCGCGCGGTCGTCGATCGGGCCCGGCTGGATCCGATGCTCGAATTGCTCGGTGGAGCCGCCGTCGTCGGGGTGATTCTCCTCGCCTATTGGCGGATCTCGAGCGGCCAAACCTCGGTCGGCGATTTCATGGGTTTCCTGGGCGCTTTGCTGATGGTCACCCAGCCGATCCGGGCGGTCGGCACCGTCAGTTCGGCGGCCAGTGAAGGACTCGCGGCGCTGGAACGGGTGTACGAGGTTCTCGACGAGCGGGCCACGATCGTCGATCGGCCGGACGCCGAGCCCCTGCGGGTCGGCGCCGGAACCATTGTCTTCGACCGAGTCACGTTCCGCTACCCTGGCGTCGCGGGGCCGGCGTTGCGAGATCTCTCACTGACCATCCCGGGGGGGAAGACGGTGGCGGTGGTGGGCCGCTCCGGGGCCGGCAAGTCCACGCTGATCAACCTGGTACCCCGGCTCTTCGACGTGAGCGAAGGCCGGATCACGATCGACGGGCAGGACATCGCCGCCGTGAGGGTGGCGAGTTTGCGGGATGCCGTCGCCATCGTGAGCCAAGAGGTGAGTCTCTTCGATGATTCGATCGCCGCGAACATCCGCCTCGGCCGGCTCGAAGCGACCGACCGGGAGGTCGTGGCCGCCGCGGAGGCCGCGGCCGCTCACGAATTCATCGTCGACCAACCGGACGGCTATGAGACCGTGATCGGAGACCGGGGTGAGCGCCTCTCGGGCGGCCAGCGCCAGCGGCTGGCGCTGGCACGGGCGATCCTCAAACAGGCGCCGATCCTCCTGCTCGACGAAGCGACCAGCGCGCTCGATACCGAATCCGAACGCCTGGTTCAGGACGCACTGGCTCGGTTCGCCGAGAGTCGGACCACCCTGATCGTCGCCCACCGGCTGTCGACGATTCAGACCGCCGACATCATCTTCGTCCTCGAGGCCGGTGCGTTGCTGGAATCCGGTTCTCATCGGGAGCTGATGGCCAGCGGCGGCCGCTACGCCGAGCTCTGCCATCTCCAGGCGATGGAGGGGGCCGGTTAAGCGCCTCCGGGGCCAAGGAAACGCTGCCGCCATGATCGGGCCCGGAACGACTGGATCACTGCATCGCGATCGTAGCGGCGATCGACCCACTCGAAGAATTCCATCGGGCTCGTGTCGGTGTCGGCCTGGTAGCAGTCGAGGAAGTGATCCAGGATGCCGGCGTCGAGGCAGCGGAGATGGCCATACCGGAGGCTCAGTTCGCGTCGGGCGTCGCGGATCGAAGCACTCTCGCGCACTACCCGGTACAGCACTCCCATCAGCCCAGTCCGATCCGCGCCCGATTTGCAGTGGATCAGGATCGGGTACTCGACCTCCGTGAGCAGGGCCCGCGCCCGGTGGAGCTGCTCCCGGCTTGGCGCCTCGTAGGAGCGGAGCCGGAAGTCGACCAGGGTGAGACCGAGGCGGGAGCAGGCATCCCGTTCGAGCCAGTAGGTTCCGAGCGGCCCGCGGCCCCGGAGGTTCACGATGGTTCGGATGCCGCGCCCTGCCCAGGCGCGAAGCCGCCGCGGGCCCGGCTGGGCGGAGCGCCAGGCATCGGCCGAGAGCCGGTGCCGGTTGTCGGACACGAGGCGAAGCAGTCCGTGATCCAGCACCAGCGCATCGAAGGCCATTGCCGCCGGGCCGAGGGACCGCCGAGCCCACTCGGGCGATCGCTCCACGATTACCCGCCGAAGCCGGGTCACCGCGTCGCCGGCGGCTCGTCTCAACACTGGGGCCGCCGCCGAAGCCGGACCCAGACGCCGTGCCGGGGACGGTGGACGATGAGCGTTTCGGGGGTGACCGGCGGTTCGCTCAGCGGTTCGAAATCGAACTGGCGGACCATCATGCCGATGAGGATCCCGGCCTCGAGCATCGCGAATCCTTCGCCGATGCAACTCCGCGGTCCGACCCCGAAGGCGAGGAAGCTCCCCGCCGGCAACAACGCGCGGGTGTCCCGGAGAAATCGTTCCGGCCGGAACTCGCCTGGCTCTGGAAATAGATCGGCGCGCCGATGGATGACCGGCGGCAGGATGGTGACGATCGTTCCCGCCGCCACGTCGGTTCCGGAGGGAAGCCGATCGTCCGCGAGCGCCCGGCGCCCGAAACCCCAGACCGGAGTATGGAGTCGGAGCGCCTCCCGAAACGCGGCTTCGGCCAGTTCGAGGCGGCGAACCTCGGCGAGACCGGGCAGTCGTTCCGGACCAAGGACCTGGTCGGCTTCGGCCCTCAAGCGAACGAGCAGATCGGGGCGTCGCATGGCTTCGTGCCACAGCCACGCCAGGCCGGCTGCGGTGGTGGCGTGGCCGGCCAGCAACATGGTCATGACCTCGTCCCGGAGCTGGGTATCGGTGAGGCTCGTCCCTTCCGCGTCCCGAGCCCGCACCAGTGTCGACAGGAGATCGTCTCCGAGGTCCGCTTCTTGGCGGCGGCGCTCGATCAAGCCGTAGGCGGCCCCTTCGATGCGGGCGACGGCCCGCTCGTACTTCCGCCGGGCCGGCGTGGGGATCCACCGCGGCAACACCACGAGAGTCATCGGGTGGATGTACCGCAGGCAGGTGAGGAGGTCGTCGACCAGCCCGGGCGCCTCCTGGCTCCAGTCGGCGGCGAACTGGGCGCGCACCAGCATCCGCAGCGTGAGGACGCTCATTGTGTGAGACAGGTCCACCGCGCCCTCGGGCAACTCCGCGAGGCCGGCGGCCGCTTCCGCCGCCATCACGCCCGCCATCTTCTCGAGGTTCGGCCGGGCGAACGTTGGCCCAATCAGCGCCCGCTGACGACGGTAGCGCTCGCCGTTACTCCGCAGCAGGCCGCGGCCCAGAAGCCGTGACCCGCCCCGCTCGCCGCCAGCCCGGCGATAGTTCGCGTGCCGCACCATCAGGACGTGCCGGATGTCGTCGGGAGAATGCAGATGCAGATGCGGCGGGTGGCCGAACGGCATCCTGACGACGTCGCCACAGTGCCGGTGCCACTCGGCGAGGACGTCGAACGGTGAGCGCATCAGCCTCGGGAGGTCGTGGACGAGGCGGGCCACCGACAGGCGAGCGGGCGTTGTTGGCATCTCAGGTACCTCGGCTCGGTGCCGTCGCCAGGCCGCGCCCGCCGAGCTCCTGCTCGAGGGGATAACGGTCGGCGAGCGCCCGCACGAGATCGGCCGGTGGTGTGGTCATCGGGTGGCTACGAATCTGCTATGCCGGCCGGTCGGCCAGGGCTGGTTACGAACCCAACGCCGCCGCCCACTGCCGGGTGTCGGTGTACTGCTGGAATCGGACGACCTTCCCGCCGCGGAGGTGCCAGACGTGAACGAACTGGGCGTCGAGCACCTTGCCCGTTGCCTTCGCGGTGCCACGATAGCGCCCTTCGACGGCCACCGTATCACCGCCGTCGATGTAGTTGACCGGGGTTACCGAGAACTTGTCGACGTCGGTGACGCATCGCTGGAAGACGCCCCCGGCCACCGATGCGCCCCCGACGTACGGGTTTCCGTCAGCATACGGGTTGCCCTCGGCCTCGTTCCACTGAATCTGGGGGTCGAAAGTGCCGAGGACCGCCGCGACGTCACCGGTGCCGAAAGCGTCGTACAAACCCTTGATGATCGTGGCGTTCGCTCCCATCGGTCGGGCCTCTTTCCGGAGTTGATTGGCGTCGGCACACCGACGGTGTGCGTGGTCCGTCTGAACCGGACAAAGATGTCGCCGCGAGGGGGCCCGCGCCACTATCGTGGCAGTGGTTCTGACCGTCGGCTTTCCTGGATCCGATGCTGCGGTACTTTCGGCAAGGCGATCGTTCGAAATCAGCCCTCATTACGCCACCGACGGCGCACGATGACCCAGCGCGGCCGGCACCGCGGACTCGGCGGCTTCGACGTCGGGATCACAGTCAACAACGTCGTCGGTGCCGGGATCTTCGGCCTCCCCGCCGCGGGTCGGCTGTGCCGCGGCCCTGAGTTTCAAGGCCTCAAGCTTTTCGTCCCATGGCAGCCGGCATCCGGACCGCCACGACCTCTCCCCGCGCCGTCACCGTACCCGCCGCCGACAGGGTGACTTCGATGACGGCTTTGCGCTCGGTCCGGCTCGCCACCCGCCCCCGCAGTTCGAGTTCGGGACCAAGTGGGGTCGGCTTGAGATAGTCGACCTTGAGCGATCCGGTCACGAACCGGGGCGCCTCGGCCTCGCCGATCTCCCGCCCCTCGGCTCGCTCGGCGGCAGCCGATGCCGTGCCCATCGCGTGGCAGTCGATCAGCGATGCGATCAGGCCGCCGTAGACGAAGCCCGGCAGCGCCATGTGCTCGGGGCGGGGGGTGAACCGGGCCACGGTTTCGTCGCCCTCCCACCGGGTCCGGATCTGGAGGCCCTGCAGGTTTTGACGACCGCATCCATAGCAATGGGCGAAGTCGTCGGGGTAGTAGTCTTGGATCGCGTTGGCTGTCATGACGAACCTTATGGATTCCCTTCGAGTTCGACGCCGAGCCGAACTCACTGAGGTGAATCCGTCCGAGAGGCCGTCCATCAAGGCTTCTTTGGGCTGGCCCGAACCATCGCGATGAAATCTGTCACGATCCGGAGTTCGCCGCCCGCCAGCATTCCGGCGCGGTTCCGGAGGTAAACCGCATCGGTCAGCGTAAACACGAATTGGCGTCCGTCCGGCGTGACGTCCCAATTCCGGCTAATAGCGAAGTCGTAGGTGGTCGGGAACCCCCCGCGAAGGATCCGGGTCGGTTGGCTGGCCAGAGCGGTAAGCGGTACCTTCGATCGATGCCAACGCCCGTCGCCCGCCTCACCGCCGCACTGCGTGACCGATACCTGATTGCCGACCAGCTCGGCGCCGGCGGCATGGCCACCGTCTATCGGGCCCGCGACCTCCGTCATGATCGCGACGTGGCTCTCAAACTCCTCCGCCCCGAACTCGCGGCGGTGGTCGGGGGCGAGCGATTCCTCACCGAAATCCGAACCACCGCGCACCTCCAACATCCCAACATCCTCCCGTTGTTCGATTCGGGAGAGGTTGACGGCCTCCTCTACTATGTGATGCCCCTCGTCCCGGGCGAATCGCTCCGGGATCGCCTCACCCGCGAGAAGGAACTTCCCGTCGACGAATCGATCCGGCTCGCGGTCGAGGTCGCGGGCGCGCTCGACTATGCCCACCGGCAGGGCATCATCCACCGGGACGTCAAACCCGAGAACATCTTGCTGCACGATGGCCGGGCGTTGGTGGCTGATTTCGGGATTGCCCTCGCCGTTCGGCAGGCCGGCGGCGAGCGGGTGACCGAAACCGGCTTATCGCTCGGAACCCCGCAACATGAGTCCGGAACAGGCCGCCGCCGACCGAGTCCTCGATGGCCGGAGCGATCAGTACTCGCTCGCCTGCATGCTCTACGAGATGCTGGCCGGCGTCGCGCCCCACCACGGCCCGTCGGTCCAAGCCATCATTGCCTCGCTGATGACCACCGAGCCGAAGCCGCTGGCCGAGCTTCGGCCCGGCGTGCCCGACTCCATTGCCCAGGCCATCCACCGGGCCCTTCGAAAACTCCCCGCCGACCGATTCGCCACCGTGGCCCAATTCGCCGACGCACTGGCCAATCCCCGGGCCACCGGCAGTCGATCGCTTGGCCGCCGCCGGGTCCTCGGGCTGGTCCCGTGGCTGGTGACGGCGGTCGCGGTCGCGGCGGCCGGGATGGCGTGGGTCAGCCGGCTCGATCCAGGGACCGGCGAGCGCCCCTGGATCACCTCGATCAACCCGCCGGATGGTTTCGAGTTCGACGCCCGAATGTCGTTCGCGCTGTCGCCCGACGGCGATCGACTGGTGTTTCGGGCCATCAGCGCCACCGGTGATGCGCAACTCTGGCTCCGGTCGTTCGACACGACGGTGGCCCGACCGCTGACCGGCACCGAAGGCGGCGACTGGCCGTTCTGGAGTCCGGATGCGAAGTCGATTGGGTTCTTTGCCAGTGACGAACTGCGCCGGCTCGACCTGGCCGACGGGAGGATTCGGCTCCTGTGCCCGGCGCAGGCGCCCCGGGGCGGGGCCTGGAACGCCGCTGGGGTCGTGGCATTTGCGGCGGACGGCGGTTTGTGGCGCACGCCGAGCACTGGGGGAGCGTGTGAGCGAATAGCCCGGGGAGAGCGCTCGGGGCCGCTCCGGCCATCGTGGCTACCGGACGGCCGCCGCTTGCTGTTCTCCACCCTTCGTCCCGATTCGGTCAAGGTCCTCGACCTCGAAACGGGCCGGGTCAGCTCGGTGATCGGTGGGTCGGGCGATGGGCAGTTCGTCGCGCCTCGATGGCTCCTCGCCGCCAGCAACGTCGATCTCCGACTGCTCGGCGGTTCGCTCGAACTCGATCCGGTCCGGCTCAGTGGTCCACTGGAGGTCCTCACCGGAGAAGTGCGGAACGAATCGGGCTTCCTGTCGGTCTCCGCGGTTCCCGGGGCGCTGGCCTACCTCGAGTCGCGCCCCAGCCTGGTTCCCTGGGAAACCGACCGGACCGGCACGGTCCTGCTGCCAACCATCGACGCCCCGGTCGGGGTCTGGAACTATCGCGCCACTCGGGACAGCAAGGGGCTGGTATTCATGAGCAACGCCGAAGGCCTCTGGCGCCTCGACCTGGCGACCCGGGTTCCGACACGTCTGGGGAGCACCACCGGATCGTCGCCCGTCGGCGGGCCGGCCGGCGAGATCGTTTTCTTGAAGTGGCGCGCCGACGACTTCCGCATCAGGGCCGGATGCGACATCGTCCGCTTCGATCCGGGGCTCCGGACGGAATCGGTGCTGCTGGCTGATCGCTGTCTCTCGCCAACCGATTGGTCTCCGGACGGCCGCCACCTGTTGCTCAGTAGCGGATCCACCCCGTGGCTTTCGGATTCGCTGGCGCGGGCGGCGATCTGGCGGTATTCCATCGCGGATCGGTCGGTCGAACCGTTGATCGCGGGGCCGGGCGCCGTCCGTGACGGGTCGTTTTCTCCCGATGGCCGGTGGGTTGCCTACTCGAGCGACGAAACCGGCCGGCCGGAGATCTATCTGCGCCGATTCGACCAAACCGGCGATGCGGTCCGGGTCTCCCGCACCGGGGGGCGGTGGCCGCGGTGGCAGGGCGATGGCTCGGTGCTCTACTTCTTGACCCCGGCCGGCGCCGTGATGTCGGCACCGATGACCGCGGCGATGGCGCCCGCCCGCGAGCCGGCCGTGCTGTTCCGCCACCCCGGATGGACCCGGTCGCTGTTCTCCGACATGGGCTCCGTCTTCGACGTCACTCCGGACGGGAACCGCTTCTTCCTCCGGCGGCCCACCAATCCGTCCTACCTCACGGTGGTGCGGAACTGGACTCGATCGTTGGAGGGTCCAGCTACTTCCCCAACCCGGAACCCCTAACGCCGTCGTTCGGGCCCCCCGCCTACCGCCGCTCCGTCAGGGTGCCACCGCCAGCGCCGCCACCAACCGGCCCAAGGCCGCGACATCCCGGAGATCGAGCACTTCCGCCGGCCCGTGAGAATACCGCCCCGGCCATGACAACCCAACGTTAGGCGGCCCAGACGGCGAGATCGCCGAGCCGTCGGTCCCGCCCCGCGTCGTCCCGATCTGGAGCGGTATCCCGTTGGCTCGCGCCACCCGGATCACCCGCTCCCGCTCGGCCCGCGGCGCCAACGAGGCGTCATCGAGCCCCCGTAGCACCGCACCCGCCCCGAGCGGCGCGAACGCGAAATGATGCGACTCGAGCGGGGTATCCGAACTGACGAAGGTGTCGATCGAGTAGACCCGGGTCAGCGTCGACCCCACCCGGTTGCCGAACGCCCGGGCCCCATCCAAGCCGACTTCCTCCTGGACCGACCACACGAAGTAGACCCGGCGCGGGAGCCGGGCCGGGTCGATCGCACCGACCGCCGCGAGCAGCGCCGCGCTTCCACTCCGGTCGTCGGTGCCCCGCGCCGTGATCCGGGTCCCCGCCAGCCGCTCGGTCCGCTTGTACGCGGTGAGGCTCTGACCCGCCCGGACCCCGCGGCTCACCAGCGCGGCCGAGTCCATCCCGAACCACGCCTGCAATCCGCCCCGGAGTTTGATCCGGCCGGAATCGCGGGGAACGAAGACGCCCCGGATCGGCGCCCGGCCCGCCTCGTCGAAATGGAGCAGGGCGGGCACCCCTTCCCAGGAAGGCGTCGTTGCGCCGCCCCGGCCCCGGAGCGTGACCTGGCCGTTAGGCAGGATCCGGTCGACTTCCCAGCCCACTTCGTCGAGGTGGGCAATCACCGCCATCGGGTCCCGGTCCGGTCCGGCACTGACGACGACATTGCCCGCCGAATCGACCTGGGCCCGGTCGCGCGCCCACTGCGGCAAGGCGCCGAGCACCGCCTCTCGGACCAGGCCTTCGTGGCCTGACACGCCGGGCAGGTCGGCCAGGATCATGAACTGCCGCTCGAGCGCACCAAAGCCGTCGGTCCGCGCCGGGAGGCGGCGGGCCGTGTCGACCGGAAGCGCAATGAGCGCCGGTGCCCGCGCCAGCCCCGCCGCCTCGGCCACCCATTGTCCGACCGCGGCCGACTCGGCCGAGTCGATCGACTCGACCGGGCTGCCGGCCCAGAGAACCGCGGGCCCGAACCGCGTGGTTGCCGGTGGGATCCGGCCGGCCAGACCCCGGTACGCCCCCGGCAGCGGGCTGCCGCCGAGGCGCTCGGCCACCCGGGCCGATTGTCCGGCCCCGGCGATGGCCAGCTGGTCGACCGCTCCGAGTCGGGCCAACACCGCGGCCAGGCCGACCCACCCGAACACACTTTGGGTCGAGAGCACGAACGTGGTCCGGCCGCTGGTCGGCGTCCCGCTCGAAGCCGCGGCCACTGCCGCGCATGACGCCCGCCCGCCCGCGGCCGGTCCGGTGGCATAGGGGCCGAAGGTCCACATCGGCCGGTCCGGAAACACCGGATCGAGGAGCGAGATCCCGAGCTTCAGGACCTCGGCGGCCGATCGGGCTCCGACGTCGACCCAGATTTGGTCGGCGGTGAGCGCCAACGAATCGGCAATGTGGAGCGCCGCAAAGTGTCCGTTCGGAACCGCCACCACGCCCAGCACCCGGCCGGTGCTGGTGGCAATGGCCACCCGTTGCGCCTCCTGGAACTGATTCCAGAGCGGATGGGTCGGCGCCCCGGTCCGCCGGACCCGGAGGTACCCCTGATCGGTGATCTGCGAGACCACATAGGCCGAGTAGTCGAGGGCACACGCCACCACCCGGTGGGGTGAGCCGGTGCCGGTGGTCCGGGTCAGGTTGCCCCACTGATCCGTTCGCCACCCAGGCAACGCCTTAGTCAGAACGGCGGCGGTGGCC
>JANMHX010000345.1:0-7015 GCA_031375485.1 Gemmatimonadota bacterium | reverse complement strand
GGTACTGGCGCGTAAACGGATAAATGTCGGTCGAGACGTAGTACGTCACCCAATTCGAAATCCCGGCCCCCACCGAAATGGCCTTGAACCGCGACGTATTGGTGGTCAAAAAGGCCGAGATGTACCCGCCCTGGCTCCAACCCATCGCCGCCATCTTGGTGGTGTCGACAGTCCCCTGCTTGATCAGGTAGTCGACCCCTGACATCACGTCCCACATGTCGCCGACGCCCAAGTTCCGGACGTTGAGCGACCGGAACTTCTCCCCGTAGCCCGCCGAACCCCGGTAGTTCGGCCGGAGGACCATCGCCCCCTTGGCCACCCACTGGGGAATCGGATAGACATAGAACGGCGTCGGCTGGGGAAAGTCGATCCCGGTCGGCCCGCCGTGAATCACGACGAACAGCGGGTACTTCTTCCCCGGCTGCCAATCCTTCGGTTTGTGAAGCACTCCCTCGATGATGGTGCCGTCCCGGCTCGGCCAGCTCACCACCTCGTTCTGCCCCACGTTCCACGAGGCAATCTGCGCCGTCACGTCGGTCAGCTTCTCCGGCCCGCCCTGCCCGGTCACCTCGCCCCGGTACAACTCCGGCAACGACATCCCGTCCTTCTGCGCCGAGATCACCCACCACTTGCCATCCCGCGTCACGTCCGCCCCGCCAACCGTCAAGAACGGCGCCCCCGTATCGCGCTCCGCCCGCCCGGTGACCGGATCCACTTGGACGAATCCCGACCTCGTCTTGTTGAAAGCCACGAACCAGATTCCCTCCGGCGTCCACAACATCGAGCCGATCATCTCGTCGAAGTCGGCCGCCAATCGCGTCGGCACCCCGCCGCCGGATGACACTTTCATCAACTGGTTGTTCTTGTAGAAGTTGGAGACGGTATCGCCCGCGGACGTGGTGAAGGCAATCCATTGACCATCGGGTGACCACACCGGCGACCCATCCGACCCAACCCGAACCACCAGCGGCGTCACCGCCCGAGTGGCCACCGTCACGATCGAGATATCGGTCGTGCCCCCGGAATGCAGCAGCGGATCCCGGCGATGATCGAACGCAATCCGGCTCCCATCCGGCGACCACGCGAACGAACCCACAGTGTAGGCGCCACCCTCGGTCAGCCGGGTCGGTTTCGGCAGCATCGTCGAGTCGCCGAGCCACCGGGTTGGATCGGCATCCATGACCCAGAGATGGGTCATCCGGTAGTCATTCTCTTCCCGGAAGAAGTCGCCGTACAGTGCCTTCGCTTTGGTCGCGGCTTCGGTCTCGGGCTCGGTGGCCGCCAAGGCGATCTTCCCACCCACCGGCGACCATCGATAATCCGCGACCCCGTCCTTGAGCGAGGTCAGCCTCACGGCCTCACCGCCGGTCGCGCCGATCACGTAGAGCTGCTGCCCGTCGCCCCGGTCGGCCAAGAAGCCGAGCCACTTTCCATCCGGGGACCACCGTGGCGTCGTACTGCTGCCCTTCGGCGACCGGGTCAGCTGAATCGAGCCGGCGCCTTGGCGCCACAGCCAAACCTCCGTGTCGAACCGGTTGTCTTTCCAATCCGTGGTCCGGATGGTATAGGCCACCGCCTTCCCGTCCGGCGAAATCGCCGGCGAGCCGACACTCTGCAGGCTGATGACATCTCGAAAGCTCGGCCCCGGCCCTTGGGCCGAGAGGGTTGCCGCACCCACCATCAATCCCAGCACCGTCGTCGTCGTCCGCATGGCTATTTGGCCTTCCGCATCAGTTTGTTCCCCGAAAACTCGACCCCGACAATCTGACCCCCCGGGCCCAGCAGGAACGTCCCCTCGCTGCCCGATTGGAACCCAATCGACTTCTCCGCGGTCACCAAACCGAACTCCTCCCTCGGAAGGACCCCTTTGGCCTCGGCAAAGAGTTTCCCGCCCTCTCGACTCACCACCAGCGAGACGGGAAACGGCTTCGTGGCCTCGTAGATCCCGACGTACCGTTGGAGTTGAACCGAATCAGCGGCCAACAAGGTCACCGATTTCGGCCCATACTCCGGCCACCGATAGTGAGCCGCAATGGAATAGAGGATTTCCTTCACCAGCGCGATCCCTTGCTCGCCGTTGGTCATCACGGCCGCGCCCTGTCCGGTCTCCGGGAAATAGATCACCTCACACCGAAACCCATGATTTCCACCGGTGTGGCCGAAGTTGAAGCCACGGCCGGCACCATCGAGAAACGGACCCAACCCGACCGGCGCCTTCTGAACCGTGAGCATCTCAGTGGCGGTGGCCTTGGAAAGCACCTTGGTGGATGTGCCGGCTCGGGCGGCCGCGATCTCGATCGCCCATTTGAGCAGGTCGGTCGGCGTCGTCCACAACCCGGCTGCCGCCATCTCCGGATAGGTATGGGCCCGCCCCGGTGTCATGACCCCATCCGCTTCATGCGCCGCGGCGGCCTCAGCCCACCGTGATTCTGGCAGCGGTTGCTCGTAGCTGCTACTGGTCATCCCGATCGGATCGAGAACCAACCGCTTCATCAACCCGGGAAACGACTCGCCGGTGACGTCAGTGAGCGTCAACTGCATGATCGTCGTACCGCCACCCGCGTACCGCATGATCTTGCCCGGCTCCACGTCCACCCGGACCGGACCGGTATTCGCGGGCTTGATCCCGTCGAGGACCTGAGGCACCGTCGGCACCGAGTCGCCGGCCCGGTACCCTGGGAAGCCAGAAATCGTCAGTCCGGCACTGTGCGACACGATCCGCCGGAGCGTCACCGCCTGCTTCGCCGTGAACTTGTTGCCGGGAAGTTGCCAACTGGTGAGATAGACATTGACCGCCGTATCGAGCGACAACTTCCCCGCCTCGACCAGCCGGAGCATCGCCGTCGCCGCCACCGGCTTGCTGATCGACGCCGCCTGAAAGATCGTGGCCGCCGACACCGAATCCGCCGTCCCCGCCTCCTTCACTCCGAACCCCGACGCCCAGACAATCCGTCCACTGTCCACCACCGCCACCGACACCCCCGGCACGTGATAGTGCGACATCCGGTCCGCCAACCGGTAGACCACCTCCGGCGCCCCCTGCACCAACACCGGCGGCCGAAGCCCCCCCGCCACCGCCGCCATCGCCTCCGCCGTCCGATCCACCACCGGCGGCGCCCCCTTCCCGCACCCCCCCACCAATCCAACCCCCACCACGAATCGCCAATTCATCGTCTCCTCCGAGACCGCTGATGCCGCTGCTCATGCCGAGTGCCGAGTGCCGAGCGCCGAGTCGTCGAGCCCTTCAGCAGGCCCTTCAACATCGCCAACGTTGCCGCCTCGATCGGCGGGTCCTCTCCCCGAAGCACCTGGAACCGGAGCGGCCGGTCCACGACGGGCAGGTCGTCCTCCGTCATCCGCCGGGCCTGACCCTCCCGGAGCCGAAGCCGGGCGACCCCAACCCCCCGGTCGATATCGTACTCGATGGCCGTCGCGTCGCCAAAGAGTCGGATGGTCCCGGGCAGCTGATCCAATGCCACCCGCTGTTCCAATGAGATGCGATCTGCCGGGTCGAGCTCAAGACGCCGCTTCATGAAGTCCGACCAGTTGGCGACGCCTTCCAGTTGAGCGGCAACCGCCCGACGAACCCCGTCGGGGCTGGCCGCTTCAAGGGCACCACCGGACCGCCGCCAATACTCCCCGAGCTCCCGCGCCGCTCGCCGAATCTTGCCCTGGTCGGGATGGTTGATACTGCCATCGATCACGCCGTCGATCAGCGCGTTCATCGCGGTGGGGCGGAGCGCCTCGGGTATCAGGTCCGGCAAGGGCTCCCGGATCGTCTCGAGGTCAAATCCGAAATACGACAGAGTGTGCCCCACCAGCAATCGCTGATGCTTCCGCGAACCGCTGACGGTGACCTCGGGCTCGCCCCGTTTCGCGTACTGACGAACTTGGTCGTACGAGATCGTCGTCCCCTCGACCGAGGCCCGCGGCACTCCGAACCGGTCGGCAAAGAACCGGAGCGACCCGGCCACCGCCCCCCAATTGCCGGCAAAGGATCGTTTCCCAATCCGGGCTTCCTGGCCGTCAGCCGTCCGCTCGTCGATCACCAAATCGAACGGCATCACTCGCGCTACAAGGTCGATAAACTGGCTCTTGAGTTCCTTGCTGACGTACGGAAGTCCACGGGGCAGCTTCAATTCGAGCGACCGGTACACCGACGCCATCCCCATCGCCGCGTCCTCGATCGCCTTGACCAACACCCCTCGCTCCTCGGCCCACTCTGCGATGCCCTCCTCGAACCCGTGGCGCTCGAGGCCATGGACCTCGCCCACCACGCCGAACCGGTTCACCGCCTCGGCGTAGATGTTGTACGCGGTCAAGTGATCGCTCCCCTGAATGGCGACTCCGCGGAGGTCGCGCTCCTCCCGGGTCATTCGATGGGTCGAATCGACGGCCGAGGCCACGGCCAGGATCGGGGCGAGCTCCGGCTCGCTGCTGACCAACAGCTCGCCCCAGCAACGTTCGACCGGCATCGCCTCGACATCACGGCCGTATTTGGTCAGCCGGCCGCCGGCAATCAGGCCACGCTCCGTCAACAACGCCACGGACTTTCGATAGGCCGTTCGATCGAGCGGCACCGGCAATTCGAGATCGGCGGCATCCACCCCCATCGCGGCACAGGTCAGCGCGACCCGCTCCGCATCACCGGCCAGCTGGAATTCCGGCGGCGTCGGGCGAAGATCCTCGAACCGAAGGGGCCGGTCGGACAGAATGGTCACCTCGCCGTTGGCCACTCTGCCATGGACCCTGCCGGCCATCTGGAGAATTTCGTTGGCGCCCAAATACAACCGGTGCAGCACATTCCGCCCCCGGTCCACGACATTGCCATACCGGGCATCGTAGATCACCACCGTGTCGAGGCCAGGCAGGTTGAGCGCCGATTGCCCGGCCGCGGTCATCGCGAGCAGGAACGGCTTGTCGACCTGGCCTTCGAGAAACGGACGAATCACCCGAATCGGTTCGCCGCCGTGATAGAAAGCCGCCGTGAGACCGGGCCACTTGGCTCCCAGTTCAGCCGCCAGCCGTTCCACTTCGGCCCGGGTCGGCACGAAGACCGCGACGCCGCGCCGTTCTCGGATCAACCGCTTGATGGTGCGGTCGTCGAAGAATTCCGCCGTGTCCTTCGCCATGACGTGAACCCGGGCCTTCAAGGCCGGATCGAACGCGGTGGTTTCAAGGACGTGGTCGCTTTTGAGATAACTGGCGTAAAACGTCGGGTCGACCGTGGCACTGAGCCAAATGAACCGGCAGCCGGCCCGCTTACCCAGGGCCAGGCACAACTCGAGCTCCGCCGAGGTCTGGTGGATCTCGTCGACCACCAGCGTATCCGCTGAGGTGATCAGCTCGTCCTGAAACCACCGCCGCGCAATCCCGGTGGTCACCACGATGACATTCCAAAAAGGGGTCTCGGGTGTGGCCTCACGCTCTCGATTGACCACACCGTACCGAAGGGTCTCACCAAGGATGGCCTCAGCGAAGAGCCGGACCGACAGCGTCTTCCCGGTCCCAGTGCCGGCCACGATCCCGAAGCCCTTTCGCGCCTCGGCCCAGGCCACCAATTCTTGGCCGTGCTCCCGGATCAGCAGCGTCTCGAACGTTGAGCCGAGCGCCAGTTCGATCGTCTCACAAGCCGCCCGAGTCGGGGCAATGACAATCACTCGGCCCTTGGGCCGCGCCGCCCGGTACGCCGCCGGGTCCGGCGGAAGATTGTGATCTCGGATCGGGCGCAACCGCTATGGCTCCACTTCGACGACCATCTCGATCTCAACCGACAGATTGCGGGGCAGCGACCCCATCCCGACCGCCGAACGAGCGTGCTTCCCCTTCGCCCCGAAGACGGTCACCATCAGATCCGAGAAACCGTTCACGACCTCCGGCTGCTCGGTAAACGTATCGATCCCGTTGACCATCCCGAGAACCTTGACGATGCGCTTCACCTTTTTCAGATCCCCGATCTCAGCCTTGAGGGAGGCCAAGAGGTTGATCCCGACATTCCGGGCGGCCTCGTACCCCTCCTTGACGGTCAAGTCCCGACCAAGCTTCCCGGTGGCCGTCTTCGTCCAGGGCTGGGCCGGCCCATGCCCGGCCAAGAACACCAGATTCCCGGTGCGGACGGTCGGAACGTAGTTGGCGAGGGGAACCCCCACGGCCGGCAGGGTGATCCCGAGTTCCTTGAGCTTGGCCTCCGGATCGGCTTGGGCCCTGAGCGGGGCTACGGCCACGGCCGCAACGAGGAAGAGGCTCCAGAGGAATTGACGCATCAGAAGATCCAGGGTGAGGGTTCGAAGGAATCCTACTACCCTGTGCCTGTCGGGCCAAACTCCGGCTATTTTGGTCTCATGTCAAAGAACCGACTCGAAGCGTTCAGCGATGGGGTGATCGCCATCATCATCACCATCATGGTGTTGGAGTTGAAGGTCCCCCACGACCCGTCACTGGCCGCGCTTCAGAACCTTGCCCCTGTGTTCGGCAGCTATGTGCTGAGTTTCGTCTTCATCGGCATCTATTGGAACAACCATCATCACCTACTCCACGCCGTGCGATATGTCAGCGGGGCCAGCCTTTGGGCCAATCTTCACCTGCTCTTCTGGCTTTCGTTGGTGCCGTTCACCGCCGGTTGGATGGGCGAGAACCACTTCGCCCAGCTACCGGTGGCGCTCTACGGCTTGGTGCTCCTGATGGCCGGCGTTGCTTACTTTGTCCTGACGAGGACCCTGATCGCCCGCCACGGGAGCGATTCTCAACTCGCCACCGCGGTTGGCGGCGATTTCAAGGGCAAGATGTCGTTGGTCTTGTATGCCGTTGCGGTCCCGTTGGCGTTCGTCAACCGCTGGCTTGCCCTTACCATATATGTCGTTGTCGCCGTGATGTGGTTGGTTCCCGACCCTCGAATCGAGCGAGTCCTTCATGACTAAGTTCCCGAATGCCCTTGGCGGCCTCCTCTTCCTGGCCCTGGCGTGCCGGCCGGCGGCCGTCGCCCCGACCCCCGCCAACGACCCCGCCGAGATCACCG
>JANMHX010000156.1:0-7663 GCA_031375485.1 Gemmatimonadota bacterium | reverse complement strand
GGGGGGGGGGGGGGGGTTGCCGCCGGCTACCCGGGGTTTGGTGTGTTCCCGTATTTCGGGGCTCGGCCCCCGGCCCGCGGGGCGGGGGGGGGGGGAACGGGAACGGCGGCGGGGGCGTGCCCCCCGGCCTCCTTTTTTGTTCGGTGCCGGATTGGTTACTGAACCGGCGGGGTGCAGGGGACCGCGAGACCGCGAGCATCGCACTCGGCGGCCAGGATCAACATGTTCGGGAAGATCACGTCGCCGGCCCGGTCGATTGGGAGCGTCGAGGTTTTGCCAAACCGACGGGCGTCAACCCACCGGGTTCCCTGTTCCCACAACAACGAGTAGAGCCGCTCGTACATCAACGCCGTGACGAACTGATCGTTGGTGCTGGCGGGGGTCAACGCCACCGGTCCGAGGCCACCGGCCCGGGTCCGAATGGTGTTGATGTCGTCGATGGCCGACTGCTTCGAACCGGCAAACCAGTTGGCTTCGGCACGGAGGAGAATCAACTCCTCGTTCCGGATGATGGCCACATCGGCACCCAAATCGGGATCGCCCGCGACCGTGTTGTACGTCGTGGGCTTATGAGTTCCGGTCAGCCCGCCGGTCACCCGGTTGGCGCCGGCGCCGACGGCAAGAGCCGTCTTCGAAGTCAACCGGTTGTCCGGCTGGCCGTTGCCCTTCAACTGGGCGCCCGTGAGGATCGACGGGTGGACGTAAAACCGCTGGGCGGCCAGACCTTCGGTGATCGGATTGTTTGGTTCACCGGAGGCCGTGGAGAAGGCGTAGTAGGCTCCGTCGTTCAAACTCCCCGCCGAGTTGACGAATGACTCGCCAAGAGCGGTGAGGGCAGCGGAGTAGGACGAGTTCCCACCGTTGGCCAGGGTGGCCCGATGAACGTGGACCTTGGCCGCCACCGCCCGATTGAACTTGAGAAAGCTCGCCGGGGTGTTGGCCGTTTCGAAACCCGGCGGGGTACCAAACGGGAAGGCCGAGCCGCCGGCCAACAGGTTGGTCTTCGCGGAGTCGAGCAAGGCCACCAGATAGGCGTAGGTGTTGGCTTGACTCACGAACGGAGCCGGGGCCGCGTTGAGGTCGGCATCGACCCGGATCGGCGTGCCCAGCGACCCGTTGCGGACGATCAAGCGGTGGAACAGCACCGCCTTCAACGTCTGCCCGTAGCCCTTGGAGGCCGACTTTTCCGCCGCGGTCAGGTCGGCGGCCGCGTCGATCGAGGCCAGGTACGTGTTGATGGATCGCAGGGCAATGAACTTGCCCTGGAACTTGGCTCCCCCGAACCCGCCGGCCTCGAGCGGACCCCGGAGCATCTCCTGGGTCAACCGAGGATCGTTCCCGAGGAGGTTGTAGCCCTCCCGGCCAAAGATCGCGTAAAACGAGATTTCGCCGCCGAGGTCGGCATTGATCTGCGCAACGGCCCCTAACGCGGCCCGGGCCAGAATAGCCTTGTTCGGGGCGCCGGTCAGTTGTTCAACCGTCGGGGCGTTGGTGTTGAGGATGTTGTAGTGCTTGTCGGAGCAGGCCGCCGTAAACACCAGCGCGCCGAGGCCCAACGTCGTCAGAATTCGAGTGTTAGTCATGGCTCGTTAGGTTCCCCGTTAGAAGCTGATGGCAACGTTGAAGAACACGCTGCGGCTCGGCGGATATGGGGTGACGTCCACGGCGCTCCGGATCGCGGCGGAACCGAAGTTCGACACCTCCGGATCCAGACCCGTGTACGGAGTGGACCAGAACAGGTCACGGCCCGTGAGACCCAACCGGGCCTCCCGTGCGCCGATCCCCAACGCCTGGGTCACACTCTTGGGCAAGCCCCAGTTGACCGACAGTTCCCGAAGCTTCAGGAAGCTGGCCGATTCAATGTAGGGCCCTACGGAACCGGCGCCCGCGAAGCTCCGCGGACCGGTCCACCGCTCGACATAGGCTGGGGTGCCAAAGTCAACCGCCGTCTGACCGTCGTCATAGAGCAACTGGCTCAGGTTGGTCACCACGCCGCCAGACTGCCAGTCGACGGTCATCGCGAAGTTGACGCTCTTGTACGTCACGCTGTTCGTGAAGCCGAGGCGGAAGTCGGGGTTGGTGTCGCCGAGATCAGTCTGCTCCAGCTTCCCGGCCGCGGTGAACGTCGGGCCGAACTTCCGGGTCAGCGATTTGCCCTGCTCGATGAACAAGACGCCCAAGCCGCCGAAACCGGAGCCTGGCGGACGGAACGGAGGCACCGGCAGCGAATCGACTCTCGACCGGACGACGCTCAGCGAGGTGGAGGAGGTCCAGCTCAAGTTGCGGCTCTGGACCGGCACCAAACCGAGCACCACTTCGAGGCCCTTGTTGCTGATCTGGCCGCCGTTGATGATCTGGCTGGTAAAGCCGGTCGACGGAGCCGGCGTCCGCGACAACAGCAGGTTCGTGGTCCGGCGGCGGAACGCCGTCACGTCCAAGTTGATCCGGCCGTTCGCAAGGTTGAGGTCGAACCCGGCCTCGACCTCTTTGACCCGTTCCGGCTCGATGTTTGGATCGCCGGCCACAGTGCCGACGGCAAACCCGTTCTGGCCGCCGAACTGCGGCGTGCCGAGGACGGTGAACTTGTTGCCGAAGTTCGGCTGATTGCCGAGTTCGCCGTAGCTCGCCCGGAGCTTGAATTCGCTGCCGGAGCCGACCAGATCGCGGAAGCTGTATTTACCGGACACCCGGGGATAGACGAAATACTTGCCGATATCGCCGTTGGCGCTCGACCGCTCGGCCCGGGCCCCGAAGGTGACCAAGAGCCGGTCATCGAACATCTGGACGTCTTCCTGGCCGTAGAACGCGAAGGTGCGCTCGGGGGTCAGGGTCTGTCCGACGACGACGTTGGTGCCCTGGTTCACGTTCTGCTGGCCGGGAACCAAGTTGTCGGTCGTGATCCGGCTGGTCAGCAACCGCCGGTCCTCGTACTGGATCCCGGCCGAGGTGGTGAGGCCGAGTCCGCCGGAGCGGAAGTTGTGAATGCCGCTCACGTTCCAGTTCATCTGCCGGCTCTTGCCGTTGTTCTGGATCGAGGTCCCCGGACGCGACTGGGACGCCTCATAGAACAATTCGTTCGGAGACCAGAGTTCGTCGTTCTGGTTGAACAAGTCGGCACCGCCCGAGGCCACGAACCGGAGGCTCTGCTTCTCGTTCGTGAACGCCTTGTAGGTAATCGTGGTGCCGCCCGTGAACCGATACGTTTCCGCCTGGTTCCTGGAAAACTCGGCCGTCTGGAGCGGATTCGACGCGACGCCGCCGCCAGTGGACGGGTTGACGTAGCTGCCGTCGGCCCGCTTCCGGAGGTCGATGAAGCTCGGGATGTAGGCCAGGGCGTAGCCGTAACACGCGTAGTTGTTGCAGTTGTTGCCCCACCCGCGGGCGTGATTGGCGCGGTTGAACACGCTCGACACCGAGATCTCGATCTTCGAACCGATCGTCTGGTCGACGTTGACCCGGAGCGCCTGACGGCTGAAGCCGGTACCCGGCTCGATCGCGTTGTCGCGCTTGGTGGTGGCGGACATGAAGTATTTGGTGGTCTCGGTCCCGCCGCTGACGTCCGCGACGGTCTCGTACGACACCCGCTTCTTGCCCCAGACCTGCTCGTAGTGATTGTAAGGGACCAAGGGGTTGCTCGCGAGGTAGGTCCCCGCGTTGGCGCCGAAGGAGGTGACGGCCGCCGCAACGTCCTTGAACACCCGGGCCTCGTACCGGCGCATCAGATCGAAGGTGCCCAAGCGCTGCGACACGTTGACCCGGGTCTGGCCGGCGGCGCCGCGAATCGTCTTGATGACGACGACGCCGCTCGCGGCCTTGGCCCCGTAGATCGCGGCCGCCGCGGCGCCTTTCAGCACCTCGATGCTCGCGATATCGGCCGGGTTGATGTCGGCCAAACGGTTGGCCGGATCGTCTTCCAGGACGCTGGCGCCGTTGTCGATGGTCGAACGGCCGCCGAGGACTCGGGCATTGGAGTAGATGACCCCGTCGACGACGAAGAGCGGATCGAAGGCACCCAGAATGGTGTTGTTGCCCCGGATCTGCATCTGCATACCACCGCCCGGCGCGCCACCGTTGCCCTGGATGTTGACGCCGGCGAGCTTGCCGTAGAGGGCGCCTTCAATGGTGGGTGAGGCGACCTTGGTGAGATCTTCGCCCGAGACGTAGCCGATCGAGGTGGTCGAGTTCCGCCGCTCAACGGTCGTGACCTGACCCGAGACGACCACTTCGTCGAGCTTGAAGACGTCCTGATCAAGCGAGAAGTTGACCGTGTTCTGCGACGCCGAGAGAAGGGCGTCCGACCGGGTAAAGCCGATGGCCCTGACCGTGAGACGCACTTGGCCGGCCGGTGCTTCAACCGTAAACTTGCCCTGCGCGTCGGTGCGGGTGCTATTCGCCGTGCCCACGACCGCGACAACAGCTTCTCCGATCGGCCCCCCGCCCGCTTTCCGCGTGACGGTGCCCGAGATCTGGCGTCCCTGGGCGTTTCCTACGCCGGGCAGGGCAAACAACGCCGCCAGACCAAGCCCCAGAATCCTGCGATAAATACCCATCGATCCCCCGAGTTGGTGTGATTGGGAAGGTCTGGAACGCAGCCGCGGGCCGCCGCGAGGCGGAACCGACGGTTCAGTTGTTCCGTGGTGATGTCAGATTTCCGGCACCGGTTGGCCGCCTTCCCGCAGCCAACCGGAACTGCAACAGCCCGATGATTAAGATGCCGTCACGATCGCGGCGAGACAACCCCCCGCCCCGCCGGAGCCCCACTTCGTCCCTGGTCCAACGCAACTCATGGACCGACTCGTCCCGCCCTGATAAATCGTTTGCCCGCAGCGCGATAGCGATCGTCTTACGGGGCCTCGCGTCATTTTAACACAGGTTGGTTCCGGACGGCGTTGTCGAAACGACACAGAACGACCGGTTGCGGACACCCTACTGCCCCGCCACCACCGTCCGCTGACAGGCGTTCGACTGGAAGTGGTAGAGCCACTCCTCGACCGAGTCGGCCGCCAGTACGGCAAAATCAGCGCGCTTCCCAGGCTCGATTGAGCCGAGTTCCGATTCAAGCCCGATCGCTCGGGCCGCGTAAATCGTGGCGCCTTTCAGCACTTCGGCGGGCGCCATCCGCTGGAGCGTGCAGGCAAGCATCATGGCCAGCGGCAAATGAAAGCTGGGCGCCGAGCCGGGGTTGAAATCGGTGGCGACCGCCACCGCGACGCCCGCCTCGATCAGCGGACGGGCCCGAACCGGGGCCTGGTTCAAATAGAGCGACGCAAGCGGCAGGGTGACCGCCACCACCCCGGCCCTCGCCAACGCCGTGATCCCCGCCGGGCTGATCCGCTCGAGATGATCCGCCGATTGGGCGCCGACCTCGGCGGCCAATTCGGCCCCCCCGGTCCAGGTGATCTGATCGGCGTGGATCTTCGGGAGCATCCCGGATCGTTTCCCGCTTTCCAGGATCCGCCGCCCTTCGGCGATCGAAAACGCCGTCTCCTCGACGAACACGTCGCAGAACCGAGCCGACCCTTTCGCCGCCGGAATGATCTCGTTGCACACCAGGTCAACGTAGGCGGCGGGCCGCCCCCGATACTCCGCCGGCACCGTGTGAGCGGCCAACAAGGTCGGCACCACCCGTTGCCGGGTTCCCGCAGCCACCTGGCGGTAGACCTCGAGCAACCGAAGCTCGTGGGCCAGGTCGAGCCCGTAGCCGGTCTTGGCCTCGACGGCGGTGACGCCTAACGCGAGCATGGCCGCGAGGTGGTCCCGGCACCGGCCGACCAACGCCTCGGTCGAGGCGGCTCGGGTTCGGGCCACGGTGGAAAGAATCCCGCCGCCGGCCTTGGCGATGTCGAGGTAACCGGCGCCCCGGATCTTCTGCTCGAACTCTTCCGCCCGCCAGCCGGCAAAGGCCAAGTGGGTGTGGCAGTCCACCAAGCCGGGCACCACCATCCGCCCGCCCGCGTCCTCCGGCGCCGTCGAGCGGTAATCCGCGGGCAGGTCGGCGGCGCGGCCCACCCACCGAATCGTGTCCCCCTCCCAGGCCAGGGCGGCGTCGGCGATCGGATGGACGGCGCCCTGCCCGCCCTCCGCCCGGCATTGATAAAGTCGCCCGATGTTGGTGAGGACCCGAATCGGGGCGCCGCTCATCCCGCCACCGACCGGTCGAGGAGGAACCGAATCCGGTCGGCCAACTGCAGCCGCTCGACGATTGCCTGGACCAGGACCCCGGCCAGCATCGCCGTAACGGCCGCCTCGGTGAGGAGGCCCACGAGGTGGAGGGTCCAGTCTGGCGAGGTCGGCATGGGGTGTGAGACGACAAGGTACCGCCAGGCCCCGATCTTGGGAACGGACTGCCGGGCGTTCCAGGGCATTGAGGGAGCGGATTACATTGGGCCCATGGCGATGGCATTTTCGGACCAGTGGGCGGAGGCCTGGGGCGCTGCCCTCAACGGAAGTACGGTCTACCGGGAGGCTGCGGCCACCTGGGAGGGCGCGATCGCGGTGGTGGTCGCCGACACCTCCGGCCCACCGGGCCCGGCGGTGTTCCTCGACGTGTGGCACGGCGAATGTCGGGCGGCCAGGACAGCTACCGCTGCCGATCTGGCCGAGGCGGCATTCGTCCTGGAGGCGGCGCCGGGCGCCTGGAAGCAGGTGCTGGCCTCCCAGATCTCACCAGTCATGGCTCTCTTGACCGGTCAGATCCGGCTGGCGCGGGGCGACCTCACCCGCCTGCTCCCGTACACCGCCGCGGCGAAGGAGCTGGTTCACCTGGCCGGCGTCATCGACACCGAGTTTCCGCCCCACTGGTAGCGGCCGTCCCTGTGTCGGGGCGACACGCAATCCGGCCGTCCCTGTGTCAAACCAACACGCGGGGCCGAGCCGCTGCCCTGTAAACATTTCTCTGACAATGATTTACAGTATGCCGTCGCACGGCACAGGCCGTGCCTTCTTGGCCATTTTGAACTGCCGTACCCCAACACCAGGAGGGAACATGAAAACTCGCGTGCTCCGCGGCCTCGCGGTGCTCACGGCCTTGCTCTGCCTCGCGCCTGCGGCTTGGGCGCAGTCGAGCGCGATGGTCACCGGACGGGTCACCGACGTGATGACCAAGGCACCGCTCGTCGGCGCCCGCGTGGCCGTGGTCGGCACCTCCTTGGTCACCCTGACCAACGCCGACGGCCGCTATCGGTTGACCGGGGTGCCGACCGGCGCCCAGACCGTTCGGGTCTATTTCATCGGATACCGGGCGGGGTCGCGGGCCATGTCGGCGGCGGCCGGGGCAACCGAAACCCTCGACTTCGAGATGTCGATCACCGCGTTTTCCCTCGACGAGTTCGTGGTAACGGCCACCGGGGAGGAGTCGAAGCGAAGCGTCGGGAACGCCGTCTCCACTGTCGACGTCTCGCCGCTGGTGGCCAGCACGCCGATCGCCAACATGAGCGACCTGCTCGTGGGTAAGGCGCCCGGTGTGGTGGTCCTCCCCGGCTCGATTACCGGCGCCGGCGGCCGGGTCCGGATTCGGGGCAATAGCTCGCTGTCGCTTTCCAACAACCCGATCTACGTCGTGGACGGCATTCGGGTGGCGAGCGACGTCAACTCGGGGTCGATCGGCATCGGCGGTTCGAGCCCGAGCCGGGTCAACGACCTGAACCCCGAAGACATCGAGGCC
>JANMHX010000100.1:0-2842 GCA_031375485.1 Gemmatimonadota bacterium | reverse complement strand
GTCGTCCCGATCGATCAGGATGACGAAGGCTACCTCCACCAGATATTCACCAAGCCGGTCCAGGACCGGCCCACGTTGTTCTACGAAATCATCCAGCGGAAGGGCGCCCAGAGCTTCGGGAAGGGCAACTTCAAGGCCCTGTTCGAGTCGATCGAACGGGAACAGGCGCTCCGGGGGAATCTCTAAATGCCGGTGTACCACGCGTTAGGCAAGATGCCGCGGAAGCGGCACATCGTCTTCAAGAAGCCGGACGGCGGGATCTACCAGGAGCAGTTGGTGGGCAACGAGGGCTTTACCGGCCCCGCCTCGCTCCTCTATCACGTCTACCCGCCCACCACGATCCTCCGGGTGAACCGGTTCCGGGAAACGGCCTATCAGGTCGACCCGGACCAGACCCTGAAACACCGTCACTTCAAGACCGCCCTGATCAAGGACGGCGGGAGCCCGACCCTCGACCGGGTCCCGGTCCTCTTCAACGACGATTGCGCCCTGCTGTTTGCCCGGCCCACGGTGAACGACACCCACTTCTACCGCAATGCCCAGTGCGATGAAGTGGTCTACGTGAGCCAGGGCACCGGCGTCCTCGAATCGCAGTTCGGCGATCTGCCCTACAAAGAGGGCGACTACCTCGTCATCCACCGGGGCATCATGCACCGGTTCAAGCTCGACCCGGTGCCGCACCGGTTCCTGATCATCGAGAGCAAGGGCTACGTCCGGACCCCGACCCGCTACCGCAACATGTACGGCCAGATCGTCGAGGGCGCGCCGTACAGCGAACGGGATTTCCGGATTCCGACCGAGCTCAAGACCTACGATGAGCGAGGTGAGTTCCAGATCCTCGTCAAGCAGCATCACGGGCTCAACGAGTTCATCCTCGACCACCATCCCTTCGACGTCGTCGGTTGGGACGGGATGTTCTACCCCTGGGCCTTCAACATTCACGACTTCGAGCCGATCGTCGGCCGGGTCCACCAGCCGCCCCCGGTCCACCAGACCTTCCAGGGCGACGGATTCGTCATTTGTTCCTTCTGCCCCCGGCCCTACGACTTCCATCCCGAAGCGATTCCGGCGCCGTACAACCACAGCAACGTCGATTCCGACGAGGTCCTCTACTACGCCTCGAGCGAGTTCATGAGCCGGAAGGGCATCGAATACGGCAGCATCACCCTCCACCCTGACGGGATCCCCCACGGGCCCCACCCGGGCCGGATGGAAGCGAGTATTGGCGCCAAGGAAACCAACGAACTCGCGGTCATGGTGGACACATTCCGTCCGCTCAAGACCGCGCTGGAAGCGCTGCCGATCGAAGATCCCAAGTATTTCCGTTCCTGGGTCGAGGCCGGCCCGGGATTCAATCCGCCGACCAGCTGAGGTTATATGTTCGTCGTTCTCGCACTCTTTGCACTCCAGACCCCGGCTCCCTCGGCCACCCAGCTGCCGGCGAGCCCGGTCGCCAAGATCGTCATCACCCCGGGCACCAACGTCACTATGGCCGCCCAGGATACCCTTCGCCTCATTGCCTCGGCGGTCGATGCGAGCGGGAAGCCCGTGCCGGAAGCCCGGATCACGTTCTTCGGCCAGGGCGCCTATTTCGAAGCCTCCGTCGAGCCGACCGGCCTGGTCCGCTCCGGCTCCACGGGCTCGTTCAACGTGATGGCAACCGCGTCGGTGCCCGGCAGCCGGCCCGTCCGGGAAATGATCAAGATCAACATGGTGGCCGGCCCGGCCGCGCGGATTGCGGTGACTCCGAAGGTCGAGACCGTCATCGCCGGACAACGGCTCCGGCTCGACGCCAAGACCTATTCCAAGTCGGGCGATCAGCGTACCGACGGCGTCACCTGGACCAGCTCGGCGCCGGCGGTCGTGACGGTCCGGCCCGACGGGCTCCTCGATGCCAAGGCCGCCGGCACCGCCCGGATCACCGCCCGGGCCGGGGCCGCCGAGCAGTCGTTCTCCCTCAAGGTCCTCCCGAACACCATCGCCAAGTTGAGCCTCTCGCCCGAGACCACCAACGGCAAGGCCGGCGACGTCGTGACGTTCAAGGTCGATGCCGTTGACCGGACCGGCCGCGCCGTGACCGGCTTCACGCCCCAGTGGAGTTTTTCGCCGGGACACGGGATGATCGACGCCGACGGCTCGTTCGTCGGGTATGAGGCGGGCACCTACCTGATCACCGCGAGCATCGGGAGCCGGTCGGCGGAAGCCACCGTCACCCTGGCGCCCCGTGATGTCCGCCGGCCGGCCACGATCGTCGGCCGGTTGCCCCGGACCCGCTTCACCACTGAGGAAATCTGGATCCACCCGAGCGGGGACTACGCGTACCTGGGCTCCGGCTCCGGTGGCGACGCCCTGTTCGTGATCGACATCCGCGATCCGTCCAAACCGACGCTCACCGATTCCCTGATCGTCAACACCCGCCGGATCAACGACGTGATGTCGACGCCCGACGGCAAGTTCATCGTCTTTACCCGCGAGGGCGCGTCCGACCGGAAGAACGGGATCGTGATCGCCTCGACCGAAGACCCCGCGCACCCCAAGGTCATCGCCGAGTACACCGAGACCGTCACCGCCGGCGTCCACTCGGCGTTCGTGTACAAGCAGGAGAAGTTCGGCACCCACGTCTATCTCACCAATGACGGCACCGGGGCCATGCACGTCATCGACATCAACGATCCCTACCACCCGAAAGAAGTCGCGGTGTGGAAGACCGACCGCCCCGACGCCGGGCGCTCGCTCCACGACATCGACATCAAAGATGGGTTGATGTACGCGAGCTATTGGAACGACGGCCTGGTCATTCTCGATATCGGAAATGGGATCAAGGGCGGGAGTCCGTCGAACC
>JANMHX010000295.1:0-5315 GCA_031375485.1 Gemmatimonadota bacterium | reverse complement strand
GGTGGGGCTCTGTTCCTATCTCTTGATCGGCTTCTGGTACCAGGAAAAAGCCAACGCCGACGCCGGCAAGAAGGCGTTCATCGTCAACCGGATCGGCGATTTCGGCGTCATGCTGGCCATGTTCCTGGTGTTCTGGCATCTGGGCACGCTCGAGTTCACTGAGATCGCGACCCGGGCCCCCCAAGTCCTGGCTGTCGGCGGCGGGGTGGTCACGGCCATCACGTTGTTCCTGTTCCTGGGGTGTGCTGGGAAGTCGGCGCAGATTCCGCTGTACGTCTGGCTTCCGGACGCCATGGCCGGCCCCACGCCGGTGTCCGCCCTGATCCACGCGGCGACGATGGTCACGGCCGGGGTCTATCTCGTGGCCCGGACCAGCGTGTTGTTCGCGATGGCCCCGACCTCGAGCATGGTCGTGGCCGGCGTCGGCGCGCTGACCGCCCTGTTTGCGGCCTCGATCGGTCTCCGCCAATACGACATCATGCAGGTCCTGGCCTATTCGACCGTCTCCCAGCTCGGCTACATGTTCATCGGCGTCGGGTCGGCGGCGTACTCGGCGGGCGTGTTCCACCTCGTGACCCACGCGTTCTTCAAGGCGCTCTTGTTCCTCGGGTCGGGGAGCGTGATCCACGCGATGCACCACGCCTATCACGCCAGCCACAGCCACGACGACCCGCAGGACATGCGAAACATGGGCGGGCTCCGGAAGTACATGCCCGTCACGTTCGTGCTGATGTTGCTGGCGACCCTCGCCATCGCCGGCGTGCCGCCGTTCTCCGGGTTCTTCTCGAAGGACGAGATCCTGGCCTTTGCGTTCAGCCGCGGGGCCGAGCACCCGGTCTACTACGTCTTCTGGGCCGCCGGCGTCCTCGCGGCCCTGATGACCGCCTTCTATATGATGCGTCTCCTTGCCATGACGTTCCTCGGGGAGAACCGAACCGGCGACAAGGAGCGAGAACATCTCCACGAAGCGCCGATGGTCATGACCGGACCCTTGATCGTCCTTGGTGTCCTCACGGTCCTCGGCGGGGTCCTCAACCTCCCGGCGTTCATTCCGGGCCTCCCGCACCACGGGCTCGAACGCTGGCTCGAACCGGTCCTGGCGCCGGCGGCCAAGATCATGCCGGCGGAGCTGCCCCATGGCTCAACCGAGGTCGCCCTGATTGCGGCTGCGGTCGTGATTGCGCTGCTCGGTCTCTGGGCCGGGTACCGGGCCACGATGGCGGTCCCGATTGCCGTGGCCAAGAAAGCACCTGAGGATGTCGGGTTCGCCAAGGTACTGTTCCACAAGTATTACATCGACGAGATCTATCAGTCGCTCATCATCCGGCCGTTGATGGGGCTCTCCCGCCTCGTCCTCTGGAAGTTCGTCGACCAAGGCATCATCGACGGCGTCGGGGTCAACGGTTCGGCCGGGCTGGCCCGCGGCCTCGGATGGCTCGGCGGACGGCTCCAGTCGGGCCAGGTCGGTTTCTACGTGATCGTGTTCGCCATTGGCGCGGTCTGGCTCATCCACGCCGTGGTCCGGTAAGGTCGCCATGATCAACTTTCTGACCTCGATCCACTACAACGCGTGGATCCTGCACGCGCTCTTGGCGCTGCCGCTCCTGGGTGCCTTGGCCATCTTCCTGGCGCCGGCCGGTTTCGCCAAGCGATTGGCCTTGGTGGTCACGGTCGTTGAATTCGTGCTCTCCGCCGGCCTCTGGTGGTCGGTCAACACGATCAACGGCACCATGGAGCTCTTGTCGTCCACTCCCTGGATCCCGGCCTGGGGCATCTCGTATGCCATCGGTATCGACGGCATTTCGCTCATGATGGTACTGCTCACCACCATGTTGATGCCGCTTTGTGTTCTGGGCAGCTTCAACTCCATTACCCAGAAGGAGAAAGGGTACTACGCCCTGCTCCTCATCCTCACGACGGGCATGATCGGCGTCTTCCTCGCCACGGACATGTTCTTGTTTTACGTGTTCTGGGAAGTCATGCTGATTCCGATGTATTTCCTGATCGGGATTTGGGGCGGGAAGAACCGGCTCTATGCGGCCCTCAAGTTCTTTGTCTACACCATGGCGGGGTCGCTCCTCATGCTGGTGGCCATCCTCGTGATGGTCCGGGTGGCGGCCGTGATGAGTGGCACGGTCTCCTTCTCGTATTTCCACCTGCTGTCGTACGCCCAGTCACCGATCATGGGCCGGGTCGCTCCGTGGCTGTTCCTGGCCTTCTTCCTGGCCTTTGCGATCAAAGTCCCGATGTTCCCCTTCCACACTTGGTTGCCGGACGCGCACGTCGAGGCGCCCACCGCCGGAAGCGTCATCCTGGCGAGCGTGCTCCTCAAAATGGGCACCTACGGCTTCCTCCGGTTCGCGCTGCCGTTCTTTCCGAATGTGGCCTACAGCCAGGCGGTCGAGGGAATCGTGGTCGCGCTCGCGGTCATCGGCATCATTTACGGGGCCCTCGTCGCGATGGTCCAACCGGACATCAAGAAGCTCGTGGCGTACTCCTCCGTGAGCCACTTGGGCTTTGCGATGCTCGGGATCTGGGCCGGCAGCATTCAGGGCGTTCAAGGCGCCTTGATGGTCATGATCGGGCATGGGTTCTCGACCGGCGCCCTGTTCTTCCTGATCGGAATGCTCTACGAACGCCGCCACACCCGGGAAATCAGCGCCTATGGCGGGTTGGCCCGGGTCATTCCAGTGTTCAGCCTGATTCTCACGGTCGTCTCGCTCGCGTCGATCGGACTCCCGGGGTTGAACGGCTTCGTTGGTGAGTTCCTGGTCCTGATCGGGAGCTTCCGCGAGTACCCGATCGCCACCGGCCTCGCCACCACCGGCGTGATCTTCGCCGCCGCCTATCTGCTCTGGGCCCTGCAACGGCTCATCTTCAACCGGCTCGACAAGCCGGAAAACCAAGGCATCCCCGATCTCACTCGCCGGGAACTGATCGTGTTGATTCCGCTGCTGCTTGGCATCGTCTGGATGGGACTCTATCCCAAACCGGTGCTCGACAAGATGGAGCCGGCGGCCCGCCGCTTCATCATGACGGTGCGGGGCATGCCGGTCCCCGGTGAAGACGTCATTCCGGTTCGCGAGGTGGCCCGATGACCAGCCTCAATCTCGCCACCCCGGCCGGCACCGTGATCGCGCTCCTGCCCGAACTCGTGGTGACCGCGGCCGCCTTGATCGTGCTCCTCCTCAACGCCTGGCGCCACCAGACCGCGGCCGACTCGAAGCTCGCCGGCTGGGTGGCGCTCACCGGCATCGGGGCCGCCACCGTCGTCCTCGTCGCGCTCTGGCGCGCCGGCGTCGTGGCGGAGGGACCGCCCCATATGGTGGCGCTCGACAGCTATCGGTTTGCGTCGCTCCTGCTGGTGCTGATCGCGAGTGCGGGCGCCATCCTGCTGTCGCTCGACTATCTCGAGCGCGAGAACTTGATCGCTCCCGAATATTACGCCCTGCTCCTCATGGCCACCTCCGGCATGATGTTTCTCGCCGGCGCCGAAGACCTCATCGTGCTGTTCCTCGGCCTCGAGGTGATGTCGGTGCCGATCTACGTGCTGGCGGCCTTCAACCGCAAGAGCGTCCTCTCCGCCGAAGCCGGCATCAAGTACTTCCTGGTCGGGGCATTCGCCTCGGCCTTTCTGCTCTATGGCATTGCCCTGATCTATGGCGCCACCGGCCAGACCGGCCTCACCGCCGTCGGCGCCAGTATTGCCCAACACGGCATGTCCCCGATGGCCGCCGTTGGCGTCGCGCTGATCCTGATCGGGCTCGGATTCAAAGTCGCATCGGTCCCGTTCCACATGTGGGACCCCGACGTCTACGACGGCGCGCCGACCCCGGTCACCGCCTACATGGCCACCGGCGTCAAAGTGGCCGGATTCGTGGCCTTGCTCCGAGTGCTCATGGTCGGCTTCGGAACCTCGATCGACACCTGGCAGCCGTTGGTCGGAACCCTGGCGGCGGCCTCGATGATCGTCGGCAATCTGGTGGCCTTGGTCCAGCGCTCGATCAAGCGGATGCTCGCCTACAGCTCCATCGCCCATGCCGGATATATCCTGTCGGCCGTCTGGGCCGGAAGCCGGTCCGGGGCCAGCGCCACCTTGCTCTACTTGGGCGCCTATGTACTGACTACGCTCGCCACCTTCGGGATCCTCGGCATCCTGGGGCGGGGCGGGGAACGGGACGTGACCGTCGATTCCATCGCCGGGCTCGCCCGCAAGCGGCCCTGGATCGCGTTCGCGCTGACGATTTGCATGTTCTCGTTGCTGGGATTTCCCGGCACCTTCGGGTTCATCGGCAAGTGGGCGATCCTGTCCGCGGTCACCGCCGAGCACCACCGTCTCCTCGCCGTGGTGCTGGTGCTGACCAGTCTGGTGTCGGCCGGCTACTATCTCCCGGTGGTCCGATCGATCTACATGCGGGAGCCGGTGTCCGACCAGGCGCACGAGGGCGCGGTGCTGCCGCCGGCCGCCCGGTGGGCCGTCGCCATCAGCGTGGTGTTGATTCTGGTCTTCGGCGTCATTCCGCAAATCCTCGTGACCGGGTCGAACCTGAGCGCAGCCTCGTTCGCGGGAACCGTCCTCGATCGGATCGGCCGCTAAGCTCCGACCCGCTCCGTCGGGACATTCTCTGCCCAGTGGCGCCTCCGCGTCACTGGGCTGTATCATCACCGGGAGGGGCGTCAGACGACCATGAAGCTGCCCAGGAAGATCTTCCGCCAATACGACGTCCGCGGCATCGTCGGCACCGAACTGACGCCGGAACTCGCGCGCGGGCTAGGACGAGCCTTCGCGACGGCGGGGTGGGACCGGATGGGACGAGCCCCGGTGCTTGCCGTTGGCCGGGACAACCGGCCCTCCGGCGAAGCCCTCGCCGCCGGCGTCCGGCAGGGGATCCTCGACGCGGGCGGCACCGCCGTCGATGTCGGCATGGTCCCGTCCCCCGCACTCTATTTCGCCGTTCACCACCGGCAGACCGACGGCGGCCTCCAGGTCACCGGGTCCCATAACCCACCCGAGTTCAACGGATTCAAGATGGTCCTCGGGGGTGACTCGGTCCACGGCGACGAGATCCTCCACCTCCACGACATCATGGTGGCGGAAACCTGGCGGACCGGACCAGGAAGCCAACAAACCGACGGTTCGATTCTCGACGGATATCAACACGCCATCGTCTCCCGCCACCGGCTCGCCCGGCCGGTCAAAGTCGTGGTGGACTGCGGCAACGGCGTGGCGAGCTTGATCGCCGTCCGGACGCTGACCGCCCTGGGGTGCGAGGTGGTGCCCCTGTTCTGCGAGTCCGACGGCACCTTCCCGAACC
>JANMHX010000196.1:0-4901 GCA_031375485.1 Gemmatimonadota bacterium | reverse complement strand
TGTACCGGGCGGCCCGGCCCGCCCGGTAGTCCAGGTCGAGGAGGTGGGGAAACGGCTGCTCATTGGTGTAGAACTCCACCAGCACCGACTGCCGCCAGCCCGCGGGCGTCCCGCGGACCAGCGGAATCAGGGAGCGGCCCTGGATCTCCGGCCCGATCGGGACCCCGGCGAAGGCCAACAGCGTCGGGGCGACATCCACGGTGAGCGCCAAACCGGCCGGCCGCGATCCGGCCGGGATCGTCGGCGGGTACCGGATCAGGAGCGGATTTCGGATCGACTCCTCGTACGGCAACCGGCGCTCCGTGGTGAGGCCGTGTTCGCCGAAGAAGAAGCCGTTGTCGCTGCTCAGCACGATCACCGTCTGATCGAGAATCTTGAGCGAGTCGAGAGCCGCGATGATCCGGCCCAAGCTCGCATCCACCCCGACGATCATCTCAGCCCGGCGGCGGATCGTCTCCTCGCCGGTCCAGGGTGTCTCCGGATGCTGATGCTCGGCGGAGGGGGCGGCACCGGGTGTCGGCGGCAGGTTGGCGAGGGCGTGGCGGATCACCGGCTTCCCCTCGAGGTCCTTGGCGACGTCCGCCCGGGCTTGGCGCCGGATGAACACCCGGTCGTGGTAGCGCCCCTCGTCGCGCGGGGCCGGGATGTAGCCCCGGTCGCTCTCCAGATCGAGGGAGCCGTCGTTCCGCTGCACCACATCCGGGTGGACCGCCTTGTGGGCCAGGTAGAGAAGAAACGGCTGGGCCCGTTCGCGCCGGATGAACCCGACCGCTCGGTCGGTCAGCAGGTCCGTGGTGTACCCCGGCACCTTGTGGAGGGCGCCGTCCTCGAACAGATCCGGATCGACCGCGTGGCCCTGGCCCGGCATCGCCACCCAATAATCCCAGCCCGGCCGCGGCGTCGGATCGTTTCCCATGTGCCACTTGCCGAGGAATCCGGTCCGGTACCCCGCCGCCTGGAGCGGGATGTTGAAGGTCGCGAGGCGGTGGCTGGCCAGGTCGCGCGAGAGGTTGTCGATGATGCCGTGCCGGGACGGATACTGGCCGGTGAGCAGGGTGGCGCGGTTCGGCGAGCAGAGCGGCACCGCGTGGAAGGCGGTGACGAACAGCGCGCCTTCCCGGGCCAAGCGGTCGATGTTGGGGGTATCGAGATAGGGGTGCCCGCCGGCCCGGAACTCGTCGAAGCGAAGATCATCGACCAGCACCACCACGATGTTGGGACGGGCGGGCCGCTCCGGCCGGGCCGATCCGGTCAGGCCAACGGCGAGGAGGGCGGCAATCGAGTGGCGGATCATCATTCGCTCAGGCCAAGACCCGGGGGACAATACCGCCGGGCGAGCCGAAGTGCACCACCAGCCCCGCGGCGGCCGCGGCAAGGTCCGGTCCTGGCATTTCGAACGCCTGCCGTTCGGCGGAGTAGTACAGGCACCCGACCTCCTCGGCGGGGCGCCCGCGAGCGAACGCCTCGGCGCCGTCCAACGCATCGAGCCAAACCGTTTTCGCGGTGGTCAGGTCGAACGGCTCGGTCAGCTGAAGCCGGTCAAAATCGGCCGGCCGGTACCGGCCCCGGCGCTTCAACAGATCGAGCAGCGAGAGCGGAGAAAAGCCGGGATCCTTCCCCACCGCCGCCCAGACCAACGCCCCGAGCGGCAACACCCGCTCATGGATGAAGAGGATGTCCACGAAATCGCGGGGCTCGTCCCGGCCGGCCAAGGCGAGCGCTTTGTTGACGGCCACGTCAACGGGGTGGAGCAGCAGTCCGCCGAGCGAATCGACAACCAATGGCATGAAGCGCCACGCGGTGTCGTGAGCCCAGTCAACCTTGGTCGCCCGATCCGCCCTGGAGACGCCGCCGCGGACGAAGCCGGGCTGGCTCAATTCGACGGTGACCTCGAATCCATGAGTCTCGAGGATCGCACGGTCGGCCGCGAACGCCGAGGCAACCCGGACCTCCGAGTCGTGAAAGAAATCGAGATCGTCGCTGTAGCGGGTCGAGTTTGGGGCGAAGTGGAGTGCGGCGTCACCGAGGTAGCTACCCGGGGCGCGGTTGGGGGCGAGCAGGGCCAGCACCTCGCGCTGCAAATCGGCTAGCGGCACAGCTTCCGTCCAATCAACCAGGCTTCGCGATTGCCATGCTTCATGAGTTGCTCGGCGACCCAGGAGACGTCATCCGCGCCGATCGTGAGGTCCGAACGGTAGGACCAGAAGCACGAAGTACGAAAACGCCGGAACGCTCGGCGAGCCTCCCGCACCCCGACCATTTGGCGCGCCGTCTTGGGGTCGAGAACCCGGCTCCGAATCCCGCCCTGGCGACCGATGGCGGCCAAGAAATTCCGGACCTCTCTATTCATGGCGGCAACCCCATTCTGCTTACGATGGTAAGTCAATATATACCAACTGAATAGATGCGCAAAATTGCTGCCGATTTCTCGAATTGACATCAAGACATCACCAGTTTAGCATCTGATGTATGCGAACCACCCTCACTCTCGACCGCGATGTCGCCTCCGTCATCGAACAGCTCCGGCGCAACCGCAAAGACGGCCTCAAATCCATCATCAACGAGGCCCTCCGGAGGGGCCTCCGTCAGATGACCGAGCCGCCGGACCGTCGCGAGCCGTTCGCCACCACGGCCGTTGACTTAGGACCCAGCCGGCTCGGGAGCCTCGACGACATCGCCGAGTCCCTCGCGGTGGCCGAAGGCGAGCCGTTTCGGTGATTCTGGTTGACGCCAACCTGCTGATCTATGCCCACGTCAGCAGCACCGAGCAGCACGCGAGGGCAAAGTCCTGGCTCGATGCCCGGCTCAACGGCAACGCCCCGGTCGGGCTGCCCTGGCCCAGCCTGCTGGCGTTTCTCCGGCTCGTCACCAACCCGCGGGTGTTTGCCAGGCCGGAGCCGGTCGAAGCGGCGTGGCACCAGATAACCCAGTGGCTCGCGGCGCCGGTGGCCTGGGTGCCGAGCCCCTCGGCGCGGCACGCCGAGGTCCTCGGCGAGCTCGTCGCGGCGACGGGCGCCCGAGGCAATCTGGTGCCGGACGCCCATTTGGCCGCCCTCGCCATCGAACACGGGTTGACCCTCTGCTCCACCGACGGCGACTTCGCCCGGTTCCCGGGGCTCGCGTGGCGGAATCCACTCGCCGGCGGCGGAGCCGAATGAGCCGATTTCCGGCCCACTCGCGCGCAATCAAGTAGCGGGGGCCGCGAATGCCGCCAGATGGCCGGCCACCACCAGCATCACGATCCCGCCCGCCACCACCGGCCGGCGGCCGAGCCACTCTCGGTTCACCGCCCAGAACCCCGTGAGCCACACCGCCACCGGCAGCACCACACCAAACGCGATCGCCAGCTTCTGGGGGCCACCAACCTCGCGCTGAATCGCGTCGGTGATCCATTCGAACACCCGGTAGGCCACCACCCCGAGCGCGAGATGAAGGGCCAGGACCAGCCCCACTTGGGCCCGCCGGCTCATCGCCACCGGCAGACCGGCCCGCCCGACGCCGATCGCGAGCGCCACGGCGATGGCCAGCCACCGCATCGGCATCAAGAGGATGACCGCGCCGAAACCGGCCATCCCGCTCTTGTCGCCGTGGAGCGGGTAGCTGCCAAGTTCACCCCAGGCCACGGCCAGTTGGGCGCTCAAGAGGGCGGCAAGCCCGAGAAGCAGATTGGCGATGACGGACATGTCCGAAAATACCGACGCCTTGTCGCCTGTGCGCCCGAGCCCGATAATTCGGGATGCCGGAATTCGTCAGGAAACACCCAGCGCTGTCGTTGTTCCTGGTGGCCGTGGCCTTCGGGCCGGCGCTGGTGGCCCCGGTACTGGCCGGCTGGCTCTCACCCAAGTTCCTCCAACTTGGCGCCCTGAGCGCGAGCTTGGCGGGTTTCGTGGTCGCCGCGGTCGAGGGCGGCAAACCTGCGGTTCGCGAACTGCTCAGCCGGGGCCGGATCTGGCGAGTCGGGGTCCGGTGGTGGCTGGCCGCGGTGTTCCTGCCCCTGCTGCCCGGCATCGGGGCCATCTATCTCGCGGCGGCGTACACCAACCACCCGGTGGAGTGGTCGTCCTTCGGTTCCTGGTACAGCGTCCTTCCTTCGATGCTCCTCCTGATCATCTTCGCGGGTCTCGGCGAGGAATTCGGGTGGCGCGGGTTCGCCCTGCCCCGACTCCGGACCCGCCACACCGCCCTGATCGCGACCCTCATCATCGGAGGGTTCCATGCCCTCTGGCACATCCCGCTCTTCTTCGTCAAAGGCGAGGCCTACAACCTTCTGGTCCAGCAGATTGGCTTCCTGCCGGCATTCCTGGGCTACGCCTGTCTCGTCCTCGCGCTGTCGTTCCAATTGACCTGGATCTTCACCAACACCGGCGGCAGTGTCCTGCTAGCCGCGGTGTACCACGGAGCCGGGAACGCCTGGGCCGGCTACCTCGCCATCGACCGGGGTGGATTGGCCGGCCCGGTGGCGTTCGTGGGAACCCATGTCGTCGTCGCCATCGTCCTGGTGGTGTTCTTCGGGCCCCGAACGTTGTCGCGGAACCGCCCGAGTTAGGCGGTCAGAGGCCGGCGACGTCGAACCCCACCGCTCGAGCGGCGGTACCTAACGCCTTATCGTGGGTGGCCAAGTGAATCGCGGGCCCTATCGCTCCGACTGTCGCTCGTCGGCCAACGCCGCCAGACTATCGACCCCGCGGCCAAGCGGCGGGGGAAGTTTCGTCGACCCCCACGCCCGGGCCGGAAGGCGAGAGGTGAGGGTGCCCTGTTGCGCCTTCAGCTCGGCGATCATCACGGTTTTCTCGGGGCGGTTCTTCATGGGTCAAGTATGGTCACACAGGGTCACATCGGCAAAACCTTGGGAGATCCGGCCACGGCCGGGTAGAATTCGGGTATGACAGTGCACGCGATCG
>JANMHX010000188.1:0-31435 GCA_031375485.1 Gemmatimonadota bacterium | reverse complement strand
CTGTGGTCCTCACCGACCGAGTGCGCGCCGACCGGACCCTCGACTGGATCCCGCCCCCTGGCGAATGGCAACTCTTCACCATGGTTCAGGCTCCGGCGGATCAGCGGGTCCTCGGCGGGGTCGGCGGACCGCAGTTGGTGGCCGACCATCTCGACCGGCGCGCCATCGAAACTCACTTCGCCGCCGTCGGCGACTCGGCCGTCAAGTACCTCCGGCGGTTCGTCGGCACCACCTGGCGCGGCGTCTTCATCGACAGCCTCGAGCTGGCGGCCGAGTTCTGCTGGACCGAGGCGTTCCTGGCCCACTTCCGCCGGCTCCGGGGCTACGACCTGACGCCGTTCCTGCCTCTGCTCGATGCGGCCTACGACGCACCCGGCGTGGCCGACCGGGTCCGCCACGACTACGCCGAGACGGTGGCGGACCTCTTGGCCGAGCAGGCCTTCGGCCCCTTTGCCGAGTGGGCCACCCGCCACCGGATGGTGTCGAGGATCCAGGGGCACGACGCCCCGGCCGACGAACAGCGGCTCTACTCGCTTGCCACCATTCCCGAAACGGAAAACCTCCACGGCGGCGGCCGGTACGATCTCCTCAAACTGGCCTCGTCTGCCGCCCATGCGAACGGCCGGCCGATCACCTCGGCCGAAGCGTTCGTGTGGATCATGGAGGAGTATCAGACGACGCCGGAAAAGATGAAACGCCAGGCCGACCAAATGATCGCGGCCGGCGTCAACCAGATCGTGGCGAGCGGCTTTCCGGTCGAGTATTTGGACCGGCCCGAACCGGGCTGGTACCCGTTCGTCTCCCCGTTTCCGTACGCCTCGCACCTCAACCGGTACGACCCGTTCTGGCGGTTTCTCCCGCCCCTCAACGACTACATCACCCGGCTCCAGTATCTGTCCCAGACCGGCACCGCCGTCACGCCGATCGCGGTGCTCCAGGCGGATCTGTCGTTCTCGGACCGGCCGGCGGATGCCCCGGTGGTCCGGTTCATCGGCAACCTCCTCGACGCCGGATACGATTTCGACTACCTCAACGGCCGGGCGGTCCTCGGCTCCCGGATGCGCGGCGGCCGGCTCGGGTCCGCCGGCGGGGCGCGCTACGACGCCCTGGTTCTCGTGGACGTGGAGCGACTGGACGTCACGGTGGTCGAGCGAATCGCCGCACTAGGCCAGGCCGGGCTTCCGATCATCGTCGTGGGGAAACGGCCGGCCGACCAGCCGGGATATCGGGATCACGAGGCCCGGGCGGAGCGGATCCGATTCCTGATCAAGGGGCTGGAGCGGCTGCCTAACGTTCGGTTCGCCGCCACCCAGGCGGAGGGCCTCGCGCAGGTCCGGGCCACGGTCACCCCCAACGTCCGCCTCGAGGGGACCGGGGCCGGGGTTAACGTGATCGAGAAACGGATCGGCGCGTTGGACGCCTACTTCTTTCGAAACGGGTCGACCGACGCCAGAGCGTTGATCGCGCGGTTCCCGCGGGCGCGGGGCCGAGCCGAGGTGTGGGACCCGTGGACCGGCACCGTGACTTCGCTCGCGCCCGCGGGAGACGCCGCGTCGTTCCCGATCGACCTCGAGCCGTACGGGTCGGCGTTGATCGTTTTCGACGCCACGGCCCCCGCGATGCCCGTGGCGGCGAAGCGCGAAGCCGGGGCGGCCCGAGTCATCGAGATCGGTGGCGCGGCGGAGTGGCGTCTCGAGGCGGTGGGGCGGTTCGGCGGGGGTACGGACACTCGCCTGGAACGGTCCGCCACGGCGTTGTTCGATTGGGCGGCAGACTCCGCGCTCAAGGACTTTTCGGGCCGCGGAACGTATGCGATCGGATTTGAGCTCGATTCGATCGACCTGGCCGGGACTCGAATCGAATTGGACCTTGGGGTGGTTCGCGACGTGGCGGAAATCACGATCAACGGGGTGGCCGGCCCGGCGCTGCTGCTCCGGCCCTTCCGGACGGAGATCACTTCCTTGCTCCGCCCGGGCCCCAACGAACTCCGCGTCACCGTCACCAACCCGCCGCTCAACCGGATGATCGGGGCCGGCGCTCGCCTCGGGATGCTCTTCGCGGAAGCCTATGCCCGGGCCCCTTCCCGCCTGCCGGCCGGGCTGCTGGGCCCGGTCCGGCTGCTCATCGGGAAACGTTAGGCGCCGGCGAAGGTCGCCCCGAAGTCGACCAGCTTGGCAATCGACTTTTCCGCTTGGTTGATCGGGTGGGCGTGGGTCTCGGCGATCAGGGCGTTGTAGCGGGGGAACCCGGCCTTGGCGTCCTCGGCCCACTCCTCTGCAAAGGCCCCGTTCCGGATCCGGTCCAGGGTGTGTCGCATCGTCTCGCGGACCTCCGGGGGCAGGACCCGGTCCTTGTTGCTCAATTCCCCGAACTGGGCCGTGCGGGAGTGGAGCCGGAGTTGCTCCCAGAAGCCGACCGTGGCGCAGGCCTGGAAGACCTCCGCCGTTTCCCCGGACCCGTACATCTCGAGCGTCACCACCCCGGGGTCGATCCCGGCCTCGGTGAGCACCTCGAACGCCCACGTCATCGACCGGGTGAAGATCGGCATCAAGGTCTGCTCGATGAACAGGTCGATCACCGTTTCCTGCTCGAACGACAGCTCGATCGCCCCGGCCCGGGTGGCCCCGATGCCCTTCGCGAGCGCGAGGAGGATGTCCCGCGCGTGACCGGAGCCGTCCTGGCCCACGGCCACGTAGGCGGGGGCACCCTTCCCGGCCTCGAACGACGACCGAACCACCGCGCCGATCATCCGGGGCGCGAGCAGCACGACGTCGACCTCAGGCGGCGGAGCAATGGCGCCGAAATGGAAGTTGTATCCGTGGGCGAAGCAGAGGAGCTTGCCGGGACCGAGGTCCGCTGCCAACGCCTGGTCGTAGACCTGGCGCTGGACCTCGTCGGGGATGAGGAGAATCAGCACGTCGGCCGCCTTGGCGCAGCCCGTGACCGGGATGATCGGAAAGCCGTCCGCCCGGGCCCGGTCGAGACTGGAGTCGCCGATGCCGGCGATCGTGACGGGGATGCCGCTGTCGCGCAGGTTGAGCGCCTGGGCCCGGCCCTGGTTGCCGTAGCCGACGATGACGATCCGTCGGCCGGTAAGATGGGCCAGGTCGGCATCGGCGTCGCGGTAGACGCGGAGGTTCGATCCCTCCGAGGGCTCTGATGGGGGGCGTGATGGCATGGAATGGCGACCGGTGAGCGAGGTGAAAGGCCGTCGGCACAAGCAGCCTGGATGGCTTGGCGGCCGGATGACGTTCCCCCCAAGAGCTACCACGCCGCCCGACCAAAGTCCAGCACCTCGGTGAACACCCAAATCCGGCCACTGCGGGACCCCTCAAAACCGGCCACCACGGGTCGGAGCGAGACTTCCGCGCGCCCTCGCCACCAGCTGGCCGCATCCGATGGCGGCGGCCAGGGTCCCGAGAGCGAATCGGCAGGTCAGTCGACGATGGGGCATGGTTGAGCCTAGTATTCGACCCGTGACGATCATCATCCAGGCCGTCCTCACCGGCATGCTGGTCATGCTTGCCGGAACGCTCCCGCGGAACCTCCTCTTCGCGGCGAATCTGCGGTTCTATCCCGGCCTGCCGTGGGCGGTACCGGTGACCGCGGCGTATCTGTGGTTCGGCTGGCGATATCTGAAACGGGCGGAGCCGTGGCGGGGGGGTCTCCGAGCCAACCCCGTGTCGGGCCGAGTCTGGGCATGGGCCCTGCTGGCCGGCGGGCTCGCGATTGTCGCCCTGGTCTTCGGGCTTCAGGTGGCGAATCGGATGGTGGTGCTCCCGGTTCAACAGATGCCTGACCTGGGCAAGGTACCGGGCATCACCATCGTGTCGTTGCTGATCATGGCCGCGCCGGTGGCCGGGATCATCGAAGAGGCCGCCTTCAGGGGCTACATGCAGGGCCCGATCGAGCGGCGCTTTGGATTGGGTGTCGCGATCCTGGTGACGGGGACGATGTTCGCGGTGGCTCATCTCGACTTCACGCCGATACTCTGGCCGTACTACGTGGCGGTGGCGGCCATCTACGGCACGGTGACGTACCTGACCGAGTCGATTCTTCCCGCGGTAGTGCTCCACACGGGCGGGAACCTCTACTCGAACTTCGATCTCTGGCGGCATGGGCAGGCGGAGTGGCAGGCGGCGTCCGGTCCGGCAACGCTGATCTGGACCACCGGTGCCGATCGGTCGTTTTGGGGTTCGGTCGTTGGGCTCGTGATCGTGGCGGCGGCCACGGTTTTTGTCTTCATCCGGCTGGCGCGGATCAGCCGCATGACTCGGCCAGTGATCGACCGATCGTGAGGCCCCCGTGAGCACCTCCGAGCCAGTTCTGTTGCGAGCCCGCGCGCTGACGGCCGGGCGACCCGGGTGTGACCAAACCCCCGATGGGTGGGTATTCCTGGTGGACCCCATTGGATGTGATTGATGAAACGACTGCTTTTGACGCTCGCCTTGGTCGCTGGTTGTTACCAAGTAAACGAGCCGACCCCGCCGATCCAATTCTCGCTCACGACGATCGACGGCCAGGTGCTGCCCCGAGCGCCGATCGGGTGGCCGCCCGAGCACGCCATCGCGTCCGCGGGGCTCAATTTCGGCACCATCGCCGGACTCAGCGACGGCGCCCAGGGAATCGTGGCCTACACGACCACGGTGGCTGGGCAGACGACGACCACGCCCTACAGTTTCGCGGTGACCGGCTCGATCCTCCACATCAATCTCTGCCCAATCGGCGCGCTCTGCACGGCGGTGCTGACCGAGCTCGTCGGGCCGGTTACCGCCGACGCCTTGGTGCTCACCTATTCGATCGGCGGAGGGGCAAACTCGGTCTTCCGGTTCAGCGCCCTCCGATCGGACTGAGACTCAGCCTCGGAACACCGTCAGTATCCGCTAGCCGATCCGTCGGCAGGCCCGGGGGCGCCGACCCGACTTGACGCGGACTTGACGGGTTCGTGCCATCTTTACTCCGCTGATTCAGTCCATCCCTGGCGGAGCTACCTCAATGCGTCGTGTTCTCGTTCTTGCGGCGTTGGTCTCGATTGCGGGGTCCGCCGCGGCCCAGCGAAAAGGTGGGCGGTGCACTGGTGAGGCATCGGATTCCATTGCTGGCGGCCCGTCGGTAGTGTTTCGCGACTGCGACGTGGACCAACCGGCGAAGGTTCGCCAACGGATTCAGCCATCGTTCGAGCCGGCTCTCGCCGGTCCGGGCGACGGGTGCTACCGGACCGAGCTCGAATTCGTCGTCGACACCGCCGGGCGGCCGGAACTCGCGGAGGTTCGCGTCGTCTCCGGCAATAGTCCTGAATTGGCGGCGGCCGTCCGGGCGGCGCTGCCGGTGCTCCTTTACACGCCCGCGGTGCGCGACGGCCAGCCGGTGCGCCAACTGGTTCGATACAAGGCATCATTGGCGACGAAGGGACAGGTCGTGGCGGGGCGGCCCTCCGATCCCCCCGGCCCGCCGGGGCGGCGGCCCCCATGCTGACGGTGCGCGGGAGTTGGATCGTCGTCTTGCTCGTGGGTTGTCGCTCGGTGAGCGAGCCGGTGATCCCGGCCCTCCGATTCGCCCTGACGACGATCGATCACCAGGTCCTGCCCCGAACGCCGATCGGGTGGCCTCAGGCGATCGAGGCCGGACGGCTGGACTTCGGTGCCATCAGCGCCTTGTCCGACGGCGTCCATGGAAGCGTGGCCTTCACCATCACCATCGCTGGTCAGACGGGCACCACGACCCTCGACTTTGCGGTGTCCGGCTCGATCCTTCACATCCCTTTCTGCGCGATCGCCCCAACCAACTGCGGGGTGGTGCTGACCGCGCTATCGGGGCCGGTTGTCGGTGATGTTTTGGAGCTCACCTATTGGAGCGGGGGGCAGGGACTCTCGGTATTCCGGTTCGAGGCCCTCGGTTCGGATTGACTCAGGTTCCGAAGGCCGGCAGATCGGCGAGGCGGACAAGCTGGTCGCCCAGTATCGGACGGCCACCGAGACGGCATCCGCCGCCCGGCAGGAGTGGGTCCACTCGAGCGCGGGTTTGGAGCTGGTGGGCTCCCGGATCATGGGCCTGGTTGACCGGATCCACGGGTTGAATCGGCATCGGTTCGCCAATCAGCCCGACCTCCTGGCCACTTGGGACGTGGCCCGCAACCTGAAGACGGTGTCGCCGAAGCCGTCCGCCCCCACTAACGACTCGGCCGCCGCATGAAGGCATCGGGGTGGCGAAGCGAACCAAGCATGCCGTGGTCCGCTTCGCCATCGCCTCGGCCCTAGGTAGTATTCCCCACCCCGCAGCACCCCCCGAGGTTTCGATGATCCGATTGCTGGCGTGCCTAACACTCGCACTCCCCAAGGTGTCCATGCCCGCTGATACGATGGTCGTTTCCGACGAAGTGACGTTTACGGCCGGCGGCCGGACCATCCCAGGGACCCTCACCCGTCCTCGAACCGCGACCGGCCCCGCCACCGCCCTGCTCCTCATGGCCGGCAGCGGCCCCACCGATCGGGACTGGAACAGCCCGTTGCTTCAGGGAAAGAACGGGAGCGCCAAACAACTGGCCGAGGCGCTGGCCGGTCAGGGGCTGGTGGTGCTCCGGTTCGACAAGGCCTTCTCGGGCAAGAACGGCGGGCCCCCGCTCGCCGAGTTGACGCTCGACACCTATCGCACCGAAGCCCAGGCCGCGCTGGCCCTCCTCCAGAGCCGTCCGGAGGTCGACCGGAATCGGATCTTCATTGCCGGGCACAGCGAGGGCAGCATGCACGTCACCCGGCTGGCATTGGCGGAGCAGAAGGCGGTCCGCGGCGTCATCCTCCTCGCCGGACCGGGCCGGGCGCTCAAGGACGTACTGATCACCCAACTCGACGGCAATCTCCGGAATGTCGCGAAGCTCCCGCCCGATCAGGTCGAAGCCCAGATGAAGCCGATCCGCGACGGGCTCGCCGATTTCGCGGCGGGGAAAGAGGTCGATCCCAAGAGCATGTCGCCGCTGCCCCAGATGCAGGCGATCTTCTACGCCATGATGGCCAAGCCGGTGGCGAACATCGGCCGGGCGCTGGTGTCGTTCGAGCCCGCGGTCGAGGCCGCCAAGATCGAGGTACCCGTCCTAGTCCTGCAGGGGGGCAAAGACATGCAGGTCGATCCGGCCCTCGACGCGGACCGGTTGGTCGCGGCCCTTCGCGGCGCCAAGCGGAACGTGACGTACCACTTGAGTTCCGACGCCAATCACGTCCTCAAGCATGAACCCCTGTCGCCGGAACAACTCCGGGCCGACATGGCGGCGGTCCAGACCGGCTACAGCGCCGAGGGGCGGGCGTTGGACCAGGATGTCGTCACCGCGCTCCTCCGGTGGATGGCGGCCCACTGATCGCGAAGGAAGGCCCCGCGGCTACTCAGCCAGCGCAGGGAAGTAGTGGTACACCGGCCCGGCCTGGCCGTTCAGGAAGTGCGTAAGAATCAGTTCGTTGCCCCCCGCAACGACGGAGCCGATGAGTTCGGTGGGCACCAGACAATTGGCCGACGGCGGGCAAAGGTCGATTCGTACCTCATCAGCATCCACGGCGTAATTGAGATGCACGACCTCCCGGACGGCGTTCTGATTCCCTTGCCGGATCAGGGTTACGTACGCCACCAAGCCGGTCCCGCCCTCCTCGCCACGAGGCCGTCCGATGACGCCGAAGGCGAGGCCGTTGGCGAGCAGGAGTGCGCCCGGCGTCACCTCGACCGGCAGGAACTGGCTGTCAATCATTCTGAGGTCATACCCCGAATAGAGCCGACCCGGCACCGGTCCGGATAGCTCGGTGCACCCGAGAGCGCCAAGGAGCAGCAACACCCGCCAGCCGATCGTGAGCGCCGATTTGTTCACGCGGACCTCCCCGTCAGAACCGGAGCGTCGCTCGGAGGCCGGGTGCGCCGCCAGGACCGACGGTGACCCCGACATCGAGCGCTCGCCGGAGCTCCCGGCCATCGCCGGCGCCGGGTTGGCTCCGATCGACCAATCCATGAATCCCGACCAACGCCGCAATCCCGCCCACCACCAGGTTCGCAACCCCAAGTCTCCGAACCGGCGCCTCGTTGTCCACCTTCCCCGCGCCTAACATGGCGGTCACCACGCCGGCCCCGGCGCCGAGCCAAGCCAGCCGCTGCCGGCTTCGGGGGCCGGCCAGGTTGAGCGCGGTGGCGGTGGCCGATAGGCCGATCCCGACCACTGAGGCCACGGCGTAGCCCGAGGTGATCTTGTTCGGGTCGACATACGGTTCCCATGGCGGGCCCCCGTACGCCGGCTGAATCCGGGCCGCCTCCGCCACCGTGAGCCCGAAGCGGTCCAACCACTCGGCCAATCCGGGTTCGTCGGCCAATTCCCGGACGTACGCGTTGTTGCGGGTCGCGGCGACGTGATTCACGATGTGGGCGTAGCCGGTCCGTTCGAGGAGGAACGCCATCGCGCAGAGGGCGCCGCGGCGATCGCGAAAATACGGGACCAGGCGGCCGGCGAAGTCCTCGTTCCTCGGGAATTGCCCGGCCCTGCGATACTCCGCCAGCAGGCCCTTCACGCGCCGGCGATTCGCCAGCTGGCCCGCCGATAGCTGGGATTCGTCCCGCCGGGCCAGCACCGTCTCCGCGCCAATGAGGTGACGCCGGACTCGGCTGACCTCGCTCGGAGCGGACGGGCCGCCCAGGAAAACCACGGCAATCAGCGGCAGAAGCCTGGGGGAGAAAGGCATCATGGGCGGCGTCTCCATTGGGAGTGGACGTAACGGTACTACCCACCCCGGACCCGGTCTGTCACATCCGTCACAATTCGGCCCGACCGGATACTCGGCTACTATTCCAGCACCCACAACGGAGCCCGACCATGCAAGGACCGCCCACGCGCCGTGAATTCTTGAGCTCCGCCACCGCCCTGGCCGCCGGCGCGTTGGCCGGACCAGAACTCGGCTCGGCAACGGCAACTCCACCGATGCCGACCCCCCAAACCCTCACTCGCGCCGGCCGGCTCCGTCAGCTCTTTAAAGGCGATCCCTTCTACTCACCGGTCCTCGAGAACCTGCTCTCGGCCCGGCTGGCCGAGCAGGAGGGGTTCCCGTTCGTGTGCATCTCGGGGCAAGCCCCGTCACGGGCCCTCGGGATCCCAGACGTCGGCCTGGTCACCCTGTCGGATTTGCTGGCGGTGGCCGAGCCGATCGCCGGCGGGGTGGACATTCCGGTGCTGCTCGACATCGAGGACGGTAAGGGAACCGCGATGCACGTCTACCGGGCCATTCAACTCGCGGAGCGGGCCGGGCTCTCCGCCATCCTGATCGAGGACGCCGACCTCGTGCCCCATCTCGGGGCCCCGAAAGGCGACGTGGTGCCGCTCGCCACGATGGTCGACAAGATCAAGGCCGCGGCCGACGCCCGGCGCGATCCGGACTTCGTTCTGCTGGTCGCGTCGGTGGGCCTCCGAGAGGGCCGGGGGAAAACCGAGGTCATGGAGCGCGCCGCGGCCTACGCCGAAGCGGGTGCCGACGGGTTCTGGTTCCCCGGACTCCCGATGGCGGAAAACAAGGAGGCGTTCGGGGTGGTGAAGAAACCGATCATGTCGATCGGCGGCACCATCGAGGAGATGAAGGCCGTCAACGTGGCCTTCGCGGCCTTCCTCGACTTCGGCATGGTGGCCCTCGGCGCGGTGCGGCGGGCGCTCCAGGAAATCAAGGCGACCGGCTCGATCGCCAACGCGACCAAGGACGCCCTGCCATTCGCGGCGCTCCGAGAGTTGGATCGGACCCAGGACGTGCGAACCCGGGCCCGGAAGTATCACGTCATCGGGTGACGGCTACGGCCGTTTGACGTTGTACTCGATCGCTTCGAGCTCGAAGCGACCGTAGGCAAACGGGCCCTCGGCGGGGTGCCAGCGCGCCTCCCCGTGGACGCTGATCCGCCGTGGACCGAAGGCGCGGTAGTCGGACAGGGGAGTCGACCACCGCGTCCTCGTGAACGTCTTCCCATCGGGAGCCGACCGGAAGCGATCGTCAGACCGGAAGTCGATCAACTCGCCGGATTCGTTGAACGAGAGCTCCGCGCTGATCGTCTGCCCGGCATTGGTAAAGACGGCCCTAACGGTCCGGGCGTCGATTTCTTCCCACCGGATGTTCGGGGTAATGAGCGCCCCCGGCGCGAGCACGCACATATCGTTCAACAGCGTGACCGTCTCGGCCCGGTCCATCTCCGGCCCCTGGGCATCGGCGACTTGCACGAGCGACGCCACCTTCACGCGCATGGTGGCCGATCGGCCGACATACCGATGCAGAGCCTCCATCGGAACGCCGAACATCGAGGCTCTCATCAGGAAGAGACGAAACGGCTCGTCAAACCCATTGACCTGCTCGGCCGAAAAGGTCATCCATCTGGACGTGGGTCCGCTCCGGATCTGGCCGCGAAACCGGGCGTGAAAGTTGTGGATTCTCGGCTGCCCAACCGCACCAGCGGTCCGAAGGTACCTCTGGACCACCTCGGGCAAATGGGCGAGGTCGGTGTCGGTGATGAGCGAAGTATCGGGAGCGGGTTTCACCAAGCGCTCGACCGCCGCCGAGTATTCCGCCCTGAAGCTCGACGGACCTTGCGAGAGAAAGCCGTACCCGACGCCGATGAGCAGAATGAGATTCGCGATCGTGCCGAACCGGGCATCGCTCCACGCCGTGATGATGACCACCTGGGAGACAACGAGGGCAATGGCCCCGACCGCCCACCACCATCGGGGCCAGAGATAGAGCGCCGCCACGGTCGAGAGGAGTAACCCGGCCGCCAGCAGCCACAGCAGGGCCAGAGGCCTCGAGATGCCGTGGGTCAACTGGGGCATCTCCGCGAGCCCCAGCCCCTTGGCGACACCCATCAAGTGGATGAGGCCGTGGACCAAGACCACCAATGCGAAGAGGAGTTTCACGTTCAGATCCAGTACCCTGGTAACATCGTCTTGGGGGAATGTGCCCGGTAGCGCGTTAAGGCTGCGTGAAGGGTACTTGAAGGGGTCCGAACGGTGCGGATCGAAAGAGCATCGAGTGGACTATCGCCGGCAGCAGGGTGGCCATGGCTCGGTTGATCATGAGGTCACTCGCCGACGGGGCGAACTCAGGCCGCGGTGCCCCGCACCGCCCAGGCGCGTGCGGTGAGAACGATGGTTCCACCCGGCCCTCGCGGAAGAGCCTGTTCGAGCCTCCGCGCCAGGGCCGTGCGGCGATCAGCGTCAAGCGAGGCGACGTAGGATGGGGCCGGACCCGTCCCTCCGAGCAGCGGCCGCCAATAGTCGTCGAAGTCGGTGAACTCCGTGGTGATCTCGATCGGTTCGCAACGGATGTCGCCGAGCCCGCCCGCGCGGAATCGGTCGACGAGTGCCGCGGGGCGGCAGAGCGGAAAGCGTTCGCCTTCGTCCAGCGTCCGAGCCGCCGAATCCACCACCGCGACCGCATCCCAGAAGTAGCGAAGCAGCTCCATCTTGCCCCCGTAGTCCCACACACACGCAGAGACGACACCCTGCGGCGCCGTGAGCGACCGCATCTCGCGGACAGCAGCGTCGGGGTCGGGAAAGAAATTCAGGGCGAGTAACGAGGTCACGTTGCCGTAACCGCCCGGGCGGCTCGGAAGGCTCCCCGCGCCAGCCACGATGAAGGAGGCTCGGATGTCCCCAGAATGGCTTCGCGCGTACTCGATGAAGGGCTCGGCCGGATCGCACCCCAGTACCGAGGCGGGATCGGCAAGCCTGCAGATCGCGTCGGTCAAGGCGCCGGTGCCACACCCCACATCCAGCCAATGACCGCTGCCGGGGACGCGCAACCAGGGCACGAACCGAAGCGCGAGCTGTCGGCTCCACCGGCCCATGAAGTCTTCGTAGGTCGACCCGGCGGCCCAGCTATCGCTGTTCACTCAGCGCCGCCGACCCCGCTGTTGCGGCCCGAAGGACAGCCCTACCCGAATCACGATCTCCGGACCTCGAAGCGGTTTCAGGTCGCTCGGGGTCACCGTCCGGGTCACCAGGTTGCCGTCCAGGAATTCCTCGCGGACGTCCTGATAGCCGATCTGATACCGGGCCACCTCCAGCTCGACAAACACCGGCGTGGAGCGACTGGGGAATTGGACGGCGACGCCGGCGGTCGGAAGCCACGCATGGCTCGCATTCCGCCGCCGAGTCCCCGCTTGAAGGCGGAGCTTGGCGCCCCCGCCCATGGACAATTGGCTCGACAATCGGGCGGCGAAGAACCCGGTGGGCAAGACCAACGGAAAGCGATCGGTTAACTCCGTCCCGGTCCGTACGAACGGGCCGGTGGGGGGCGGCGGGGGCGGCGTCACCAAACTCGCGTTCGAGCCGGTGGCCCGGTAGACGTGTCCGGCTTCGACATTGGCAAACAACCACCGATTGATCGGGAGCCGGAGTCCCGCGAAGAAACCGACCCCTCGTTCCTGGTTGGCCTTGGTACCGGATCCGAGAATGCCTAACTGGAACTCGGGCTCCCCTCGACGGCCCGGGCGCGTGCGGCCACTCGACAGCCCGGATTGGGCGGCGGCGGTCGCGGCCCAGCAGAGCGCGGCGGAGCAGAGCAGGAGCGAGGGACGAATCGGGTGTGACCTCCGTGAGGACCCCGGAAGATAGCCTGGCAAGCCCCGGCCCGGCCCAACATTACAAATCATCAACGGCTTTGGCCCTTCCCCGCCAGCCCGGTTGAGGTCGATTTGATTCGGCGATACCATCATGGACCATGGCCAAACGCTTCGTGCTCACCTGCCTCGGCGTCCCGGAACTCCGGACGGCCGAGGGCAAGGTCGTCAGGCTCCGGGTCAAGAAGCATCTCGCGCTGCTGGTGTACCTCGCCATCGAGCGGCGGCGGAGCCACACCCGGGCTCGGCTGGTCGAGTTGTTCTGGGGCGCGGTGCCGCCGAAGCGGGGCCGCCACTCGTGCGCCACGGCGTTGTCGATTCTCAGAAACATCTTCGGGAAGACCGCCTTTACCACGGCCCGGGACCTGGTCCGGTTCCACCCGGCCGAGTTGGCCTTGGACCTCGATCCATTGGAAAAGGGCGAGGTGATTGGACCCGACGGCGAGGCGGTCATCGATGTCGACGGGTTCCTCCGGGGGTTCGAGCTCGACGATTGTCCGGAGTGGAGCCTCTGGAAGGAGCGGGAGCATTCCAACCGGATGCCGGCGATCCATGCGGGGCTTTTGACCTTGATCGACCATGGCCGGCGCCGGGGCTCGCATGAGGAGATCATGCAACGGGCCGAGCGATTGTTGGCACTCGATCATCTGGCGGAGGAAGCGATCCGGGCCAAGATGGAGGCTCTGGCCCTGGTCGGCGACCGGTTCTCGGCGCTCCGGGTGTTTGACGAGTGGAAGGAGCAGTTGGCGGGCGAGCTCCGGGCCGAGCCGTCGGGGTTGGTGGAGGGCATGGCGTCGCAGCTCCGGAAGCGGGGTTGGGAACCCAAGGAGCCGAATCCGATCCCGGCGGTTCCGGCGGAGCAGTGGCGGGACCGGAAGTTCGTAGGTCGGCGGGCCGAATACCGGGTGTTGTATGAGACCTGGGAGGCCGTGCATCAGTTCGAGCCGCGGTATTTCCTGATCGCTGGTGACAGCGGGGTTGGGAAGACGACCTTGGCCCAGCGTTTGGTGACCGCGGCGGGGATGGAGGGGGCCTCGGTGTCGCGGGTCCAGTGTTACCAGATGGAGCAACGGATCCCGTTCGCGATGATTGGGGGGTTGGTGACGGGGTTGCTGGGCCGGCCGGGCCTGGCGGCGACGGCACCGGAGGCGTTGGCTGAGATCGCGCGGTTGGTGCCGGGGGTGAAGGCCCATTTCCCGAATCTTCCGCAGCCGAAACAGGGGGAGGGGGAATCGGCCCGGTTGTTGTTTGCGGAGGGGGTGCTTGATCTGTTGACGGCGGTGATGGAGGAGCGGCCGTTGTTGTTGGTGGTGGATGACATCCACAACGCGGATGAGGCGAGTTTGGCGGTGTTGCACCTCGTCATGCGGCGGCTAAAGGAGGGTCGATTGCTTGCGGTGAGTACAACTCGCCCAACTGGATCGTCGGCCGCGAACGATGGGAGGCACTTCCCTGCGTTTCAGCAGACTAGACGCGACGGGGTTACCCTGGAACCGCTCAGCACAGAAGAGAGTCATGAGCTGCTTATAGATCTTGTCCGGGGTGGACCTACCCCCCTCCTCCCAGAACGTCGGGCGCTCGTGCAGGCCTCGCGCGGATTTCCAATGGCGCTGGAGTTCCTCGTCCATGACTGGAAGAGGAACGGGAACGGATGCCTGGGGCTGGCGCTTCGGGCCATGACCAGAGAGCTCACCGAGACGCTCCAGTCACTTGCCGACCCCTACAACGAGCTCGTGCAGCGCCTCTTCGCGGACTTACCTACCCCGTCAAGGCAGGTTCTGCTACTGGCGGCCGTACTCGGACAAGGCCTCGACAACTTGACCGCCTATTCGATTGTTGACTTGAATCTGGGACAAGCGATCGAAGGCCTTTCCGACCTTACAGAACGTCGGGTGCTGCGCGACCTTGGCAACGGACTCGAATTCATCAACGAGCTGATCCGGGCCCAGATCTACCTCAGGATGCCTGCTGCCGTACGGGCGGAGTTGCATTCAGCAATCGCTGACGTAGCCCTAGGAGGTAAACTGGCTTACTCTGACCTTGCCCTTGCCTGGCACTTAATGCGGGCACAACGGCCAGAGGATGCGGCACCTCTTCTTCTTTGCGGGTCTCAAAAGGCCCTCTTGAGCGGCGCACCTCATGAGGCCATTCTAAGCCTTGCAAGCTCGCTAGCCGACGTGCCGGCCCACACCTTCACATCGGCGGCCGCAATACTCGTCGAAGCCCACAACGAGATAGGGTCTTGGCAACAGGCCATTGACGTCGCCACCTCGATTCCACCAGCCACTAGGCCCCCACTGGTAGACGTTCTGTTGATCGAAGCCCGCTGGCGCCTCGGCGCAATAGGGGCGGCGGAACTCATTGTGATTGCCGAACAACTGCTTGACGTTGCTCAACGAGGGCCAGCGGCGATTCCTAGAGCACTCCTACTTGCAGCTCAGATCGCTGGCTCCCAGCTCGATGAGACCCTTCTCCGGAGAGTTCAGGCTGAATGGGAGAAGGTTGCGACCCAGGGCCCCCGGGAGGTCGCCCTTGTCCACACCGCAGCGGCAATGTCCTCCTACTATTGCCGCGACCTAAAGAGCGCTCAGCGCCACGCGCAGCGGGCGCTCGACGTGACACGCTCTATTGGTGCCGCAGACGCTTCCGCCGTGAATCTCACGATTGGACTCGCGGTTGTTCATGCGGCACAGGCCAACTACGAAGAGGCCCGCGAGCGAGCGAAGGAGGCAATCCGGAACGCCAAGCGCCTGGGCAACGATCTACTCGAGGTCCAGGCATCGGGAACCGCGGCTCTAGCCTGCTTGCGCTTGGGGCTCTATGCGGAGGTGATATCAATAGCGGCGGCCATTGAGGGCAGAAAGGAGCTATTTCAACTGCCGTCAGCGCAAGTAAACGGAGCCAACTTGTGCTACTCACTTTGCTGCGCTCTCATCAGTACCGGAAGGAAGGAGGCGGCTATCGAGGCGCTGGCCTCCTCGATAATCGCAGACCCGGAACAGGGGCATTCCCCGTGGTTCCAACAAGTCCTCGTCCTATTTAGGGCGGATATCTACTGGCTGGCTGGACAGCGTGGCCGGGGCATCAGGATAGCGAACGGCGCCGTTGCCAGCCAGCAACATCAGGCCTTATCCCGCGGAATCGCCGGAGCCTTTATACGCTGGACCGCAGTTGCGGGAGGCAGCCAGCCAGAGGACTTCACTTGGGCCAGGCTGATCGAGGCCTTTGAGCGTAGGTGGGAGCTGGACGCCGTTGATCGACTGGAGGTCCTGCTTGCCGTCAGCCTTCGCATGAGACTACGGGATCCCGCGCTAGCGACCCGCGCTGCCTCGGAGGCCACCCTCGCCTCCGCGAACCTCCCTCAAGCCACAGTAGCGTTCATCGAGGAGTTATTCGGGTACCGCCTCGACCGAGCGCTGGCGCACGGGTGAAGGAGCTCCGATGCGCGGGCGCGGCCAGGCAGGCTGACACTGCAATTTCTGCGATCGGGCACGCACCACGACAGCGGCGATTGCTATCCAATGGGGTCCCACGCGTCTGATGAACAGCTATTGGCTGGAGTCGCCTCCGCCCGCTTGAACTCTCAACGCGTCCAGGAAACTCGACTGCGAACGAAGCGCTGGCCTTGCGCGCACCTGAGAGACAGTACGCGCCACCGTCTGTTCAGCAAGGAATTCTTTGTCACTAACCAGCCGGCGGACGGTTACCGAATTGATTGTTGCGTCAACAATTGTGGGATCGAACTGAGATCCGCGGTACTTGGTGAGTTCGGCGACCACTTTTTCAAAGGACAATGCCTTTCGGTAAGGTCGGTCCGTAGTCATGGCATCAATGGTATCAGAAACCATGATGATCCTAGCGCCCAGTGGAATGCCGTCACCGACCAGGCCATCTGGGTAGCCCTTGCCGTCCCACCGCTCGTGGTGCGATCGCACGGCTGTTTCAACAGTGCCTCTGAACCGGCTAAACAAACCGACCAGCTCAGCACTCTTGATCGAGTGGGTCTTCATGATCTCCCACTCGTCTTGTGTCAGCCTGCCCTCCTTCTGGAGGAGGGGCGCGAATTCGGCGTGGATCTTACCTACGTCGTGCAGAAGCGCCGCGTTCTCAACCCACTCGAGCTCTTCTCCTTCAATTCCAAAGTCCGTCGCAATCGCCTTCGACAAAGCCGCGACCCGCCTAGAATGGCCCGACGTATACGGATCGCGTGCCTCGATCGACTTCACCATCATTTCCAGTTGTTCGCGAAGAGAGAGCTCAAGCCTATCATGGGCCCTGTCCAACTCGTCGTAGACCACTTGGAGCGTGTTCAGCTTTGCATAAACATGCTTCGCCACAATGAGCGGGACAACAAAGAGCAAGAATCCGAATCTCGAGACAGGGTCGGGGCCTTCGAATTTCAAATACAACCACGCGATAACCAACGCCATCGTACTAGCCGCGACGTCGTATCCGATTACCCAAAGGTAGGTGGTTGTCCAGACATCACCCCAACGCTTCTGACTGGAAAGGGCAACTGCGCCAGCAACAAGCGCAGAGTTGACGACAAAGTAGATCGCAGCAGAGCCGAGAAAGGCGAGTATCGTCAACACCAAGAGACCAGTGTCAACCGAACTCCCTGGCACCAAGACATCCGGCGGTACTGTACCGCCGAGCCATCCAAAGGCGGTCATCGCGGCGATCGTTGAGGCTACTCGCTGGGCGACATTGAAAACGACTTTCAGGGGCTCACGTCGACGCCCAACCTGACTCAGAAGCGTAGACACGCCCGCGACGACAGCACCCCAAAAACCGCCGAAGAGAACACCAGCCGCCAAGTGTACGATGAAGGACAAAGAGCCCTCTGCACCACCGCCTCGGCTATCGGTGGCGCTGACCTGCAACAGGAACGCCACGAAAAGCAAGACGCCAATCCCCCACGTCCCCGGAAAATCGACGCGGCCAGACCAAGCGGCCAACAGGCCGAGGGTCGCGGCAAGCGCGGTACCGATAACGTAGAGGTGGATCCGATTCGGACGTTGCATACAAAGTGGAGGGGGACCCGATCAGCTATTTCCAGTCGGTTGCTTCAGCGAAGAACAGTCCTGTTACGAACTGCACTGCGCCGACAGCGATGGCTGCGAGCCAGCTGATCATGAGCGTCACCCCCCTTCATGTCCAATCGAAGTCTTTCGGGATGGCATTGCCTCGCTATGGCAATCCAGACGCTCCGCTCAGTTGTCCGCTCAACTCCGCTCTTCCTACATCGAAGACCGGGCCCCCTCCGTTATACCTTTCTCCTTAACCCCAAGGTTGAACTGCAAAACCTTTAACCAACCACTACCTCACGCCGGCCGCCGAGCGTCCACCCACCGGTTGCTCGCATCCAACACCGCAAACACCGCCGCCCGCTCCGGACTCTGCCGAATTTCAGCCGTCCCCGTCAACATCACCGAGTCCCGGCCCCCCATCCCCTGCAAGGCAACGAACACCACGCTCCGGTCCACCGCCTCCACCACCTGGACACTCTCAACCGCCAGGGTGTGCTTCTCCAACAACCGCTCCAGCACCAACGCCGTCGCCCGCGCCGCACCCTCGACCCGGCCCCGCGGCGTGTCCGGCGCCTCTTCCTCCGCCGTCTCCTCCCGCCCGCCGATCGACAACGACACCCCGATCACCACCCGCATGCCCCGGGCACTCGGATGCACCGCCAGGTTCTCGAACAAGACGCCCCGCTGCAGGGCCCGCTCCCGGACCACGCTCCGTTCCAACGTCTCGAGCGGTTTGACCTCCGCGGTCTGGGCAATGCTGATCTTCCGGTGGTCGACCTTCAGCCCCAAATGGGCCAGCAACGCCGACTCGATGTTCCGGACCAACTGCTTCGGCTGCAACCCGGCCTGCGCCAGGACATGAATCTCGCTAACCTCGCCTAACGGCGTCGTGACCACCCGCGCCGAAAGGACCCCTTCCAGGGTCGTGAGCAGGTTTTCCGCCCGCCGAACCCCCCAGGGGTCCGGCATGATGTCGGTCGCCGGCTTCACCGGGGGCTCCGACTGTCGCATGGGATTCGGTCCGCTCACCTGTTACCGTCCTTATCACGCCACCGTGTTGCGGCCCGAGGCCTTCGCCCGATAGAGCGCCCGGTCCGCGTTCACCAGCAAATCACCGCTCGACGGCCGATCCGGATCATACTCCGCGATCCCGACACTCACCGTCACCTGCCCCTCCGGATACCCCAACCGGCGCCCGACACTCTCGACCCCGGTCCGAAGCGCCTCCGCCACCCGCTCCGCCCCGCTCAGATCGGTCCGGGTCAAAATCACCACGAACTCGTCACCCCCATACCGCGCCGCCAAGTCCGAAGCCCGCACCGCCGCCCGGATCTCCTGCGACACCGCCTTCAGCACGTCGTTCCCCGCCTCGTGCCCAAACTTGTCGTTGACCTCTTTCAACCGGTCGAGATCGAGGAACAGGACCGTAAACCGGTCACCGCTCCGCTTGCTCCGCTCGACTTCATGGGTCAACCGGTCCCGTAACACCCGGAACGTGGCCAGCCCCGTCAACATGTCGGTGGCGGCGGCCCGCTGCGCTTCCTCGGCCTGTCGTTCCTGGTACGGCGAGCACTGCCGGAGCGACGCCCGGCCTAACGCAGCCGCCTCGGCGAACTCCCGGCAGGAATTATAGCCGCATGCCCGGCAATCCCACGGTCTCCCGTTCGGACCGAGGCCGATCGCCTCCATGACCTGCTCCACCGCCTCCGGGTCGGCCGCAGCCCGCCGAGGCCGGATATCGAACACCGCCCCGATGCTGGCCACCACCCCGGGCTCCACCACCGGCACCCGGCTCCGGGGCGGCTCGGTGCTCTGCACCACGGCCCGCCGCCAATAGAGCTGGTCGCGCGGCCCCGATAACGGATGATCGAGCGCCCCCTCGTAGGAGAGCATGTCGATGAAGCCGAGATCGATCCGGTCCACCACCAGCGCCCGGGAAATGGCCTTGAGACCCGCCAACCCCCGGACCTTCTGGAACCGACGACTCGAGTGCTTGGCCTCCTCCAACAACGCGATCGGAAGCCCCCCAGCCACACTCACATGCCGCCGCCGCTCCTGCGGCACCCGGGTAAACACCAGCGGCTGGGAATGCAGGGTCACCCCCCGCGCCTGGAACAACTCGCCCAGATCCCGGAACGTGATGGCCGCCGTGATCTCCGCCCCGACCGACGGGGTGAGCCCGGCATACACCACCTTGAGCCCCTCCGGATACGCCGACTGAAGATACCGAGCCTCGGCCACCGCCGGCGTCGCCACCGGCGCCAGGTACGGCACCAACTCCGGATACTCGGCCCGCACCGTCTCGACCACCACCGGGTCGGTGGACCGAATCATCGTCCCCCAGGCCTCGGTCCGCCACAGCCGGAGATACTCCGACGCCACCAGCTCGTCGCCGATCACGCCCCGCGACACCACCCGGAACCCCGCCGCATAACAGGCGTTGACCACCTGCTCCGGCGTGGCCGGATAAAAGTGCGCCGCGCATTCGGTGTCGACGATGATCGCCCCGGTGCCCTCGGCGGCGACGGCCACCGCCTGGCCCAACTCACCGCCCACGTCGATGGCCCCGTGGGGACATTCGGGCACGCAGAGCCCGCAGTGGATACAGGCCTCATCGATGACCCGGACCCACGACGAATCGGGCGCCACGGCGATCGCATTCGTCGGGCACACCCGCGCGCACGCCAAACAGGCGACGCAGAGTTCGTCGTCAATTACGAATTTCACGGTGTCCCGGAACGATCCCCAGTGGCGGTGGCAATGTCAAGCCGCTCCAGTGCCTTAAAGCTTTACACCTGGCTGCTCAGTCGAGCCGATAATCCTTGATCTTCCGATAGAGCGTTCGCTCTCCAATTCCTAGCTTTGCGGCCGCTTGGCGGCGATTGCCACGGGACTCTTTCAGCGCCGCTCCAATTGTCGCCTTTTCAACTTCAGCCATAGTCATGCCAGGGCGGTATAGGACGTCCTGAGGTGCAGATTCTGGCACGAACTCATGCAACGAAGCGACCGAAGTCTCCGGAATTTCAATGACTTGGACCTTGGAACCCCGGTCATCGAGCCGCCGGCGCAACTCTTCGACCTGGAGCCGGAGGTCCATCAGGCTCCGAAGGATGAATTCGAGTTCCTGACTTGGCTGTTGCCGCCCCACCGAACTGGCGAGGACGGGCAGCAAGGTGTGGGCTCCCTCCAACACTTCGGCGGGAATATCCGACGCCCGGATCTCCGATCCCGGCGCCAAGACCACCATCGACTCCACCAGGTTCCGGAGTTGCCGGACGTTGCCCGGCCACGGCGCCCCCACCAGGCGCTGCATCGCCTCGGCGGTGATCCCCCGGAATGGCCGGTCATGGAGCTTGGCGAACTCCCGAACGAACCGGCGGAGCAAGAGCCCGATGTCTTCCCGGCGTTCCCGAAGCGGTGTCAACTCGATATTGAGGACACTCAGGCGATAGTAGAGATCGTCGCGGAATTCGCCCATCGCGACGGAATCGCGCAACGCCCGATTGGTGGCCGCCAAGACCCGGACGTCGACCTTGATCGGCTGAACCCCGCCCACCCGAAAGAACGACCGGGTCTCCAACACCCGGAGCAGTTTGACTTGGACGCTCTGGGGAATCTCGCCGATTTCATCGAGGAAAATCGTCCCGGTGTCGGCCAGCTCGAACCGCCCCAACCGCCGCTCGGCGGCGCCGGTAAAGGCGCCCTTCTCATGCCCGAACAACTCCGACTCGAGCAACGACTCGGGGAGCGCCGCGCAGTTGACCGGAATGAAGGGCTTACCCCGCCGAGGCGACAAATCGTGAAGGGCTTTGGCGACGAGTTCCTTGCCGGTGCCCGACTCACCCTGGATCAGCACGGTGGTGGAGACCCCCGCCATTTGCTCGATCTTGACCAACACCTGATGAATGGCGCCGCTCTGGCCGGAAATCCCGATCCGCTGCTGGAGCCGCCGACGCTCCACCAACCGGCGGGCCAGGACGACCGCATCGCCCTGCTTGATCGGCTTCAGCATCGTTTCGGTCGGGGCCAGCCGCTCGACCCGCTCGGTGCGTTCCGAGTCGGTGGGCTCGAGGAGGACCAGAGTGAAGATCTCGAGCTCGCGGGCGTAGTTGACGAGATCGAGCGCCGGGCCTTCGTGAACCGCCCCGGTCAGGATGATGAGATCGGGTTGCTCCCGGCGGACCGACGCCCGAGCGTCGTCGACCGCCGAGACCAGTTCGGTGGTGAAGCCGGCCTGTTCCAAGGCGGCGTTGAGCGGGACCGCCGTTTCGAGATCGGCGAGGGTCAGAATAATGGCAGACATCGAGGAGCCTCAGTGCCCGGTTCGGGTGCCGGTGATCAAATCCACCGCATGCCCGACCAACGGGTCCAACACGGCCAGTCCGTCCTTCACCCCGCCGGGACTGCCCGGCAAATTGACGATCAAGCTTCGGTGCCGAGTGCCGGCCAGGCCCCGGGACAGCACGGCCTTGGGGAATCGGGGATAGGCGCTCATCCGAATCGCCTCGGCAATGCCGGGGGCCTCGCGTTCCAGCACCACCCGGGTGGCCTCCGGCGTCACGTCGCGATCGGTCAGACCGGTGCCCCCGGTGGTGAGGATCAGATCCGCGAGGCCGTCGTCGGCCCAGGTGGCCAGGCGGGCCACGATGGCGGTGACCTGATCGGGCACCAGATCCCGGACCGCAATCTGGTAGCCATGCCCGGCGGCCCAGTCGGCAATGGCTTGGCCGGAGGTGTCCTCCCGCTCACCGCGCGATCCGGCATCGGAGATCGTGAGAATGGCCACCCGCATCGGCTACTTCTTGACCGACCCCTTCTCCCAGAACGGCCGCTTGACCACCTGGGCCGGAATCTTCTCGTTCCGGCACTCGACCTCGAACCGGGTCCCGATCTTGGACGCGGCCGCCGGCAGGAACGTGGTGCCGATGGAGACACCTAACGACGGACTCTGGCCGCCGCTTCGGACCACGTCGACCTGGTTGCCGTCGCACCACACCGGGTAATTGTGCCGGGCGATGCCCCGCCCTTCGAGCTTGAACCCGACCAGTTTCCGGACCAGCCCCCGTTCCTTCTGGGCCCGGAGCGCCTCGGCCCCGATGAACGGCGAGCCCTTGTCGAGCTTCACGATCCAGGCGAGCCCCGCCTCGAACGGGGTGATGGTGTCGTCGATTTCCTGGCCGTAGAGCGCATAGCCCATCTCGAGCCGGAGCGAATCGCGAGCGCCGAGCCCGATCGGCTGCGCTCCGACCTTGGTGACGGTTTCCCAGAGCGCCACGGTGTCTTTCCACCGGCAATAGAGCTCGAACCCGTCTTCCCCGGTGTAGCCGGTCCGGGAAATGAAGCAGTCCACCCCGCCGATCCGGCCCTGGCCGTGGTGATAATACCCGATGGTATCGAGCGCCATGTTAGCGATCGGCTGCAACAGCGCCTGGGTCTTGGGCCCTTGCACGGCGAGGAGCCCGATGTCGTCGGAAATGTCGCGGAGCCGGATGTTGGCCCCGCCCTTCAGATCGACGATGTGCTCCCACGCCTTGGCGCGATTGGAGGCGTTGACCACGATCATCAGCTTGTTGTCGAACCGGTAGACCGTACAGTCGTCGACGAAGGTTCCCTCTTTGTTGAGGATCGCCGAGTACTGGACTTGTCCGGCCGCGAGCGCGCCGACGTCGTTGGTGGTAATCCGGTTGACGAACGCGTTCCGGTCCGGTCCCGTCACCTCGAACTCTCCCATGTGGGAGACGTCGAACACCCCGCACCCGTTCCGCACCGCCTGATGCTCCGCCATGATCCCGGCCGGATACTGGACCGGCATCTCCCACCCGGCGAACGGTACCATCTTCCCGCCAAGCGCCCGGTGGATCTCGGCCAACGGCGTACGAAGCAAACTGGACGAATCGCTCATGCGACCGAACCCCTCAGTGCGCTAAGGTTCAACGACTTAAGTAACGGAAAGTGCCAAAATGGCAGAGGAGAGAAACCTAGCAGGGTCGCCACCCCCGGTCGAGTGCCCGGCCCCGAGCGCCGAGCGCCGAGCGCCGAGCCCCTAAGCCTGCCGGAGGGCGTCCACCACCTGCTGTTTGGCCGCATGCCGGGCCGGGAGCAAGCCCCCGATGATCCCCATGACCACGGCAAACGCCATCCCATTGAACAGGAGCCCCGGCGTGATCCGGAACGCAAACGCCACCTCGCTGAACGAGCTCCAGTTCGTGGTACTGGTGACGAGCCCGTTGATCGGCAGGGTCATCAGACACCCGATGGCGCCGCCCAGGGCGGCGATGAAGACCGACTCGAGCAGGAACGAGCTCATCACGCTCCGGGGTTTGAACCCTAACGTCAGCAGCACGCCGATTTCGGGCGCTCGCGAGGCAATCGAGGCGTACATCGTATTGATGGCCCCGAACACGGCGCCGACCCCCATGATCGACGCGATGAACAGCGCGATGAAGTTGAGGATCGTGGCCAGCATGGTCGACTGTTTGGCGTAGAAGTCGTGCTCCTGCACGGCGTCGACGACGAGCCGGGCATCCGCCTCCAACGTGGTCTTCAGTCCATCGAAGGCGCTCGGGTCCTTCATCCGGAAGGTCAGGCTCTGAAAGATCTCACCCCGGAACACCGGCATGAACTGTTCGTTTTCGCCCCAGATCTCGGACTCGAACGACGAGCCCCCCGCGGTAAAATGACCCACCACCGTCCAGTCCTGCGATGCGAACCGGACGACCTGGCCCACCTCGGAGTTCGGAAACCGCTTGGCGTACGCGACCCCGACGACGACCTCACGGGCCCCGGAGTTGAAGGTCCGGCCCGCCACGATCTCGACGTCCTTCCTCACCTGAAAGGCTTGGGTGCTGACCCCTCGGACCACGACATTGGCCATCCCGCCCCCGCCGACCCGTTCGAGCGGCACCACCACGAAGGTTTCGGCACTGATCATCGGCTGGTTGCTGCCGTCACGCGCCACGAAGGGATAGCCGGCCACGACGCTCGCGGCCTGGCGGGAAATCCCGCTGCTCATCTCGGTGTTGGCGCCCTTCCGGAGCAGGATCACGTTCTCCGGCGATCCAGTGCTCACAAGCGCCGCCCGGAACCCGGCGGCCAGGGCATTCATCGATACGAAGACAGCCACGACCAACGCCATCCCGAACGCGGTGGTCAGGGTCGATACCGGGCGCTGCCGGAGGCTTCGGATGTTGTAGATGATCGGAATCTTCACGAGAATCTCCTCAGGCCACGCGCCGGAGCGCACCCACGACCGAGAGCCGGGCCGACTGGAGGGCCGGGATGGCCCCACTGACCAGACCTAACGCCAGCGCCAGCAACAGCCCGAGCCCGATGGTGCCGTTGGTGACCCCAAACCCGGGGAAAAACGCCGCCATCGGGTTCTTGCCCATGAAGGCCACCCGGGCCAGGCCAAGTCCGATGGCTCCGCCGAGCAGCGTGATCAGGAGCGACTCGGCGAGAACCAGCCCAAACACGGTGCGGTTCTGGAAGCCGAGCGTCTTGAGCACCGCGATTTCACCGATCCGTTCCCGGACCGCCATCATCATGGTGTTGGCCGCCACGAAGAGAATCGCGAAGAACACCGCGGTGCCGATGGCCTTGACCAGAAAGCCGATATTGCCCCACATCGTGATGAAGCCGGCCGAAAAGGCCCGCTCCGTTTCGGTCTTGGTCGGGGCCGTCGAGTTCTTGAACTGCGCGTCGATCCCGGCCGCGATGTCGGCCGCGCCGTCGGGACGATCGAGTTCGAGGATGAACCACCCCGGGCTCATCCCCGGGACCTTCTCGTAGAGGTATTCGTAGTGGAAGAACATGTTCGCATCACCGGAGGCCGCATCCTTCGGGGTATAGGCGGCGCGGATCACGAACGGCCAATCGCCCTGGAAGATCGTGCCTTTGAGGGTGACGGTTTGGCCGATCTGCCAGCCGTACTTCTTGAGCAAGCCAACCCCGACCAGGGCCGCCGTCCGCTCCCGGAGAAAGGCGTCCTTGTCGCCCGCCGTGATTTCGAGCTCCGGATACATCGGGAGATAGGTGTCGGCCTTGATCGCAAACTGGGCAAAAAAATCTTGGGGATTCTGGTAGTACCCGCCGAACCAGTTGGACCAGCTGACGCTCTTGACACCGGCCACGGTGCCGAGCCGGCTCGCGTGCGCTTCCGGGAGCGGGAAGGTGAAGCCCGACGCGCTCGAGGTGATCAACCGCGCCTCACTGCCGACCGCGGCCGCCGCATCGAGCGTGGTGATGAACGACCGAAGAATCCCGAACAGGAAGAACGCGATCACCACACTCGCAATCGTGAGCCCGGTCCGCTTTTTGTTCCGAAACAAGTTGGCCCCCACCAATCCGGCAACGGTCATCGCGACAACACCCCCTTATCCATATGCATGATCGCCTTGGCCCGCTCGGCGGCGTGGGCGTCGTGAGTGACCATCACGATCGTCTTCCCGAATTCGCCCGAGAGCCGTTCCAACAGACCGAGAATTTCGTTCCCGGAGGCGGCATCGAGGTCACCCGTGGGCTCGTCGCCCAAGATGATGGTCGGGTCGCTCACCACCGCCCGGGCAATCCCGACCCGCTGCTGTTGGCCCCCAGAGAGCTGCCGGGGAAAATGCTCCGAACGGTCGGTGAGGCCGACCATTTCCAGCGCCGCCATCACGTGATCGCGCCGGTGTTTTTTCGACAAGTTCGTCAGCAACAACGGCAGCTCGACGTTTTGCGCCGCCGTCAGCACCGGAAGCAGGTTGTAGAACTGAAAAATGAAACCGATATGGGTGGAACGCCACGTGGCCAGTTGCTTCGCGTTCATCCGGGTAATCTCCTGCCCGTCGACCACGACGCTTCCGCTCGTCGGCGTATCGAGCCCGGCCAGGATGTTGAGCAACGTCGACTTCCCGCTCCCCGACGGCCCCATCAGCGCCAAGAACTCACCGGCCTTGATATCGAGGTCCACCCCTTCGAACACCCGAATCTCCTCGGTGCCCCGCCGGTACGATTTCGCGAGACCCCGAATTTCAACCAGATTACTTGTTGGGGATGACATTCACCTTGGCTCCGTCTGACAGGTCCTGGGGCGGATCGAGCACCAAGCTCTCGCCCCCCGAAAGGCCGCTCCGGACTTCCCTCCGGCCGCCGGACACCGGACCGGCATCCACCGTCGTCCGCTTCACCAGTCCGTCGCGAACCACCCACACGACCGTCGTCCCGCCGACGTTCGCGACGGCCGCCGACGGCACGAAGATCCGGGCCGGGGCGGTCGGCGAGACGGATGCCGTATCGAGGAACTCGACCCGGGCCCCCATTTCCGGCAAGATCCGGGGGTCGTGATCGGTGATGCTCACCTTGACCTGGACCGTGGCCCGCTGACGGTCGGCGGTCGGCACGATCTGGCGGACCCGGCCCGCAAACGTGGCGGTCGGATAGGCGTCGAGCACCACCCGGGTGGGCTGTTTGTCCTTGATCTGGGCGATATACGCCTCGTTGACATCGACTTCGACTTCGAGGGTCTTCAAGTCCGCCATGGTGACCACGGCCCCGCGGGTCAGGCCGCCGCCCGACGCCACCGGCGCCACGACCTCGCCGACCTCGGCGTCCTTCCGGAGCACGGTGCCGTCGAACGGCGCCCGGATGGTGGTGTTGGCCAGATTGGCCCGGGCAAACTGCACCGCCGCTTCCGCCGACTTGATCTGGGCCAATTGCACGTTGATCCGGGCCTCCGCCGAGGTCACCTGCGATTCGAGATCCTCGACCACCCGGGCCGGCTCGAGCTTCTTGGCGAGGAGTTCCCGCGACCGGGCCAGATCGCGGCCGAGTTGATCGCGGTTGGATCGCAACTCGGCGACCTGGGCTTCGGCCCGTAGCTGTTCGGCCTCGGCCTGGGCTACGGCGGCCACGTAGTCGTCGTTGTCGAGGCGGGCCAGGATTTGGCCCCGCCGAACCACCGTGCCCTCTTCGACCGACAACGAGGCCAGTCGCCCGGAAATCCTGGACGCCACCGAGGCCCGAGTGCGGGCCACCACGTAGCCATTGGCCGTGATGCCGGCGGCGTTGGCGCCGCCACCGCCGATGATGTCGGCCCGGGCCACTTTCACCTCGAGGCCGCCCCCCTTTTTGAGCACGAAGAAATACAGCCCGGCGATGAGCGCTACGGCAGTCGTCGCCAAAATCAGCGGCCACTTGAGAATCTGGCCGGGTGAGTTGGGAACCTGGTTCCGGTCAATCCGGAGCCGGGCTAGATCAGGACGGGGTGTGGTCATTCGACTCGGGTGGTTCGGGATTTCCGTTGCGAGATACGTCGTACGCTATATCGTACGACAGGTTTCACGCCCCAGTATAACGGGGTTGGCGGCGCTCTGCCGCGGCCCCGGTTGCCTCCTTGAAGTCTTTGGAGACCAAGAGTTTACGGACCTCGAAGGCGGACGCTCGAAGGCCGGCTTCGGCCGACGATTCGGCGGCCCGAATGGCCCGTTTAGTGGCCTCAATGGCCAAGGGAGCCTGTTTGGCGATCCGCTCGGCCAGGGCTGTGGTTACCGCCTCGAGGGTAGCAGCGCTCGTCAGTTGATTGACGATCCCGAGCCGGAGGGCGGTGGCGGCATCGAACCGGTCGCCCAGGAAGATCAGTTCCTTGGCCTTGGCCGGGCCGACCAACTCCGGGAGCCAGGCACAGCCGCCCAAGTCGGGCAGGAGCCCGAAGTTGACCTCCGGGAGGCCGAAGACCGCATCGTCGGTGGCAATCCGAAGGTCGCACGCCAGGGCCAGCTGCATCCCGGCGCCTAACGCATGGCCGTGGACCATGGCGATGGTGGCGAACCGGGCATCCCGAAGCCAGGTAAAGGCCAACTGCACCTCCGCCACGTCCGGGAGCGGGTGCTCGGGCGTGGCCTGGCTCTGTCCGAACAGCACGGTCAGATCGATGCCGGCGGAAAACGAGTGGCCCTCGCCCGACACCACGACGACCCGGACCTCCGGATCGTCCTCGAGGGCCACCCCGACGGCCTTGAGCTCCCGCCACATCTCGAGCGACTGGGCATTCCGCTTGTCCCCCCGGTTGAGCCGGAGGCGGACGACGTGGCCCTGCCGCTCGAGCAGGAGGGTCTGGTAGCTCACCGGGCCCCGACCTGCCCCCGGACCGCCGCGATCATCTTGGCGGGGTCGAAGCCGAGGCCCTCTCGGAAGACCAGTTCGACATTCTTGATGTCGGCGATCCGGGTGGCCGGATTGCCGGTGACCAACACGAGATCGGCCACTTTGCCGGCAGCCACCGAACCGGTCTGGTCGAAAATGCCTAACGCCTTGGCACCGTTCGAGGAGCCGATCTGAATCGCCTCGAGCGGGGTGAACCCGGCCTCGACCAGGAGCTCGAGATTCCGTTGGTTGCCATAGCCGAACAAGGCCCCGCCGTTACCGGTCGGGTCGACGCCGGAACCGAGCAGACCGCCGGCCCTGGCGAAGGCCAGCTCGTACTTCATGCCGGTCTTGAACACCTCGAGCGGGATTCCGCCGTTGCTTTCGGCAATCCGGGCCCGAGAGGTCAGGTATTCGGTCCGGGCGTCGGGCGACATCGCGTCGAGGACCCGTTGTTCGAGCGGCGGGCGATTGGCCACGAACAGCTCGTAGACCACGAGGGTCGAGGTCAGGGCCACGTTCCGGCTGATCATGTCCTTGAAGGTGGCCATGACCTCGGGCCCGTTCACGTCGAGGCCGACGAAGCTCTGCATCATGTTCGGCGAGCACTGGTCGGGTTTCCGGGTCTTGTCGTAATCGGAGTTGGCGAAGAGCCCGTGTTCGAGAGCGTCCATGCCGAGCGCCACGGCTTCGCGATACGGCACCGAACAGAGGTGGCCGGTGAACTTGATCCCGCGCTTGTGGCCCTCGTCGATGGCCGCTTTCATGGCGGCCCGGCTGACCCCAGTGTAGAACTTGAGCCAGGACACGCCTTCCTGGGCCCAATAGGTAACCACCCGGCGAGCTTCGTCCTCGTCCTTGAGCCCGACCATCGAGCTGCCGAGTCCGTTACCCGGCCCGGTCAAATAGGGACCGGTGATGAACAACCGGGGGCCGGGAAACTGGCCGCCTTCGATGGCCCGGCGGAGATTGAGCTCGGCGTAGGGGTTGTTCGCCCCGGTGGTCCGGATCGTGGTGACTCCGCTGGCCAAGTAGAGCAGCGGCGCCGAGTAACTCGACTGGACCGCCCGGCCCGAGGTGGTGTAATAGCTGTGGTCGTGGAGGCCGACCATCCCGGGCAGCAGCGACTTCCCGGTGCCGTCGATGATCCGGGCGCCGGCGGGGGCGGGGCCGGTCCCGATCGAGGAGATCTTGCCGCCAGAAATCACCACGGTTTGACCTTCGACCGGGGCCCCGCCGACCCCGTCGATGACCCGGACGTTGGTGATGGCGACCACGGGGGCATCAACGGCCACGAATTGGGCCACCTGGGGCGACCGCTGAGCGGCCGCCACGGTGGTCCACGACAGGGCAACAGCAGCGAGAGCAAGCGAGGTTTTCGGCATGAGGCAAGGCTCCTTTGGGGCCTGGGGAGGAACGATTATACTGGGTTCATATCATCAACAGGATCGACCCGTGGCGGACGAGGAATTGGCACTGGCATCATCCCGAGGGGCCCGGTGGGCCTACCTTGCGGCCGGCCACTCGTTCGTGGTCCTCGCGATTGTCGGGGCCTTCCTGCCGCTCCTGCCGACCACGGTGTTTCTGATTCTGGCCGCGTCCTGCTATGCCCGGGCGTCCACCCGGTTCTACCACCGCCTGATGTCCCACGCCACCTTCGGTCCGATCATTCGAGACTGGCGCGAACATCGGAGCATGAGCGCCCGCGCCAAGCGACTGGCCCTCACGATGATCGTGCTGACGTTTGCCCTGACGCTCTGGATCATTCCGGTGGCGTGGGTCCGGGTCCTTCACATCGGGATTGGGGCCATGCTCGTCACCTTCATCCTCCGGATCAAGACCCGCCCCTAGAGAATGTACTTCCGGAGATCGTCGTCCGATACGATCTTCGCCAGGCGGTCCCGGACCACGGCCGCGTCGATCACGATCCGCTTCTCGAAATTCGGCAGCTCAAACAACGCCTCGTCCATCAGGGTGGCCATCACGGTGTGCAGCCTGCGGGCGCCGATGTTCTCCATCCGCTCGTTGGCATGCGCCGCAATCCGGGCGAGTTCGGCAATCCCGTCATCGGTAAACACCAACTCGGCCTGCTCGGCGGCTACCAGGGCCTGATACTGCTTGGTGAGCGCGTTTTCCGGTTCTTTCATGATCCGGATGAAGTCGGCTTCGGTGAGCGGGGTGAGTTCGACCCGGATCGGAAACCGGCCCTGGAGTTCGGGAATCAGGTCCGAGGGTTTCGAGACATGGAACGCACCGGCCGCAATGAACAGGATATGATCGGTCCGGACGTAGCCGTATCGGGTCTGGACGGTGGAGCCTTCAACGATCGGCAGGAGGTCCCGTTGCACGCCTTCGCGGGAGATATCGGGCCCGCCCGACTGCGATTTCTCGCCCGCGATCTTGTCGATTTCGTCGATGAACAGGATCCCGTGGTTCTCGACCCGGTCGAGGGCCTCGCTGACCACGTCGTCCATGTCCACCATCCGGCGGAGCTCGTCGTCGATCAGGATCCGGCGGGCCTCGGGCACTTTGACCGTGCGGCGCTTCTTCCGCTTCGGCATCATTTCCTGGAGCCACTCGCCCCAGTTGACGTCGGCGCCTTCCATGCCCTGCGGGGGCTGGGGCATGAAGTCCATCGGCGCAAAATTCTGGGCCTGGACTTCGACGTCGACCTC